>SKSF01000215.1 GCA_007118095.1 Dehalococcoidia bacterium
CAGACCGCCGAGCGCGTCCGCCGCAAAGACATCTCCGCGCGCGAATCCGTCCAGGACGCCCTCCAGCGGATCGATGAGCTCAACCCGCCGCTCAACGCCTTCACCGCGGTCGATGCCGATGCCGCGCTCGCCCGCGCCGATGCCATCGATGCCGCCATCGCACGCGGCGAAGACCCCGGCCGCTTCGCCGGCGTCCCCTTCGGCGTCAAAGACCTCGAAGACGCCGACGGCCTGCCATTGACGATGGGCTCCCGCGTCTTCGCGGATCAGGTGGCCTCCCGCGACTCGATCCAGGTTGCACGGCTCAAGGCCGCCGGCGCGGTTGTCCTCGGCAAGACCAATACCCCGGAGTTCGGCTACAAGCCCTTCACCAGCAACGACGTCTACGGGGCCACCAAAAACCCGTGGGACCTCGAACGCACGCCGGGCGGCTCGAGTGGCGGGACCTCCGCGGCCGTAGCGGCCGGCATCATCCCCATGGGCACCAGCTCCGACGGCGGGGGCTCCATCCGCCTGCCCGCTGCCTTCACCGGCACCTTCGGCATCAAACCCTCCATCGGCCGTATCCCGCGCGGCGGGCCCGAAGAGTCGCACTGGGCCTTCCTGTCACATCGCGGGCCCATCACCCGTACCGTCCGCGATGCCGCCCGCTGGCTCGATGTCGCCGCCGGCCCGCACCCTGAGGACACCATGTCCCTCGACGCCCCCGCCGGGCACTACGAGGCGGCGCTCAGCGAACCCCGCATACTTGGCCGCGTCGCCTGGTCCCCCGACTTCGGCTATGCCGCGGTCGAACCCGAAATCGCCGCCGTCGCCCGGAAGGCCGCCGCGACCCTCGCCGATGCTACGGGCGCGGAACTCGTTGAGGCCCACCCGGGCTTCGCCGACCCCGCCGAAGCGTGGCTCACCATCGCCGCCAGCGGCGATGCTGCCATGCACGAACGCTGGACCGACGACATGCGCGCTCGCGCCGAGCCCAACTACCTCCGCCTCGGCGAATACGGCCGCAACCTCTCCGGCATCGACTACGCCAACGCCATCCAGGAACGCCACCAGGTCAACCTCGTCCTCACGCGCTTCTTCGAGCAATACGACCTGCTCCTCGCCCCGGTCAACGCCACCACCGCCTTCCCGGCTGCCGGTCCCCCTCCCCGCGAGATCAACGGCCGCGAAGTCCCCATTACGGCGACCGTCGCCTTCACCCAGCCCTTCAACCTCACCGGCCATCCCGCGGCTTCTGTCCCGGCGGGCCTCGCCGCCGATGGTCTGCCCGTCGGCCTCCAGGTCATCGGCCCGCGTTTCCGCGACGACCTGGTCCTGTGGGCAAGCGCTGCGTTCGAATCCGCGGCCCCCTGGCGCTACCCGGGCGAGGACCAGTAGCGCATCTGCCGGCGCGTGTCCCGGCACCCGCGCCGGGGCTCGGGACCGGGGCAGGCCATGAGTCCGCGGCTGTCAGAGCGGTGCTAGAATCCACCGCGAACAAGACCAGCCGGGGGAAGCGCCATGGCAGACTACAAAAACATCCGCTACGAAGTGGATGGTCCCGTCCTCACCATCACCCTGGACCGCCCGGACGTGCTCAACGCGCTCTCGCCAGCCTTGGAGCGGGAGTTCCACGAAGCGCTGGACAGGGCAAAGGCGGACGACACCGTCCGAAGCATCATCGTGACCGGCGCCGGGCGTGCCTTCTCCGCCGGTTACGACATCTCCGGGGACAGCGACCGCTCCCGGCTGCCCACCAGCGCTCACCTCAAGTCGTGGTGGGACTCCTCCATGCGCAACCCCGACATGATGATGAACCTCATGGCCCACCCAAAGCCGATCATCGCGGCCGTCAACGGCTGGTGCATTGGCGGAGGCTTCTGGTACTCCCTCGCCTGCGACATCACCATCGCGTCCGAACAGGCGACCTTCGGCCAGCCAGAAGTGCGCATGACCTCGAACACCACGGTCCTCTTCGCCCTCCTCTGCGGCTGGAAGACCGCGCACCGCTATGCCCTCACTGGCGACCACTTCGACGCGGACGAAGCTCTCCGAATAGGGGCGATCAACGAAGTGGTCCCACACGACCAGCTCATGGAACGTGCCCGGGCGCTCGCCCTCCGCCTCGCGAAGGTCCCTGCGGACTCGCTCCGCCTGAACAAAGCGATGACCACATACGGACTCGATGCGATGGGCCTCCGCGCTGCTCTCAACATGAACGGTGTGCTGTCCACGATGGCGGAGGCCTCGAACGACGGCCCGGACGTCGAGCACCTGGCAAAGGCACAGGCCGAAGGCGGCTTCGGCGCCTTCCTGAAAGCCCGCGACGAACCCTTCCTCCCCGAGCCCTTTGGCCCGCGCAGCAAACCAAGGGAGTAGCGGTGCCAGGCCGGCCTCCGTCCGTCTATTCGAAGCTCTTCTCCCCGGCCCGGATGGCTACCTTTAGCCGGTTCTCTGGCGGCGGAAGCGGGCACGACCATGCGTCGTTGTAGGCACAGAACGGGTTGTACGCCAGGTTGAAGTCCACCCGCACCATGCCCTGTGGCAGCTCTTCCGGCTCCAGGTAGCGCCCGGCGCCATAGGTCTCGCCACCCGCGTTCGCATCCTGGAACGGCAGGAAATAGTGCCCACTGCCCGGGTCCCGGAACAACGTCAGCTCCGCGGCCTCGCCATTCACGGGAAACCGGATGCGTGACCAACGCAAGTACGTCGCCGTTTCGCCGGTGCTCGTCTGCAGCTCGACCGGTTCCGGCTCTTCGAGCCGCTCCTGCTCCAGCGTGAGGTCGTACCCCGGGTCAGGGTCGTAATACCGCAGACCTGCGAACGTCGCTTTCTGTCCCGGCGTCAACGGCGATTCCGGGTGCTCCGCAAAGAAGTGGTCCTTCTGCTCCCGGAACGCCAGCAACTCCTGCTCATACTCGTTCGACATCACTGGTCCCCTTTCTCGGCGGCGCCGTCTGGCGCGCGAAATGCCACTACGCCGGCCGGACTTCGCGCCAGCCCGCGGGCAGTTCCACCTCGTCCCGCACCATCTGCCAGAAG
>SKSF01000182.1 GCA_007118095.1 Dehalococcoidia bacterium
TACGCTGACGAACGGCTCCGGGCGGCAGCGCGGGGGGACGCGCTGCCGTTGCCACCAGCGATTACGCCCGAGGTGGGCGCCCTGCGGATCGCACTGGGGTCTACGGTGGTATTCCAGCTCGCAACGATCGGCGTCGTCCTGGCGATCACGCGGCGCAGCCCGGGGGAGCTCATCGCGCTGTTCCGGTTGGACGAATTCGAGATGCGGCAGATGACCCGGCCAGCGATTCTGACGGTCATCGCGTACATGGGCGTCGTCGCGTATGCGGTCATGGTCGAAACGCTCGGGCTGGACATCCTGGTCCCGGAGAGCACGGTGCCTTCGGCTGTCGCGCAAGACACGATCACCCTAGCGCTGGCGGGACTTGCGGCGGTGATCATGGCGCCGATTTCGGAAGAGCTGATGTACCGGGGCCTGATCATGGGCGGGCTCCTGAAGTGGGGGTTTCTTCCGGCGGCGCTGATCTCGTCGGTGATGTTCTCGGCGGTACACCTGGACATCGGCAGCCTGATCCCGTTCTTCGGGGTGGGGATGATCCTCGCGTACCTCTACTGGAGTGGCGGACGGCTCTGGGACGCCATCCTGTTCCATTTCTTCTTCAACCTGATCAGCTATCTCATCCTTGCTGGAACTGGAGGCTAGGCATGTCCCAACGACTTCGGGAGACATTTGCGCAAGCGCGCGAAACGGGACGGACGCTGTTCGTGCCGTATGTAACAGCAGGATACCCGCGCCGGGAGGACACCGTGGAGGTGCTCCTGGCGATGGAGTCCGGGGGTGGCGACATCCTGGAACTGGGCATGCCGTTCACGGATCCGCAGGCAGATGGCGCCACCATCCAGCACGCGAATCACGTGGCGATACAGCAGGGGGTTTACCTGGAGGACTGCCTGGCGATGGTGGCGCAGGCGCGCGAACAGGGGCTCCGGGCGCCCGTGCTCCTGATGGGGTATTACAACCCCATCCTGGCGATGGGGGAGGAGCGGTTCGTGCGCCTTGCGCGGGAGGCGGGCGCCGACGGCTTCATCATCGTCGACTTGCCACCCGAAGAGGCCTCGGACTTTCTTTCAGCGTGCCGGGAACACGATATGAGTTTCGTGCCACTGGTGGCGCCGACGACGGCCGATGAGCGGCTCGCGGTCATCGCAGAGGCCGCCGACGCATTCCTCTACTGTGTGAGCGTGACGGGGACCACTGGCACGCGGACGGAGCTGCCGCCGGGCCTGGGGGGCTTCCTTGGCCGCGTCCGAAAGGTGACGGGCCTGCCACTGGCGCTGGGCTTCGGGATTTCGACACGGGCGCACGTGGAGCAGGCCGGCGAGGTCGCGGATGCCGCAATAGTGGGCTCTGCTATAATCGCCGCCATTGATTCGGGCGACGTTGACGGCTGTGCCGAACGGGTGCGGGCATACGTCGCCGAGGTCAGTGGACATGAGCACGCGGGCCGGTTGCGCACGGGGAGGGACGAGTGATGCGGGGATACCGTGCTGGCCATGGAAGCGGGACGATTGCCTGACTTCGTGATTGTGATTTCAGAACCCAACGGTGGAGGAGGGCTGCGCCATGCCGGTACGCGGCATCCGGGGCGCGACAACCGTGCGCGCCAATACTCGTGAAGAGATCCTCGATGCGGCGCGCGAGCTGCTCGAGGCGATGGTGAAGGCGAACGACATCGACGGGGAGGATGTCGCGAGCGCCTGGTTCACCACGACCACGGATTTGAACGCGGAGTTCCCGGCTGTCGCAGCGCGGCAGATGGGCTGGACGTTTGTCCCCTTGATGTGCGGGCACGAGATGAACGTGCCGGGGAGCCTGCCGATGTGCCTGCGTGTGCTCATGCACGTGAATACAGATGTGAGCCCGCACGATGTCCACCACGTATACATCCGCGGAGCCAGCGCTTTGCGGCCCGACCTGAGTTCGAGCACGCATTCGACGGCGCGATAATGGGCCCATACCGCAGGTTTGCGCTGATGCAGCGCGCTCGCGAGCATGAGGTGATGATGGCGTTTGCACTGTGTGACTGCGACCCCGATGCGTTTGGAGACGGGGATCGCCGTTGACATCCGGGTGCTCCGAGGCCATGATTCCCCCGGTCGCGCAGCATGCGCCCGGAGTCGAGCGGAGGCCGCAATGGGATGCGGCGCCGGTAGCGGGGCATGATGGGCGAGGGTCGTAAGCAACTGGCGAGCACACCCTGGCGGGGCGGTGTTGGCTCGCCCGGGACTATGCCTGAAGTTCACCTGCCTGTTTTCGAAGGTCCGCTCGACCTTCTCCTGCACCTCATCGAACGTAACGACCTGGACATTACGGCGGTCTCGCTGGTGGAAGTGACTGACCAGTACCTGGCGGCTGTGCACAGGAGCGACGGCGTCGACGCAGCGGCGCTGGCCGAATTTGTGGCGGTCGGTGCAAAGCTGATCTTCCTGAAGTCGCGCGCGTTGCTACCGCCGCAGCCGGCGGACGAGGACGATGCACTCGAGGAAGAAGATGTTGGCCAGGAGCTTGTGGATCTGCTGCGGGAGTACAAGCGTTTTAGCGAGATCGCCGATGTACTGGAGGAACGGCAGGAACGGGGGCTGCGGGTGTTCACCCGGACGGCGCCGCCGCCCGAGTTACCGCCCGGGACGGGGCTTGATGCAGTGACGCTGGAGCGGCTAACGAAGGTCATGCGGGACGTGCTTGGCCGAAAGAAGAAAGAGAAGCCCCAGGCAGTTGTGAAGCGCGACACGGTGACGCTGGCGCAACGGGTCGACGATTTCCGTGACCGGCTGCGAAGCAACGGCCGCTTTTCGTTCCAGCAGGTGATGGAATCGTGCCTGGACCGGGTGGAGGTGATCGTTGCGTTCCTGGCGGTGCTGGAGCTTCTGAAGAACAGCGAATGTGATGTCCGACAGCCGGAACGGTGGGGTGACATCGACGTGGTGGCGCTGGAGCCCGTGGCGGTTGCGGCAAGTGCGTAGGTTCATGCCGGGGGCATTCGAACAGTAGGCTTTTGCGGCTCATACTGGCGCTATGGCAGTTCCAGCCTTCACCCGAACGCAGCTTGCCGCAGGCGCGCCGGGGCCGGAAACGGCCCTCACGATCGGGGTGCTTGACGGTATTCACCTTGGCCACCAGGCGCTGCTCAAGCGGCTCGTGTCGGAATCACGCCAGCGAGCGCTTTCGCCTGGCGTGGTGACATTGCATCCACACCCATTAACCGTCCTGCGGCCGGAGACGCCGCCCAGCTACCTGACGTCGCTCGAAGAGCGGATGCAGCTCATCCTTGGCCTGGGTTGCGACTGGGTCATCCCGTTGACGTTCACTTCGGATGTCGCCGAGGTGGAATGCGAAGAGCTGGGCCGGGCGTTCTATGACGAGCTGCACATGCGGCTCCTCGTGCTGGGCCCCGATGCTGCGTTTGGCCGGGGGGCGCCCCGGGACACCGTCGAGCGGATGCGTGTGCTGGGGGAAGAGATGGGCTTCGAGGTGCTGCAGATCGAGCCACTGATATTTGATGGCGAGCGGTATAGCTCAACGGCGGTGCGGCAGGCACTGGAGGCGGGCGATATGGAGCGGGTGGCCGGACTGCTGGGCCGGCCGTATCACCTTGCGGGCCCGGTGGTGCGTGGCTATGAGCGCGGGCGGACGATCGGTTTCCCGACGGCGAACATCTCTGTGGCGGCGGACCGGGCCCTGCCGGCGCTCGGCGTGTACGCCACCCGGGTGGAAGTGGACGGCAAGGATTACGTCGGCGCGACCAACATCGGGCGGCGGCCCACATTCGAGGCGGGGCATATCTCCATCGAGACAAACATCCTCGACTTCGATGGGGACCTGTACGGGCAGCGGCTGGAACTGGACGTCTTGCACCGCATCCGCGGGGAGCAGAAATTCTCGGGCGTGGATGAGCTGTCGGCACAGATCGCCGACGACGTTGAATCGGCACGGAGGCTCCTGTCATGACCAGGAAGATGGCGCCAGTCGACGAGCAGCTTTTTGTCCTGATGAGCGGCGTCGACTACGGCGACGAGCAGCACCGGGAAACGTTCGGTGACGAGCTGCGGAAGTTGCTGGAGGAGGACCGCCCACTGCGCGTTTACCTTGGCATCGATCCGACGGCAACGTCGTTGACCCTGGGACACACGGTGCCGCTCCGGAAGCTGCAGCAGTTCCAGTACTACGGGCACCATTGCATCTTCCTGATCGGGGACTACACGGCGCTGATTGGCGACCCGAGCGACAAGAACAAGCTGCGGCCAATGTTGACGGCGGAGGACATCAAGCAGAACGAGGCCAGCTATTTCGAGCAGGCATCGATCATCCTGGACGCTTCGAAGACAGAGTTACGGCACAACTCGGAGTGGCTGGGGAGCCTGGAGTTCCCGGACGTGATCGCGCTGATGGCGAAGTTCACGGCAGCGGAGATGCTCCGGCGCGACAACTTCCGGAAGCGCTTTGACGATGGGGACCCGATCTACCTGCACGAGTTCCTGTACGCGCTGATGCAAGGCTACGACGCGTACGCGCTGGAGGTGGACGTGCAGGTCGGCGGGACGGAGCAGCTCTTCAACCTGATGGCAGGGCGAAAGATCCAGGAGGATGCGGGGCAGCGGCCGCACGTGCCCGTGACGTTGCCCATCCTGGTCGGGCTGGACGGCAAGGAGCGGATGTCGAAGTCGAAGGGCAACTTCATCGGCGTGGACGAGGCCCCGGGCGAGCAGTACGGGAAGGCAATGTCGGTGCCGGACGAGGTGGTGATGGACTACTTCGTGCTGGCGACGAACGTCCCCCGGAACGAGCTGGAGGACATCGGGCGTCAAATCAAGGCGGACCCGATGAAGATGAAGAAGCTGCTCGCGCGCTCGATTGTCGCCGAGTTCCATGGGGAGGACGCGGCGCGCGATGCGGAGGCGGAGTTCGAACGGACGGTCCAGCGGAAGGAGCTGCCGCAGGACATCCCGGCGGTAGCGGTCGGCGATGGGACGTCGCTGCTTGACGTGATCGTCGAGCAGGGATTGGCCCCTTCGAAGCGGGAGGCACGGCGGCTGTTCCAGCAGGGGGCCGTGCATATCGATGGCACAGAGGCGGAGGCCGGTGCAATGGCGACACCGGGAAGCGTGGTGCAGGTCGGTAAACGGCGGTGGCTGCGGCTGGAATAATCAGTCGAGTTCGAGCACGGGGCGGATTTCGACGGAACCGGCGGCGGCGCCGGGGATCTGTGCTGCCCAGCCGGCCGCTTCGTCGATGCTCGCGCATTCGAGCAGGTAGTAGCCGGAGAGCTGGAGGCGCGTGTCCATTGCCGGGCCGGCGACGGTCCGGGGGATACCGTCGCGGACTTCGACTGTCACGGCTTCGGAGATGGGCGTGAAGGGCTGGGAGTCGACCAGGACACCAGCCTTGCGAGTTGCCTGGTCGAGCGCAACGTAAGCGTCCCAGAGCTCCTGGTGGGTGGGTTCGCCAGGCTGCGCGTCGGCAGATTCGTCGGTGTAGATGAGGAGCATGTATTTCATGGGAACTGCCGGGGGTTCGAAGTGCACGCAAGCATAGCCGATGTGACATGGTTCGCCGCAGATGCGGCTGGCAGTCGCGGACGAGTGGCTTTGCTTCCCGGGCCGAACGGGCTTGCGGGGAAGCACAACGAGAGGTGAAGCTTTCTGTATCACCCTGGAGAAGGGCACCGTTTCGACCCGATGCTGCACGGCGGCGGGCCGTGCGGTGTCCCTGCAAGGAAGTGTGAGGACCTGTGACGGAACCAGCGGTAACAGCACGAGAAGCAGCAGAACGAAACGCCCGGGCGGTGATGTCGGGCGACCTCTCGCAAGTAATGGCAGACATCACGCCGGAGGCGATGGCGAAGCTCATGCAACTGGGGAACAGTGTCCAGGCAGGAGCGCCAACCCCAGGGTCGATGCCGAGTATCCAGTCGTATTCGCTGGAGCCGGTGGAGGAAGGCGACGAGCACGCCACCTTCCGTGTGACGTTCGTCTCTGCGACGGGCAAGGCGACGCTCGAGGCGCAGTGGCAGCAACTGATGGGCCAGTGGAAGGTGACGGACATCGGGTTAATCTCGGCCGAAGTCACGATGGGAGAGGCGCCGAACTGAGATGGAGCTCTGCATCATCCGGCACGCACCGGCAGTGGACCGCGGGGCGCCGGGCTACGAGCGTGACGCCGACCGGCCGCTGACGGACCGCGGCAAAGACAAGATGGAGCGGGCGGCGCATGGCCTCTCGCGGCTCTGGGCGCCGGGGATGGTGGTAAGCAGCCCGTTCGTCCGGGCGCGGGAGACGGCCGAGATCGTCCAGGCAGCATGCAGCAACCCTCCGCTGCGTTTCAGCGATGCGCTGGCAACCGGTGACCACGAGGAAGTGCTGGAGGACGTGCGTGACCTTGGCCGCGACGCCGTGGCCGTCGTGGGACACGAGCCGTGGGTCTCCGGGCTGCTGTCGTTTGTCTTGACGGGGCGTGACCATGCGATGGCGGCGCCGTTCAAGAAAGGCGCCGCGGCACTCGTACGGTTTGCAGGGGACGCCCCAGCAGCGGGCAGCGGGGAGCTCGCGTGGTTCCTGCAGCCGGCGGCTCTGCGAAGGCTGGCGAAGCGGCGCGACTAAGTCTGCCCGACCAGGGTCACGTTGATGCCCAGTGCATCTTCAAGCCGCGCAGCGTGATATTCGAGTGCATAGAGCTCCGCGTCGATGGGCTCGCTCGCGTGGACGGTCAGTTGCAGACGGTCATCGGCCAGGGTGGCGTCCAGGCGCGTGACCGGTGCGTCCTTGCGACGCCATGCTGCCCGGGCAACGCCGAGAAACGCCGCGAGCGTGCGGACGCGGTCGCGGTCGCCGCGCTCAAGCAGCGGCTTGTACGCCTTGAGGTCGGCGTTTTCGACCATGGCCCAGCGGACGATGCCAGCCAAGAGCACGATTTCGCGGTGGGTGAAGCCGTGGAGGTCGCCGCTGTGGACCAGGTATTCGGCGTGGCGGTCGCTGTTGTAGTAGTCGATGTGGACGCCGATGCCAGCGAGGCGCGTGGCATGCAAGAGGAGGTCGAGGTCAGCGGGACCATAGCGGTGCAGTGGCTGCGTTTCTTCGAAGAGTCGCCGGGCGGCATCGACGCGGGGTTCGGCGGCGAGGATATCGACGCCATTTGCGGCGGCGAGCCCGGCGATGGAGGAGGTGCGGACGTCAGGCAGGATATCGGGGCCGCCGCGCATTTCCTGCCAGACGAGGCCTTCGCGCATTCCCTGGCCAGAAACATTGAGTTCGGTGGCCCCGACCACGTCCATGACTTCGTCGATGACGACGGCGGCGGCGGGGAGTGTGGCGACGCGTTCGGGGTTGAGGCCGCGCATGGTGCGCCGCTTGCTCGCGCTGGCATCATAGAGGTCCCGGGCGAGGCGGCTGAGCTCGCGGCGTTCGATGACGAAGCCGTGAAGGCGGCGCAGGGGGTGTTCGCGGCGGATGCGGACCATGCGCGCAAGGCTGCGGATTGCGCCGCCGCTCCCATAGAGCGTTGGGGAAGTGACGCCGTTTTCGATG
Organism: Dehalococcoidia bacterium; assembly: GCA_007118095.1. Lineage (GTDB taxonomy): Bacteria > Chloroflexota > Dehalococcoidia > Tepidiformales > Tepidiformaceae > SLAK01. The sequence goes on from SKSF01000182.1 coordinate 7,521, forward strand.
CTTGCGCGGACGGCGTGACGGAGTTCCCGGACTTCGCGGCCGGAGGGCGGGTCGGACCGGAAGAATTTTTCGGTGGCGTAGATGGCGCCGAGCGGGACAGAATACACGCGTTCAAGGCGGCGGGCCTCGACCTGCATCACTTCGAGCGAGCCGCCACCGATATCGACGACGGTAGCGGAGTCGAGGCCGGTGCCATTCGCCACGCCGACGAAGCTTGCGGCAGCTTCTTCGTGGGCTTCGAGAACGCGTATGCGGATGCTGGTTTCGATGAAGGCGCGTTCGATGAAGCTCTCGGCGTTGCGGGCCTGGCGTAACGCTTCTGTACCGACGGCGACGATGGCGGCGGGTTCGTAGGATCTTGCGACCTGGGAAACGACGCGCATAGCACGGAGGCCGCGCTCGATGGCGGCGGGCGTCAACGCGCCATCGGATTGGCCCTCGCCAAGGCGGGCATCGAAACGTTCTTCGTCGACGACTTCGAATGCGGCGGATGAGAGCTGGCGCGCGACGAGAAGGCGGACAGACTTGGAACCGACATCGATAACAGCGTGGACCGGGCGATGTGAAGCGGCGCACATAGGCAGCTCCATAGTAAGACGGCAGGCACGGTACGCACTGCCCCGGCAGGAATTGGGGTGTTGAATGGGGAAGATGTCGGACATGAAGATCCGGGGCTCCGGTGAGTGGCTCGTAAGAGTTATGGCAATACCATCCTGAGATGGCACCGGGGTCCCGGGTTCGAATTCATGTGAGCCTGAGCGCAACGGGCATTACGCCCGGTGTCAAGGGAGTTGACAGCGTCGTCAGCCGTTTCAAGGTGCAATATTGTGCTGCGGCAAGATTAACGATCCCGCTCGCTAACCCTTATGGACAGTCGAGAAAGGCGGTGCATATGATGCCGCTGGCCCCGACATCCACTGGCTGGCACTACAACGAGGTGTGTTGATGGACGAAGCGACAAGCCAATTTTTGAACTTCCTGGCAGTCGAGAAGAATGCCTCGTCGAATACGACAGCAGCCTACCGAAACGACCTTGGTCAGTTAGCGCGATACGTGCAGGAAAAGACTGGCGGCACTGAATGGACGGCGGTCCGGCAGGAGCACATCGTGGGGTATGTCAGCAACCTGCGGGAGCGGGGTTACAAAGACGCGACGGTGGCGCGGAAGGTCGCCGCGGCAAAGTCGTTCTTTGGCTTCCTGGCCGCGGAGGGCTTCATCGATGACGACCCAACGGAGCACCTGAAGTCGCCACAGGTGGGTAAGAGCCTGCCACGCGCGCTCACGCCGCAGGAAGTCGACGAGCTGCTGGAACAGCCGGGGCGGCGGAACACGCCGGAGGCGCGCCGCGACAAGACGATGCTGGAGCTGCTCTATGCGACGGGGCTGCGTGTGAGCGAGCTTGTTGCGCTGGACGTGACCGATGTGGCGCTGGAGAGCGACCCGGTGACGGTGCGTTGCACGGGCAAGGGCGACCACGACCGGGTTCGGCCGTTGCATCAGCGGGCGATTGAAGAGCTGCGCCAGTACATCTTCCACGTGCGGCCGAAGCTGGTGCGCAACCGCCGGGAAGTGGCGCTGTTCGTGAACCGGCGCGGTGAACGGCTGACGCGGCAGGGCTTCTGGCTGATCTTGAAGAACTACGCCCGCGAGGCGGGGCTGGACAAGACGATCACGCCACACACGCTGCGGCACACGTTCGCGACGCACATGCTTTCGGGCGGGATGCCGCTGCGAAACGTGCAGGAAGCGCTGGGGCACGCAAGTATTTCGACGACGCAGATCTACACGCACCTCACCGACCAGCAAAAGCGTGACGATTATGACAACGCGCACCCTCGCGCATATGAGCGCAGTACGGCCGACTGACCGGACGCTTCGCAGCCCGGTAGGCTGGGCTCGTGGAACCTGACAGGGGCATCCTTGCGGCACTGAGCGGACATGACGCCGCCGACGCGCTCCGGGATCTCGACGCCCGGGGCGCCCTGACTGAAGCCATCCCCGAGCTTGAAGCAGCGCGGGGATTCGAACAGCCGGCACTCCACCACTACGACGTCCTGGGGCACAGCATCGCAACCGTCGCAGCATTTGATGAAGCGACCGGGGCGGGCTCGCGCGGACAGTACCTCCGGGAAACGACGGACTGGTTCGACCTGGGCGCATCGCTGGCTACGAGCGTCGACGGCGTGCCGCTGATGACACTGTTGCGGCTGGCGTGCCTGGTCCACGACGTGGCGAAGCCAGCAACCGCGACGATGATGGACGGACGCCTGCGCTTTCCCAGGCACGGACAGGAGGGCGAACGGATGATGCGGGCTCGGCTTCCGGAGCTCGGGCTCGGCCCGGATGCGACGGACCTGGTCGCACGGCTCATCCGCGAGCACCTGCGGCCGGCGGAACTGGTGCGAAATCACCCGGCGACGGACCGTGCGTTCCGGAAACTGAGCGCGGACGCCCGGGGGCATGTGGCGGGGTTGATGTTGTTGCACCTGAGCGACGGGTGGGGGACGCGGGGCCCGGGGTATACGTGGGAGCAATTCGAGCGGCATTGCACGTTTCTGAACTACGTGGTCGCTCGGGCGTGGCTGGTAACGCGGCCGGGTCCGGCTCCATTAGTGAACGGTGAAGACCTGATGCGCGAGCCGGGGATGGACAGTGGACGCTTGCTGGGGGCCGTCCTAACATCGATTCACCGGGCTCAATTAGCAGGCGATATTACGAGCCGCGATGAAGCGCTGGCGATGGCGCGAGACGCCATGCACCACCTCGCCGGGACAGGCAGCACAGCCGCAACCAAGGAGTAGCAGCTATGGCCGCAATGTGGGGCGTGATTTTCTATACGGTTCTGGTTGCCGGTGCGTTCTACTTTATTCTGCTGCAGCCGGTTTTGAAGCAGCAGAAGGAGCAACGGACGGCGGTCCGCGAGCTGCAAATTGGCGACGAAGTCGTGACTTCGGGCGGGCTGATCGGTGAGGTGATGGAGGTAGTGACGCCTGTTGAGGGGCCGACGGAGATCATCCTGGAGATTGCACCGGGGGTGCGTGTGCGTTCGGTAACGGAGGGTATCCAGCGCCGCATCAGCACGCTGGAAGACGATGAAGCAGTGGAAGCCGAGAGCGACGAGGAGAGCGTGAACACCCAGACCCCGGCAGAGACGAAGCTTTCGTGAGACGTGCATCGACGTATGTGATATTCACCCTGGTGATGGCCGTCACCGCCTTTGCCGCGGTGGTGGTTTGGCCGAGTTCGCCGGAGCGGTATCTCCCCGGTGACTTTTGGCCGTCGGGACAGGGTTTCCAGCTCGCAGACTTCGAGCGGGACACAATGCGGCTCGGGCTGGACCTGCGCGGCGGCACGATGCTGGTGCTCCAAGCTGACCCGCCGCCGGACTACGAGGGGGACATTGACGAGGCCCTCGAGACGTCGCGGGAGGTGATCGAGCGGCGTGTTGACGAGTTCGGTGTCGCCGAGGCGGAGGTCGCAACGGCGAGCGGCAACCGGATCGTTGTCCAGGTGCCAGGCATGACGCTGGAAGAGACGGAAGAGCTCATCGGCGCGACGGCGCGGCTGGAATTTCGTGTGCATGACCGGGATGGGACCGGGGACATCGTCCCGGCGACCGGGGTGATCGACGGCCAGGAAATCCACATGACTGGCGAGCACCTGCGGAATAACACGTTCCCGGACCGCGCGGGCGCGACGGTGTCCGTGAACTTCGAAACGACGAGCACGGGCGCCCAGTTGATGAGCCAGATCACGCGGGAGGCACTGCAGTACCCGGAACTGGACGATCGGCGGATCCTGTACATCTTTCTGGACGACGAAATGATCTCGAATGCACGGGTCCAGGGCGAGATCCGCGACCAGGGACAGATCACGGGACTGAGCAGCTTCACCGAAGCGAGCAACCTTTCGCGGCAGCTCAATGCCGGTGCGTTGCCGCTGCCTTTGGAGACGATCCAGTCGAATGAAGTGAGTGCAACGCTGGGCGAGGACTCGGTGTTACAGAGCGTCCGCGCGGGCTTTGTGGGCATCGCGGCGGTGATGCTGTTCATGACGATGTACTACCGGCTTCCGGGCCTGTTGGCGTCCGCAGCGCTGGCTGTCTACATCTCGCTGGTCCTGCTGATCTTCAAGATGTGGCCGATCACGCTGACGCTTTCGGGGATTGCGGCGTTCATCCTGTCGATCGGCATGGCGGTTGACGCGAACATCCTCATCTTTGAGCGGATGAAGGAAGAGCTACGACGTGGCCGCCTGTTGAACTCGGCGATCGATGTCGGGTTTGGCCGCGCCTGGAATTCGATCCGTGACTCGAACGTTTCGACGCTGATTACGTGTCTCATCCTGTACTGGTTCGGCAGCCAGTTTGGCGCCGCCACGATCCAGGGTTTCGCCCTGACGCTTGCCATCGGCGTTGGCGTGAGCATGTTCTCCGCCATCGTAGTGACGCGGACCTTCCTGAAGATGATCGTGGGAACGCCGCTGGCGAAGAGCCGCTCGCTGTTCAACGCGTTCGAGGCGAAGCGTGATGCGCTTGTACCTGGCGCGGGGCTGATGAAGTTTGCCGAGCGACGCTGGTATTACCTGGGGTTCTCCGGGATTGTTGTCGCGGCGGCGCTGGTTATCCTTGCCATCCCGCCAACGATGCGGCCCGGGATCGAGTTCACCTCGGGCACCGTCTTCACGCTCCAGTTCGACGACCCGGTGGAGCAGGGTGAGCTGCGCGAGTTCATCGCGGACGAAGGCTATCCGGAAGTGCGTGTGCAGGACACGGGTGACAACCAGTACGTGATCCGCACACAAGAGCTCGAGGGTGCGGCACAGGACGAAGCGCCTGTTGGACCGCAGCCGGAGGGTGAGCTCGAGGCGCTGCAGGGGAGTATCGAAGAACGGTTCGGGTCCGCCGAACGGCTGGATGCGCAAACCATTTCGAACACGGTCTCAACGGAGATTGCGCAGAACACGGCGATCGCCGTGGCTGCGGCGGCGTTGGCCATCTTTGGCTATATCTGGCTGCAGTTCCGGCGGCTGCCGAAGGCGCGCCGGTACGGGGCCGCGGCGGTGGTGGCGCTTGTGCACGATGCGGTCCTTGTGCTGGGCTTCTTCTCTTTGATGGGGAAAATGTTTGGCACGGAAGTGGACACGGCGTTCATCACCGCGCTTCTCACCGTGATCGGCTTCTCCGTCCACGACACGATCGTCACGTTTGACCGCTTGCGGGAGAAGCTGACGCTCGACCCGTACCTGAAATTCGAGCAGGCGGTGGACGCGAGCCTGACGGAGACGATGGCCCGGTCGTTCACGACGTCGGCGACGATCCTGCTGACCATCGTGGCACTGCTCCTGATTGGCGGGGCAACGATCCAGACGTTCTTGCTGGTGCTGCTCGTTGGCATCCTGGCCGGGACGTACAGCAGCATTGGCGTAGCGGCGCAAGTGCTGGTGGCGTGGGAGAACAACGACTTCGGCAGGCTCTTCGGCCGGGCTCCCAAGGAGCGTGAGGACGAAGAAGAAACCGGGCAGTTCGAGCCCGCGGGGCAGCCGGGGAGCTAGCCTCCCCGCAGCACGCGGGTGTCACCCACCCTCCGGGTGATGCGCTGTTCGTCAAGGTGTTCGAGAAATGCCTGCGCGTATTTCCGGCTGGTCCCGAACATATCGCGGACTTCGGCGAGGCTAATACTCCCGTTCGATTCGATGGCGGCGCGAACCTGTTCGACCATGTCGCGGTAGACGCCGGCATCCCACGCGATGCCGGCACGCGTGAGCTCGATATCGCCGCGTGTGGCCAGGTAGGCGAGCAGGTCCTGTGACGGCACGTCATCGGTTGGGGGGCTGTAGCCGCCCTGCCGCAGGGCGGAGAGGAAGCGTGCGACGTCCTTTTCCTGCGCAGGGGTGAGGGATGCCTGGTGGCCGGGTGTGGCGAGGCCGGCGGCGCGTTCTTCAAGCTGGCCATCTTCGGCGGCAATGGCGACGACCCGATCGAACACGGCCTGTTCAAGGCCAGATGCGCTTCGGACATGTTCGCGAGGGGCGTGATCGCGGAGCGGGTTCGCTGACAGGAAGGTGCGCGTCTCCGCGGCGACGCGGCTTATCGTGATTTCGAGCCAGGCCTGTGACATGAGCTGACCATCAACATCGCGAATGCTTGCAGCGCCGAGCAATTCGCGGATGGCTTCTTCGGCTTCGGCCTGCTCGACACCGAGGCGCTGCGCAAGCGATTGGCGGGTTGCCGGGCCGGAGAGGAGCTCGTCGAGGATGCGATCGGCGATGGTGCCCTCGGCCTTGCGGCGCAGTGCTTCGAGCATGGCCGGGTCCTTGCGCCTGTGGCGCGGCGCGTTAATGGAGATTACCGGTCCGCCACCGATGGTGTCGTTTGTTGTCCGGATGACGCAGTGGTCGCCCGGGGCGACGGCGACAGGGTTCTCGAGCCGAACCTGTGCCCAGCATTCGTCGCCGGGAAGAAGTTCGTCGCGGTCGAGGAGGCGAAGCTGGCCCTGTGATTCCGACGTGGCGCAGAGGAAGGTGATCCCAGCGCTGTGCGAGACGGGATGTGGCAGGAGGTCGGTGGCCCGCAGCCGAAGGTCGATGGCACGCGTAGGGCGCAGGGTGCCGGGGCGTGCGAGCACCATGCCCCGTTCGAGGTCCTCGGCGCGGACACCGCCCAGATTGACGGCTGCGCGGGTGCCGGGTTCTAGCCGGTCGACCTTCTCCTTATGGCGCTGGAGGCCGCGGACGCGTCCGCGGATGCGGCCGGGCTGGAGTTCGATGTCCTGGCCAACTTCGAGGGCGCCATCGACAAGGGTCCCGGTAACGACAGAGCCAAAGCCCTGGATGGTGAACGCGCGGTCGATCGGGAGGCGTGGACGGCCCAGGTCGCGTTTGCGCGGGGTGGTGTCGAGGAGGGAATCGAGGGTTTTGAGGATGTCGTCGATGCCGCGGCCATCGTAGGCGGATGCGCGAAGGATAGGCGCGTCTGCGAGACGGCTCGTCGCCAGGATCTCGGCGAGTTCGGCTTCGACCAGGTCCAGGTAGTCATCTTCGACCAGGTCGGTCTTGGTTATGACGACGAGGCCGGTGGGAACATCGAGGATATCGAGGATGGCCAGGTGCTCGCGGGTCTGGGGCATGGGGCCTTCGTCGGCGGCAGCGACGAGCATCGCGATATCGACGCCGCCAGCGCCGGCGAGCATGTTCTTGATGAACCGTTCGTGGCCGGGGACATCGACGATGCTGACATCGCGGCCGGAGGGCAGCGAGAGCCAGGCGAACCCGAGGTCGATAGTGAGGCCGCGCTCCTTTTCTTCGCGCAGGCGGTCGGGGTCGATGCCGGTGAGGGCGCGCACCAGGGCACTCTTGCCGTGGTCGACGTGGCCAGCGGTACCGAGGACGAACATCTACCGGTGAGTTTAGGGCTGAGCGGCGGTGGCCGATACGGGGAGGGTGCGCTCGAGGTGGTCGATGATGCGGACAGCGAGCTCGCCGTGCAGCAGGCGGCCTTCGGGCGTGAGCCGCACGCGGTTGCCATCGCGTTCGAGCCAACCGGCTTCGGTGGCGGTGCGGAGGACCGGGCCGAGCAGGTCGTCCAGGGACCGGCCGAAGCGGTCCTGGAACTCACCGGCGCGGAAACCTTCGACCAGGCGCAGGCGGAGGGTGACCCAGTCGGCGATGGTGGTGTGCAGGGGGAGCTCGTAGGTCGCGGCGACCGGGTGGGGGCTGGCCTGCGTGGTCGCCGATTCGATGTATGCACGCGGATGGGCCACGTTTTCGTAGCGCTGTCCGTCCAGGAAGCCGTGGGCGCCGGCCCCAATGCCGAGGTAGTCGCGGTCGGTCCAGTAGGCCATGTTGTGGCGTGATTCGAATCCAGGGCGGGTCCAGTTGGAGATCTCGTAATGCTGGAAGCCCGCTTCCGCGAGGAAGGCTTCCGCTGCCTGGTACATGTCCGCCAGCTCGTCGTCGGTGGGGAGTGTGACATCGCCGCGTTCGACGCGCGCGTGGAGCGGGGTGCCCTCTTCGACTGTGAGCGCATAACAGGAGAGGTGGTCGGGCCCGAGGCTGAGCGCATGGCGGAGCTGGTCTCGCCAGTGGTCGGTTGACTGGCCGGGCAGACCGTAAATGAGGTCCAGGTTCACGTTTTCGATGCCGGCAGCGCGGGCGGCGCGGAGGGAGGCGCCGATAGCGTCGACCGAGTGGATGCGGTCGAGGAACTGGAGATGTGCGGCATCGAAGCTCTGCGCGCCGAGGGAGATGCGGGTGACACCGGCGTCGCGGAGGGCAGCGAAGTAGGCAAGGTTCGACGTGCCGGGGTTGGCTTCGAGGGTGACTTCGGCGCCGGGGGCGAGTGTCGCGTGGCGGATGACGGCACTGATGACATCGGCGATGTGCGAGGGCGGGACTTCGCCCGGTGTGCCACCGCCGAAACCGATGGACGTGACCTCACTGGCTCCGAGCCGATCGGCATAGCCGTCGATCTCCGCGAGCAGGGCGTCACGGTGGGCAGGCTTGAGCGCGTCCATGCCGGCGTAGGCGTTGAAGTCGCAGTAGCCGCACTTGATGGTGCAGAAGGGTATGTGGACGTAGACGGCGAGGGGTTTCATGGGTGTGGCACCAGCAAGGCGTGCATTTCCTGCACGAGGTGGGTTGTAATGCCATCGACGCCCCAGCTCGCCAGCCGCGCCGCGCGGGAGAGGTCGTCGACTGTCCATGCTATGACGCGCAGGCTGTGGTCGTGCATTTCGCGGATGAGGGCGGGGGTAAGCAACGATTCGCGGCATGACACGCCGGACGGGCGGTGATCGCGGCGGATGATGGACCGGAAGAGGTCGAGCTTGGCTTCGACGTCGATGGAGTAATAGAGTTCGACGCCGGGCGCCCGGTCATGCAGGCGGCGAAGGCCGGGCCACCACTGGGACGACGCCATGACGCGGACATTGCCGGGAGCTTCGCGCAGGATTGCCGCGACCCCGGCCGCCGTTTCGTGCTGGCTGTTCTTGAGGTCAAGGAGGACGCCCGTGTCGTCCCGCATTTCGGCGAGGAGCGACTGGAGGGTGAAGGGAGACGGGGGAGCAAACCGCAGATACCAGCGTTCGAAGAGCAGCGGGATTGGACCCATGCGGCGCTCATGGCGCGCCTCAAACTCGCTCTTGCGGAACCAGACGTCGACTTCGACGAAGTCGGCGCCATCGCGGACCGCGTCGCGGGCGCCCTGGACGCTATTGCCCGAGGCGTGGCCGATGATCGCGGGGTAGCCGCGTTCATCGACCGATTGCCATAGGTCGCCCGCGAGGCGGGGGGTGGCCATCAGGGAGTCGCGGCCCCCGTCTGCCCGGTCGAGACCGGGTGGCGGGGCGAGACCTGGACGTCGCCGTTGGCGATATCGTCGAGGAGGTCTTCATCGACAATGCGGAAGCCTTCGCCTTCGGGGGCGATGGCTCCGAGGGCCTGGAACCTGCTGAGCAGCGCGGTGACGGTTTCACGGCTGGTGCCGATGGTCTGTGCGAGTTCCTGGTGGGTGAGGCCCAGCAGGACAACGCCGGCTTCCTGGCGGCTCATCAAGGTATCGGCCAGGCGGGCGGAGACGGGCTTGGACACCATGTTCATGAAGGTGCGCTGCATGCCCATGAGGCGGCGGGCGGTAAGTTCGAACATAGCGAAGCCAAGCCGTGGCGACTGCTGGACGACGTGGGAGAAGTCTTCCCAGGAGATGCTGACGGCGACGGTGTCGTCGAGGGTCTGCGCGTTGGCGATGCGCTCGCCGTCTTCTACGACCGCCATGTCGCCGACAACATCCCCGCGTCCGACGACGTCGAGGATGATCTCCTTGCCGTTTTCGGCAACCTGGTAGATTTTGACGCGACCCTTGAGGAGGAGGTAGACGCGTTCTGGGGGGTCGCCAGCCGAGAAGAGCACTTCCCGGGCGCCGAAGCGACGTTCAGTGAGCATGGGAATGAGGCGCTCAAGCTCGTCATCGGAAAGGACCCGCATGACCTTGCTGAGCTGACGGAGATACCAAGCGATCGAACGCTGGATGGTTTCGCGCCCCAACGGCGCGGCGGGCCGGGACTGGGCATCGGCTGTCATGATGTCTCCTCGTCGGTGCGCAGGCGGGTACGGAGTTGTTCGAGCAGCCGGACGGCGCCGGCGTGCATTGCTTCGCTCTCGTTGGCGTTGACGTAGAGCTGGAGGTCGTCGAGGGCTGCATGGGGGCTGCCAAGGCGATAGTTCAGCATGCCGCGTTCCCCGACCAGGGTGGCGTTCCAGGGTTCGATTTTGAGCTGAAATTCGACGGCGAGGCGCCAGCGCTCGTCGTCGCTGTTATTCCGGTAGGCCATGCGGAGATTGTTGAGCATGCGCTGTAGGATCTGCCGGCGGGTGATGGGGAGCAGAAACATTTCGGGAGAGGGGGCACCGGGGGCACGGGCCCGGAGCCCCGCGAGCAGCTCCATGCGGTCGAGGCGGGCGCCCTGATGGAAGGGGTCCACGTAGAAGCCATCTTCTGTCCCGCCGCAAAGGACGATGAAGTGCCCGGGGTAGCCGACGCCCTCGCACTGGAGACCTATTCGCTGGGCTACCTCCATGTAGAGGAGCGAGAGGGTGATGGGGATGCCGGTGCGGCGTTCGATGACGCGGTCGAGATAGCTGTTCTCGGGATTGCCATAGTCTTCGCTGTTCCCGGTGAATCCGAAGACGGAGAAGAGCTGATAATCGACGCTGGACGCGAGGGACTCGGCATCGCGGCGGCCGCCGGCGTGTTCGAGCGCGGCCTCGGCGATGTGGTCGAGGGTTGCGGCACACGCATGGGGGTTTGCGGCGGGGTCGCCAATGCGGGCGATGAGCATGGCGCCGCCGAACAGGTCGACCTCATGATCGCGACCGGTGATAGCACGTCCAAAATCAGCTGCGAGTTGGTTTTCCACTGATCCCAGTATACGAAGGGGCGGGCTTATCTGTGAGAAGAAGGAAACAGGACGGCAATTTGCCGCGCCGATGGAGGGCTCCGTATTGTGAGGGGCCATGGAAGATGTAGCGCGCTACCAGGTGGGCGACTTCGAAATCGCAGTGATCAGCGACGGTGAGATCCGGCTCGATGGCGGGGCGGTGTTCGGGCTCGTGCCCCGAGTGATGTGGGAGCCGATCATCGGGCCCGACAATGTGGATGCCGAGCACCGGATCCCGCAAGGGCTCAACTGCATGCTGGTGCGGCGCGGGGACGAGATTGTGCTCGTGGAAACGGGGATGGGGAACAAACACGGCCCGCAGGTGCGCGAGAAGATGTTCCCGGGCGATTATGGCTACCTGCTGGAGCGGCTGGGGAAGCTCGGTGTGCGGCCGGAAGACGTGACGGCAGTGGCGAACACACACCTGCACGCGGACCACTGCGGCTGGAACACGGTGCGGCGAGGTGAAGACCTGGTGCCGACGTTCCCGAATGCCCGGTACTACGTCCAGGCGGGGGAGTATGAGGCGGCAACGCACCCGAACGAGCGGACACGGGGTACCTATTTCGAGGAGAATTTTGTCCCGCTCGAGGAATCTGGCCAGCTCGAGCTGGTGACGGGTGAGCACCAGGTCTTGCCGGGCCTACACTTCCTGCCGACGCCGGGCCACACAGCGGATCACGCGTCGATTGTGCTGTCGTCGAACGGGGAGACCGCTATCTACACGGGGGACCTGGTGCACCACGAGGTACAGATGGAGCGGCCGGCGTGGATCGCCGCGTTCGACGTGATGCCGCTCGTGAGCCTGGAAACCAAGAAGGTGCTCGCTGAGCGGGCCATCAGGGAAAACGCGCTGCTCATCTGCGTGCACAACAGTTACCCGGGCGTGGGCCGCCTGACGGAGACGGATGGAAAGCGGCGGTTCGTCCCGGCATGACGAGTGAGGGCGAGCCCGTCTATCACCTAGCGATGCGAGAGGTGCATGAGGCGCTGGGGGCGCGGTTCGAAACCGCGCTCGGGTGGTCTTTGCCGGCCGACTTCGGCGATGTGACGGCGGAACATGCGGCGATCCGCGACGGGGTGGCGCTGCTCGACCGTTCGCCCCGCAGCCGGTTCATCATCAGCGGGACGGATGCACACGAGGTACTGGAGGCGGTGGTAGCGGGGCACGTCCATGAGCTGGAAGAGGGCCGGGCTATGCGATCGGTGGTGCTGGACGCGGAGGGGCGCATTCGCGATGTGGTGCTGGTCGCGCGGACGGGCGGAATCAGCTACATCCTGGGCGGGGAGCCGACGCAGCGGTTCGAGACGCTGGCGCGCATGGAACGCGCGGTGCGGCCGGATTTTGACGCACGCATCGATGACCGGACGGAGACGACATGCCTGCTGGGCATTACAGGGCCGCAGGCGTCGTCGTTCGTGCAAGACCAGCTTTCGGACGCGTTGCCGGAGCGGCTTCCTTCGATGCACATCTCGACCACGGAGTTCCACGGGTTCCGGACGCTGGTGATGCGTTCGAGCGACACGGGGGAAGACGGGTTCGAAATGATGCTCGCGCCGGCGGTGATGCAACACTTGCTGGAGTCGTTGCGGGGTGTTGGGGCGGGGATCGCGGGCTACCGAGCGCAGGAAATCGCGCGTGTGGAGGCATGTGTGCCCGCGTTCGTGCCAGACCTGGAGACGGGGCTGACGCCGGCACAGGCGGACCTGGATGTGCTGTTGGATATCCCGGGAGGGGAAGAAGGCGTGATTTTGTCGGCCATGCTGTTGGAACTGGACGAACCGCCCGCGCCCGGGACAACCGTGGAGGGAGATGGAACGTATAGTGGACAGATCCGATCGGCTGTGCGGTCGCCGCGGCTTGACGCTACGCTGGCACTGGCAGTACTTGATCAACCATACGCCCTGCCAGGCATCAGCCTGACCGTTGAAGGAAGCGGCGCGGCAGTGGTGGGCAAACCCTTCCTTCGCCGGAGTAGTGGAACATGATGGGACCGAGCCCGGCCGAAATGGCCAGGTACAAGCCACGGGCGCCCGTGGGAGTTGTGGAACTGAACCTCAATGACCAGTGGCGCGCGACGTGGGTGGATGCAGACGAGCTACCGGAGGACGCCCCGGTGATCTCTGCGTATGCACTCGTCTACAAGGGTGATAAGGCCTATGTCACGCGGCCGCGGGGATCACAAGAGACGTGGCGTTCGATCGAGGGAAACCTGAATCCGGGCGAGACGGCGGAAGATGCCGTGAAGCGCATGGCCTGGGAGATGATGGGCGCGAAGCTGGGCCACATCGAGCTCATCGGCTTCCTGGAGTGCAAGGCGACACAGTACAACCAGGATTTCCCGCGGGGTTCGATTACTGTGCGGCCGCTATACCTGACCGCGGCAAGCGAGATCGACGATGTGCCGGATGATTCGAACTGGGAACGGCGGCGGCTTCGGCTGAACGAGTACAGCCAGGCATTGCGCACGCGTTACCCGGAGATCGACGAGTACATCGTGAAAGCGATGCAGCGGTATTCGGTGCTGCAGGCGTCCGGGAAGGTCTAGCGCCGCTATCTCCAGGTGCCGCGGATCTGCCTGCGTGTGAGCACCCAGGCACCGAGCGCGAGCGCGAATACCGCGCCGAGGGATGCGTAGATCGGCAGGAAAACGCCGTTATCGGTCCCGGTGTCGGCCGTTTCCGCTGCGGGCTGCTCTTCGGCGCCGTCTGCGTCCGCAGCACGAGATTCGTCATCCGCGGCGCTCTCGGCCATGGGCCCAGCACCTCGCTCTGCGTCTTCGGCCGGGGCATCAGCGCTGTCTTCAGCGAGGTCGGCGGCGGGCTGCGGTCCGGTAGCCGGGTCTTCGCCCCCGGCAGTGCCCAGGTGGATGGCGCCAGTGACCGCAAATGCTGCGAGCGCCGCGGCGGCGGTCCCCTGGGCGAGGCGGAGGGTCACGATGGATCCACGCGGCACGGGCCGCAGGGCAGGTTTTTCGACCATCTCGGGCGTGAGCTGGAAGGAGCGCGGCGCGGGATGCTGCGGCATCTGGCGGAGGCGCTGTTTGAGGGCCCACGTATCGTCGAGCGCCTGGCGCACGTCATCGGACTCGGCGACGCGCTCTTCGAAGAGCTCGCGCTCAACGGGCGTCAGCCGGTCGTCGACGTAAGCGTCGACCTGGCGGACCCACCTGCGATTGCGCCTGAACGGCCATGGGATACGCATACTGCTTCCTCAGTCTTCCAGACGCGAGCCGGGGCCGAAAAGTTCCGGGTTACGGCGAACGATACCGCGGAGCTTTTCGCGTGCCCGGTGGATGCGGGATTTGATGGTACCGGTGGTGGTTTCGCACATCTCGGCTGCTTCGTCGTAGGGGTAGCCCAGGACATCGACCAGGACGATGGCGCGGCGCTGGTAGAAGGGGAGTTGCATAAGCGCATCCTGTAGGCTGCGGGCGACTTCGGCGCGTTCGACACGTGTTGGGGGCGATTCTGCCGGGTCGGAGACCTCTACAGGCTGGTCTATTGTGTCGAAGATCTCTTCGAGTGAGCCTGCACGGTATTTGCGCTTATGGCGGCGGAGCTCATCTTTGCACTGGTTGGCCGCGATGCGGAGCAACCAGCTGCGGAGGCTGCCGCCCTGGAAGCGGGAGATCGCCCGGTAGGCGGAAAGGAAGGCCTCTTGCGTCGCGTCTTCGGCGCCCTGCTGGTTGCCGAGGAGGCGAAGACACAGGTTATATACAGGTTGCTGATACCGCTCGACCAGCATATTGAACGCGTCGAGACTGCCGTCCTTCGACAGCGACGCGAGCTGGTCGTCGGGCTGCTCGCCCGGGCCGTCCATATGGCGGGAGGGTAGGTGAAACACCTGTAAAGCGCGAACGCGGGTACGATTTGTGTCAGGGGGGCTGTGATAGGCTGATGACGATGGACGAAGGCGGCGAACGGCTGGACGAAACCTTCGAAGAAGACGAGAACGACGACACGCAGACCTGGTATTTCGACCTGCCAGAGGGGGCATGGGAGCGGCACGAGCAGAAGCACCGTGAGCTCCGGGATCGCCTGCTGCGCGACCGCAATGAAGGGCAGGGCGACAGCGACGACCCGGCGGGCGGCGAAGGGTCGTGGGGCCGACGCTTCCTGTTTGGGCGGAAGAAGGACAAGGGAGGCCAGGAGGCGGAAACGTCGCGTTTCCAGCAGCGGGACAGCGATGATACTCCGGTGGCGCCATCGGAGCGTGGCGCCGTAAGCCCGGGCGAAGGCGATGAATGGTCCACGGAGCCGCATTCGCTGGAACTTCCGGATGAGGAGCCACCAGCCGCGGGGCCACGGGAGATGCCCCTTTTGCGGCAGCGGCACAGCCCACCGCCACCCCCGCCCGACGATGAGACCGCGGGCTCGCTCTGGGATGCGATGCTGAGCGGCAGCGACGATGGCGACATCATCGAAGGAATGCGGAAGTGGGCCCGGGGGAGCGAGTCTGAAACCGAGACGCCCAGGAATGCGGCAGAGGTAACGGGCGGCGCCGGGTCCGACCATGAGAGCGCGCTGACCGAAGAAGCGGCAGACCACGAGGACGTACCCGACGACCGCACGGCGGACGAGGAAAGCCACGCGCTGGTGCGGGGCATTCTGCAGCGCCAACTCCAGGAACAAGAGGCGTTGGCGGACGCGGGGGACTCGGCGCCCGAGAAGGATGACGACAGTTCGAAGTGGGCCGCCGCGTTCGGCGATGTCGACACGTCGCGGACTGAGGCAGGGGACGTGCCAGGCGGGGTGGGCGAAGAGCCCGCCACGAAGTGGGAGGCGGCGTTTGGCGCTGCGAATGTGAGCGGCGCCAGCGACCCGGACGAAGCGGTACGCCGGGCAGAACTGCTGGCGCGGTTCGCGGAACCCGAGGACCCCACCGAGGACGACGCTGATACGGACGATGACAGCGCGCCAATCCAGGGCCGGCTCTTCGATGACCAGGGCGCTGGTGAGGCCGGGACGAAGGGCACCGAAGAGGAAAGCGAGAGCGATGACGAAGTCGCTTCGCTGCTGGCAGCGACGGCAGCATCGGACTGGGTAGCGCGCGACGACGGGGAGGCCACCGGTGATGGGGCCGCGGATGTCGAGGGCGGGTACGCCAAGTCTATTGCAGCAGAAGCCGGAGACTCGTCGCGCCCCGAGCCCGAGACGGCCCTAAATGACGACCGTGCCGATAACCTCGAAGCGTCGGCACCAGGGGAGCCGTCCACCGCTGCTGACGGCGAGGATGAAATCGGCTGGGCGCTGCCGAATGAGCTCGAAGAGGGGAGCGGAGAAGGTGCCGGGGATGGCGTCCCGTACGGCGCCACCGCGCATGTGAGCAGCCGGGACCAGGAAGCGGACGACGACACGGGTGCGCATCCGGTGGGCCTGGCGGATTTCCTTGCGGACCAGGGCGCGTTCGACGAGCCGCTCGATGCACCGGTGGAGCCGGTGCGGCCCGGACGGCTCCAGGGCGAGCCGGCGGAAACGCCTCCAAAACGGAAGATCGAACTCGCGGAAGACGATGCGGAACAGTTCGGTACATCGTGGGTGCTGAGTGACGACGACGCTGAGAGCGAAGGCGAAGAGGTCACCGCATTCGACCTGTACGGGCGCGATGATGGTGCGCCAACGAGCGATACCGACGAGACGGGTGACGGGGACGGCGAAACTGGAACCGGCGAGCCCGAGCCCGCCCCAGGCGAGGAGGAAGAGAAGAAGCCCGGGCTCCTTGCACGGTTGTTCGGGCGCGGGAAGAAGCAGGAAGAGCCCGACGAGGACACCGAAACCATCGGGTCCGCGCGGGAGAAAGACGAACTCGACTCACTGGTCGCCGCAACAGGAGCGACCGGATGGCTCGACCCGCATGGTGAAGCCGGGTGGGGTAGCGATACACCCGGTGACGCTTCGAACAGGCGGACCGTGGCCGAGGCGCCTGGAGAAGGGACACCGTGGCTCCCTGTCGAATGGGACAAGTGGCCGGCCAGCGAACACGGTGGCGACGACCCCGGCGAACCGCCGGTCGCCTCTGCGATAAGCGGGGCCCCGGGCGGCTGGCAGGGTGTGGAAGATCGCGGACCGAATCCCGTTATTGGCGCCGAGGCGGGGCAGGAAGATGCGAGCGAACCGGTGATCGGCCGGATACTGGCGGAGGAACAGGACGACGAGGCTCCGCCTGCATTCAACATCGCGGCCGAGGCGGATACGACTGGCGATTCGAGCGGCCGGGACGATGAGCCCGGGGAAACCGCGGCAATGCTCGAGGCCGGGAACCAGGAGGCGCGAGCGGGGTCAGAAAGCACGCTCGACACGGAAGACGTCGACGAGGCTCTTGCGGCGGCCCACGGGGACAGCGAAGCGGACGAGCCGGATGAGGTCGTGGCACTCCCGGCATGGAGGGGCTCGGATACCCCTGACGACGGGACGGATGACGACGACCCGTTCGGGTTAATGACGGGCGACGATGCGGACATCCCGGCGGCATTCGGGGTGCGCGATCCGGCGGAGTGGGTCCCGCCGGCGCTGGTGGACGACGCGGAACTGCTGGAGGAAATGCTCGGGCAAGAGGACGAGGACAGTCTCGGCGACGTGCTGCGCGCCATGGGCGGCACCCAGGGCACCGAATCTGCGGAACCGGGGGCGAGTCTGCCACCGATGCCGACCGGAGCTTCAAGCGAAGAAGAGGCGCCGTCTCCGTGGGCAGAGCTCGCGCTCGCCGACGATGTGGTCGCCCTTGGCACCGGCGAGGAAGCCTCAGACAAGAGCCCGGCACTGAGCGGGGGGACCGGTGAGGATGAGCTGGACGCATGGGCGCCTGAGATCGACGACGACATCGAGGGCGCGCCGGTGACGGCTTCCCATGCTACGAACGACGGCGACGATGATGACGCACCGGAGTGGGACCCCGAGCCGCTCAACGACGAAGCCCCGGCAGAAGTGCCAGGAATGCGCAACGAGGACTCGATGGCAGCCGGGGGCGATGATGGCGATGAGCCGCCCCCGGGATGGGCGCCAGAGGGATTCGACGACGATGACGGACTCCCGGATGCCGAGCTGCTCGCCGCTTTCGGCCGGTTCAGGGGCCAGCATGACGACGACTCCCGCGAGCTCAGTGACGAGGAGCTCGATCATGCGCTGTTCTTCGCGGAGGGCTATGAGGATGAAGCGGCCACCAACACGGGGCCGCTGCCGGGGTTGCAGACGGGGGCGAGCGGCCAAACCGATGATACGCCGACGTCTGCCGACGAGGAGCTGCTCGCGACGTTCGGATGGGACACGACCGAGGACAGCACGCTGCTGGCCGGACTGTATGACGACGGTGAGCCGCTCCGCGACGCCGAAGATGACAGCAATCCGCTAACCCCCGCCGAAGCGGAAGCACCCGATGTGAACCAGCCCGCCGCCGGGGCGGCGGAGCAGGAGGGGGATGACGACCCCTGGGCGGGATTCCAGTTCGACCAGGACGAGGATGCCTCGACGGAAAGCGGGCAAGGTACTGCCGGGGGATTACTCAGCCGCTTTGCCGCGGAGGCCGCAGCGGAAGAGGCGGCAACCGAGGCGGCCCGGGAAGCAAGCGCAAGCGGGAGTGGCGAACCCGCTGCGGGGGCGGATGCTGGAGACCAGTCTGATGAGCCAGACCTGTGGGCGGCGATCGCTAACGAAGCATCGGACGCAGGCACGGGGACAGATGCCGAGTTCCATCACCCGAGCGTGTACGGGGTGGCCGACGGCAGTGCTACACGGCGCAGTTTTGTCGGCAGAACGCAGGAGGACGAGGCATATCCCGGCCCAGACAAGCACTTTCTCCCGGCGGATGCGGGGGAAGACGAAAACGATGACCTGATCCTCCGGGCGTTCGAGGCCCACGCCGCAACGGAAATCGAGGAGCCGTCCGCGCGGCAGGGACCCGAGCCGCCCCCAAACGAATTCGATGACCTGTTGGGCGAGGGGTCCGACGCGCTTGTGGCGGATACGGAAGAGCCCGAGCCTGTCTCGTTCGCGCGGAGCCAGCGCAATCTTTTCCCGGGCCAGGCGGCGGAGGAAGATGAACGGCCTGACGACTGGATGCCGGTGAGCCTTTCCGCTGCAGCCGAGGCGGGGGGTGCGGGGGATTCCACTATCTACCCGGACATCGACAAGCCGCTCCCGGCCAACGACGAATCCGACAAGCGGCGGACGCGCACGCTGGTGCGGGAGTTGGTCGAAACGGGGATGCTGGCGCTGCTGGTCTTCCTGGCAGACCGAGCGAGCTTCCAGAACTTCAAGGTCGACGGGAACTCGATGGCGCCGACGCTGACGGACGGGCAGTTCCTGATCGTGAACAAGCTGATCTATTCAGAAGTCGACATGGAGCGGATGGGCAACTTCGTACCGTTCGTCAACGCGGGAGATGACCCGACCCGGCACGTTTTCCACCCGCCACAACGGGGCGACATCATCGTGCTGAACGACCCGAGCAACCCCGATGTGGACCTCATCAAACGCGTGGTAGGGCTACCCAACGAAAAGGTCGAAATCCACGATGGAGCGGTGTACATCGACGACTACCGGCTCGAGGAGCCTTACATCGAGCAGTCGTGGAACGATAGCCGGAGCGCGGTGCTGGTACCGGACGGGCACTACTATGTGCTCGGCGACAACCGGGATAACAGCAAGGACAGCCGGAGCAGCTCGATTGGCTTTGTCCCGGAGGAGCTCGTCATCGGGCGGGCGGAGCTGTCGTACTGGCCGCTCGGAGCGTTCGGGCTGGCGCCCAACGGGGACCCGACGATATCGGAGGAAGATGGGCGGCCATCCGTTTCGAACGAGCGGATCGACCGTCGCGATTGAGGCGTCGCACAGACCGGCGGCACGCGCTACGCTCGCAGCGTGAGCACACAGGTTGAATCAATGCTGCGAGAACGTGGCGCGTTGCTGGCCGGGCACTTTCAGCTCGCCAGCGGGCGCCACGCCGACATCTACATCGAAAAGTTCCGCATTCTCCAGTGGCCTGACGTGACCGAGGCGCTGTGCAAGCAGGTCGCGGAGCATTTTGCCGGGCAGGCAAACATCGTCGCCGGGCCAACGACGGGCGGTGTGATCCTGGCGTATGAGACCGCACGTCAGATGGGGCTCCCCGCGATCATCGCGGAGGAACGGAAGGATGAACCGGGCCGCGAGTTCCGGCGCGGATTCGAAGTGGGGCCCGGGGACCGGGTGCTGGTAGTCGACGATGTGCTGACCACGGGGGGCAGCGTCCGGGAAGTTGTCGATGCGGTTCGCGGCCGCGGCGCCGATGTCACCGGCGTGGCAGTGCTCGTCGACCGCACAAACGGGGGGGTGGACTTCGGGGCACCGTTCTTCGCCTGCATGACAGTGGACGTCGCCTCGTGGGCGCCGGAGGAATGCGCGCTGTGCGCCGATGGCGTGGAGCTGACAATTACCTGAACCCTGGCGCGCGCAGCCGGGCGCCTGACCTACAATGGGTGGCGTGCAATACGTGCGACGAGCAGGAAGCGACCCTGCCTTCCTGCTGAAGGCGATGAGCGAGGCTGGCGGGGAGCTACGGGACATCCTCGCCGGGCAGCCACTGGGCCTGCTGTACGAGCCGGGCGAGCCACCAGACGAAGACTGGTGCTTGATGGGTATCGCGTACCACCTGCGGGATGTTGAAGAGCGGGTGATGGACCAGCTCCGCCCGATGATCCTGCAGACGAACCCGGAAATCCCGCATGTCGACATGGACGACATCCCGTTCCGCGAGGATTATGAGGGCGCGGACGATGAAGATTTGATGGACGCGTTCTATTACTTCCGGCGGCGGACGGCGTATCTCCTCTGGGACCTTTCGGAGCGGGACTGGGAGCGAAAGGGCATCCACCCGTACCGGGGGCCGATGAGCGTGATGGATATCGCGCGAGAACTCTACCAGCACGACCTGGAACACCTGTGGCAGGCGCGGCGAATCGTCGACGCGAAGATGCGGGCGCGATGATGGAACCGCCGTTGCGGGTTGTCCCGCCGTCATACGCGCAGCTCGCGGCCGGTGAAGATGCGCTCCACGTTGCGTGGTTCCGGGAGGAACCCGCCGAGCTTGCACGGCTGGCAGCAGCGGTGGGACTGGACGCGACGATGACCCAAGACGGCAGCCGGGTTGCGGGGTCGTGGCGCGAACTGGACCTGCTGGCGCGGACGCTGGCATCGGAGGTGCACCCGGCGGCACGGCGCCTGCGGCGTTACCTGGACCCGGTAGCAGGGTGGCGGCTGCGAACGCGTACGCTGCCACTCGATCACCCCATCGTGATGGGCATCGTGAACCTCACGACGGACTCGTTTTCGGGGGACGGTGTGGGTGTGAGCCCGGAGGGTGCGGCAGCCCGCGCCGAGGAATTGCGCTCAGCGGGGGCCGCGATCATCGATGTCGGAGCGGAAAGTGCGCGGGCGGACCGGCCAGTTATGGATGAAGGTGAAGAAGCCGAACTGGTCTCCGGCTGCGCCGCTGAGCTAGCGGCGGCGGGACACGTGGTCTCGGTCGATACCTATAAGCCGGGGGTGGCGGCGGCGGCGCTGGAGCGCGGAGCGGAGCTTGTGAACGACATTAGCGGGCTGACGCAGGGGACGGGCGCGGCCGAAGCGGCATTGCACGCAGGCGCCGGGTACGTGCTGAACTACAGTTATTCCGTGCCGAAGCGCCGCCCTGACGCGCCGCCGCAGTATTCGGACGTGGTGCAGGACACGATTTCGTGGATGTTCGAACGGGTCGACGTCCTGCGCGGACTGGGATTCGACGACGACCGGGTTGCGATTGACCCCGGTATCGCGTTCGGGAAGAGCCACGACGAAGACCTGCAAGTGCTGCGCCGAATCGGCGAGCTCCGGACGCCAGGGTTGCCCGTGTTGCTGGCGCATTCGCGGAAGAACTTCATTGGCAGTGTGAGCGGCATGGAGCCAGCGGCGCGCGACCTCGAAACCCACGTTGTGACGACGCTGGCCTATGCGCAGGGGATCCGCATCTTCCGTGTGCACGATGCAGCGGGCGCAGCCCGGGCCGCGGAGATGGCTGCGGCGGTTGTGGACCGCGACGCCGGGGCCTTCGCGCCTGACGGCGAAAGCTGGCCATGGCGTGCCGGTGCTGACGGGGGTCACATGATGGTGGCTGACCCGGACAAGGACGCCCCGCCGGGTCAGCGCTGGTAACGGTTAGCGCAGGAGCTCCTTGAGGGCGACCTGGATTTCGGCGGCGCGCTCAACACCTTCTTCGGGTGTGTCCTGGGACGTGATGAGGTTGACGTGGCGGACGCCGAGCTCGGTATAGGGAGCGATGAACTCGGCGACTTCGCGGGCCGTCCCGTAGGGCGTGTACTTTTCGAAGCGTTCGAAGGGGAGGCGATAGGTGCCTTCCATGCCCTGCGACACGCGGACGCGTGCTTCGTCGCGGGTCTCGGCGACGCTCGTCCAGAACTGCATGCCGAGCTCAACGTCCGCGGGGTCGCGGCCAGCTTCCCGGGCAGCGGCGGCGATCTTCTCGCCAGCGTCGCGGAAGCGGTCGAGCGATTGCCAGATGCCTGTGTAGCCGTCGCCAAGACGGCCGGCACGGCGCAGGGCGGCGTCGCTGCGGCCGCCGACATAGATGGGCACCGAGCGCATCGGCTTGGGGTAGACGGTGACATCGTCGAGCTGGAATTGCTTGCCCTGGAAGGTGACGCCGTCTTCGTTCCAGAGGCGCTTGAGGATCTGCATGGACTCGTTGGTGCGGGCACCGCGCGTGGTGGGGTCGACGCCGCAACTGGTGAACTCGTGGGGGTCTTCGCCACCGACACCGATGCCGAGGACGAGGCGGCCCGCGCTGAGCTGGTCGAGCTGTGCGCACTGAAGCGCAACAGGGACAGGGTGACGGAGGGGAAGGAGGTAGATGCCCGTCTTGAGCTCGACATGCTCGGTGACCGTGGCGGCGGCGGTGAGGGTGATGAGCCCGTCGTTTCCGTAGCCATAGAAGGTGACGTGGTCACCGACGACGATACCGTCGAGCCCGACAGCTTCGGCGCGCCGGGCGGCATCGAGGGTCATCTCACCGGTGGTGCCGACGCGGATGTCCCAGCCGCGGAGCATGACGCCGACTTTTGGAGCCTTGTTTTCAGCCATGGCGCGATTGTACGCGGGGGCGGTAGCGCTATTCACTATGGATTTGCGATAGTCCACTGGATACCAGCGATGGGAGTTCCCTGTGAGCGAAAACCAGGCCCGGACGGTGAGCGTGTTCGACCGGGCTTTTCTGACGGGCGTCGACGACGTAACGGAACTGGTCATGGTGCGGCATGGCGAGCAGGAGGTGGGGGACTGGGCGACCAGTTCGGTGGGGACGTTTGACGACCCGCCGTTGAGCGACCGCGGGCGGACGCAGGCGCGGCTGGTGGGTGAGCGGCTTTCGACGGACAAGATTGACGCGGTGTACGCGAGCCCGCTGGTGCGCGCATACGAGACGGGACGCGAAATCGCGCGGCATCACCGGCTGGAGCCGATCGTCATCGACGATATCCGCGAGGTGGAGGTGTTCCGGGACCTGCCGAAGGACAA
>SKSF01000129.1 GCA_007118095.1 Dehalococcoidia bacterium
ATCACCGAGCGCAACGTGGACAAGGTGATCGAGCCCAACACGTTTGGGGAACGCGGGTTCCCGTCGTATGCGCTCAAGAACAACAACGCCGAGATCCGAAGGGTTCGCCAGCGCATGGAAGCCATTAAGGCGCGCCGGGAGCGCCAGCAAGCGGCCGAGGATGCCGGCGGCGTCGCCATCGCCATCGCCGGCGAATACGCCAACATCACCTTTCCCGAGGCACCGCCGCGCGAGACACGCGACGCACTCAAGGCCGCGGGATTCCGCTACCACAAAGGGACCTGGATCGGCCGCGCCGACCGCATCCCCGCCGGCATCGCCAACGAGTAACGACCACCAGCCCGCGCCCGGCCGGGTTACGCCGGGCAGGAGGTAACATCATGCGACACCATTTCATCGACTCCCGCGGCGCCTGGCCCTTCCCGGCCATCACGAACGCGCGCCATGACGACAGGCTCGAAGGGACGTGCACATGGGTAGCCATCAGCGAGGAGCACGCCAACGAATTGCTTGAAGCACTGCCGCCGATCTACATCCCCGGCGGGTTCATGGTCGGCGAGGAAGCATCCCACACGGCGGACGGCGAGCCCATCTATTGCGCCGTGTTCCACCTTGGCGGCCCCGACTATGTGGCGCGCGAGATGCCGCGGAGCGAAGGCGAAACCGCTTACGACTCACTGACAGCCCTAACGCTGGCACGCTAACGACACCCCCCGACGCGGGCGCCGCGATACAATCGACGCCCGCACCACACCAGGAGGTAACCATGCGCGACTACGCCGTCCCGCTTGCTGTAGCAGCCGGCATCCTCGCGTTTGCCGCGTGGTGGACTCCGGACGGCGACGAAAACGACGGCACAGCGGCCTCTCACGAAGTCTGCATCGTCACAAACGTCGTCGATGGGGGCACGTTCGACTGCGAGCCATTGGGCCGGGTCCGGCCTATCCTCATAGACTCCCTCGAGGTCGGCGAACCCGGCGCCGAGGCTGCGACACAGTACACGACCGAAACGCTGCTCGGCGAAACGGTGGAGTTAGAGCGGGACGTGAGCGACCGCGGGCCTTATGGCCGGCTGCTGCGGTATGTATGGCTCGACGGAAGACTATGGAACGCGGAGATCGTCGCCGCCGGCCATGCCGAGGTGGCGGTCTATCCCCCGGACACAAAGCACGAGGAGCAGATCCGCAATGCAGCACGATGACCGCCCCGAGACCGTGAAGCGCGCCGACTTGTTCGGCAATGTCACCAACACCCACCAGACCGAAGGAGAAGTAAACGGATGGCGCGAAAGGCAGTATGTGCTATTCGATCGGGAATCCTCTAAGCAGTACTCGAAGTCACTGGAGCATCCTCGCAAACTGGTATGAACGCGGACGACCCTGGCACATGCAGCCCTGCGGAGTTCCGCCGACTCCGCCAGGATCGAGGGCGGAACGTTAGCGAGCTTGCCGAGGAGTGGGGTATCAGCCGCTACACGATCTACCGGTGGGAACGTGGCATAACCCCGATCCCCAGGTGGGCGTGGCTACTGCTCGAACGGACTCGGAACCATGGCTCCTAGCAGATTCTGCGCAGCGTGTCCCAATACCATCAGGGCAATCGAGCCGATGCCGCTGTGGCTGCACTTGGTAGTATGAGCACTCTCAGGCAGGCGCATTGCCATGATCAGCTTTGAGCAAGGGAGGCGATATGCCCAGAGTGCCGCCCCGCGAAGGGTTCCGTCTGTGGCGCCAGGAGGTAATGGGATCGAAGCTGAAACAAGCTCGATTGGCCCAAGGGCTTAGTCTTCAGGACGTCGCTAACCACTTTGGCCGAAGTCGCAACTGGCTTCACTCGGTTGAAGCCGGTCGTAACGGAATCGATGCTATCGATCTGCAACAGCTTGCAGAATATTACGACTATCCCGTTGCGTTCTTCATCGACCTGAAATTCGACGCGCGTATGCCGGCATGGCCGAAGAGCGAGGCGGAATGGGCACTGCTGGCCGGTGGCGACCACGAGCGCGCCCACCGCCACTATGAGACAGACAAGCAGATTGATGCCGATCGTCGCAAGGAGCGCGAAGGTAACCAAAGTTGAGTTCATTGATTCGAACCAAGATCACAATGCCGCAGCACTCGATCGTGGCATTTGTCTGCCTCGTGTTATCTCTTGGGGGACATCCGGTTGGTCGCAGGTTCAAATCCTGCCGGGCCCACCACTCGATTCTTTGATCCCCTACCGTATCCCCACCGCGTTCCCCGGCGAACCTATCGCACCCGGCAAATGCAGCGGCGCCGCCACGAAAAAGAACGTCCACGACCGGTCAATCCGGCAGCTCTGCGCCAGCGCCTCGAAGTCGAACATCTCCCCGAGCGCCTGGCCCAGTGCTGGCAACAGCCGGCGGTGGAGACTCCCGTCGGAGGGGTTACCCGGGACCACTTCGATCGCCGGGTTGTCACAACACACCGCTGCCGGGTGATGATCCCAAATGAACCGCGCCATCTCTTCGTTTGCCCGTAGCCCGGCGAACGCCGGGTCGGCCGCGTACGCTTCGCGCTCCTGTTGCCCCAGCCGCTGATACGCCTCCACCCATCCCGTCCGGAGGCACCAGATGTCCCCCGGCTCCGGCGTCACATGCTCGGCCTCCAGCACCTCGCGCAGCTCCACCGGCGTGATCGCCCGCGGCTTCAACGGGTCATAGTCCGGCTCTGTCCGCTCGAACCACCGGGGCATGTCGATGAGCACGCCACGCCCTGCGATTCCATGGCGAGCCCAGTGGTCCACCCCAAGGCCGATGTCGGCTCCCGTCGGGTCATCCGTACGGCCGCCCCAGTAGCCATGTTCCCGGCAGCGCACATGGCTCAGCGCGTCCCACTGCGTCGAACCCTGCAGGTAAAAGCCGTCCAGGTAGTCGTCCATCTCGTTGCGGCTCAGCGCCTTCACATGCCGCTTGAATGGCTCCCGGCCGAACAGCGGCGGGTTCGGCA
>SKSF01000150.1 GCA_007118095.1 Dehalococcoidia bacterium
CGCACGGACTTCGTCGTAGGCCTCGACAAGCTCGATGAGCACATTTCGTCCGGCGAGCGAGCGGTCGTCTATATCGAGACGGACCTGGCACACCCCGGGGCGCTGACAGCCATTGACGCGTTCGTCACGGAGATCTCCACGACCGACTCCGGCCGGTACGGTTACTACCGCAATGGCGAAACCCAGGTCGACGCTGGCGCGCTCGAGATCGTCCAGGCAGCAATGACCTCGCGGCTGGCCATAGAGGAAATCGCCGGGCACACCGGGCTCGAACTCACAGCCAACGGCGCCAATGTGGCCGAAACCCCCGAGGCCAACCTCGCAATCTTCGACTACGCAGCCGAGCACGGGATCCCAGGCGAAGCCGGCCTCCTGGTCACCCCCGACAACGTCCCCGCGCGCGCCTGGCGCAACGCCGATGGAGCGCCTGGCGCCACACAGGTCTCCGTTGGCCTCATTGGCAGCCGGGAACAGGCCAACGTCTCCGCCGCGCGCGAGGAGCTCGGCGGGATGATCGGGAGGCTTCAGGAACGGCTCGACGAAGTACCCGGCGAATCGGTCGTCACGCTGACCGGCTCGCCCATCGAACGAGACGAGGGGCTGCAAGCCACAGTGGACGCGCTACTCCTCTCGCTGCCGGTTGCCGTCGCCCTGTGTTTCGTCGTCGCGGCACTGTTCATGCGCTCATTGCGCTTCGCGGTCGTCACCATCGTCCCCGTCTTGCTCGTGGTGAGCTGGCTCTATGGCTTCATGGCGCTGGCGGGATTCCCGTTGAACATTGCAACTGCCACCATCGGCGCCATCTCCGTGGGTATCGGTATCGACTACGCGGTGCACTTCTCGATGCGCTATCGCGAAGAACTCGCCCGCAACGGATACCGCACGACCGCACTGCGCATCGCCGGTTCGGGCACAGGCGCGGCACTCTTTGCAAGCGCTGCCTCGAGCGCTATCGGTTTCAGTATCATGGCTTTCGCCCCGATGCCGCTCTTCGCGACCTACGGCCTGCTCACCGCGATCATGATCGGCGCATCGGCGGCCGCATCGCTCCTCGTGCTCCCCTCGCTGCTCATGCTCATCACTCGCGATTCGGCGAAGCCCGGAGCCGCACCCTCGCTGGCTACCTCCGGCGGGGACATGGGTACATCGCCCGGCGCCAGCTCCGGCAGCGACTAACCCACCGGCCAGCATGTCCCGGGAGGCCCCTGTCCGTATGGCGTCCCGTACTCGACGCCCTGCGCCCGTTCCAGCAGTGGCGTCGCTGGATGTCATCTCCCTTGATCGGCATCCTGGCCGCCTGCATTACACGCGCTGTTATGCCTGCCTGCCTCGCAAACTGCTATCTTTGAACGCAGGTAAGCTGCTCGACGGGCCCGCTACGGCAGCGAAACGACCCGACGATCCTGGGACGACGGTATGGATGTGGAATCACAATCGACAGCCCCCGCGCGTACTCGTGTCTTGAGGGCGGATGACCTTGAAGGACGCAGCTCGCGGCCACCAGCTTTCGAGGCCGAGAACGCTGCCCTGCGACACCTCTCCCAGGCAATGACCCGCGGCCCCGGGCACCTCCTGCAGTCACTCGTCGATACCGCACTGGAACTGTGCAACGCGGGCTCCGCTGGCCTCAGCTTCCTCGAAAACGAAAGCGGCGACCCCCGCTTCCGGTGGACCGCCGTGGCCGGCGCATTTACCAACGTCCTCGGAGAAACGATAGACAGGGACCTCAGCCCCTGCGGCGTGGTTGTCGACGAGCAGCAGACCATGCTCTTCCGCGACCCTGTCTACGACTTCCCCGCCCTCCGGAACCTCGACCCGCCGCTCGCCGAATCACTCCTCGTGCCTTTCCTCGTGGACGACACCCCTGCCGGTACCATCTGGGTCGTATCCCACACCAACCACACCCAGTTCGACGCCGAAGATGCACGTCTGCTCCAGGGCCTGGCGCAATTTGCCTCCGTTGGATTCCAGCTCCTCTCGTCGGAACGCTCCCTCCAGGAAAGTGAAGCCCGCTATCGCGGCATCGTCGAACAGTCCGCGGTCGGTATCGCCCGCTTCGACAGCTCCGGGAGACTGCAGTACGTCAACGACCGCTACTGCGTAATCACCGGTCGCAGCCGATCGGAACTCCTGTCCCTTACATGGCAGGACATCACGGATCCCCGCGACCGCGCCCGGAGCCAGGAAGGTTTCGACAGGCTCATCGAAGAAGGCGCGCCCTACTCCGTTGAAAAGCGCTACACCCTTCCCGGCGGGGGGACGGTCTGGGTCCACAACGATATGCGCCTGGTGTCGGAACCCGGCGAACGCCCCGTCCAGGCCCGGTCTGTCATCCAGGACATCACCGCCCGCAAGCGCAAGGAACTCAACGCCCGGTTCATTGCTGGCCTCTCCGCGGACCTCGCCCGCCTCCGCTCATCGGCCGAGATTATGGAGCTGGCCACCGCCAGGATAGGCGAACACCTCGACGCCTCCTGCGTTCGCCTGGGCGAGATCGATGAGGCTGCCGAACACGCGGAGATCCTCCACGAGTGGATTGGTACAGGGCGCCCCCCGCGAGCCAGGCACTTTCGCCTGCGGGACACCATGCCGGTCAGTCACATCGAACAACTCAAGGCGAGGCATGTCGTCGCCATCCCCGATGTCCTGGCCGATCCGGACACACAGGTCTTCAGCCACCTCCATCGTGCATACGATGTGCGCGCGTACGCCCACGCCCCGTACCTGGCCGAAGGCGCCTGGAAGTTCCTCCTCACCGTCGAGCACAGCACGCCGTTTCCGTGGAGCGACGAAGACGTCGAGCTTATCCAGGAGCTATCCGCACGCATCTGGCTGCGCCTCGAACGAATCGGCGCCGCCGAAGCGCTGCGCACGAGCCGCCGTCAGCTCCAGACGCTGTTCGACCAGGCCCCCACGGGCATCTACCTGGTCGATGCCGACCTGCGGCTCAGGCAGTTCAAC
>SKSF01000102.1 GCA_007118095.1 Dehalococcoidia bacterium
CACGACACCGGGCTGTTCAAGGACGATTTCGACCGGGGCAGGGCTGAAGGGTGTCCCGTCTGCGGCGCACCGCGCTGACTGCTGGGGCAGGTAAAGCACTGGCGCATAGCGGGCGGCTAGCTGCTCGCGCGCGTCGAGTGAAGGGTCGTCAACGGGCGGCGGTACCGGCGGATCATCGTCGCCGGCAACGACCTGTGATGTGGCGAGGACGCCAACAAGGGCAGCCGCCAGCACCGCCAGCGGGAGGACGAGGAAGCGGGGACGGGTCATGGGCGGTCAGGACAGGATACGCATCGCGCCAGGCATTGGGAGGGGTCGCGGGGTTCGAGGCCCGCTTCGACGAGCAGGCCGCGCAGCGCCCAAAGCGGAAGACCCATCACGCTGCAATAGCAGCCGGCGAACGATGCAACGGTGGGGACGTCGTCGTCCTGGATCGCGTACGCACCGGCCTTGTCGAGCGGGCGGCCACTGGCCACATATACGTCGATGGTATCGGCGGACATAGCGGCGAGTATAACGCGGGCAATGCTCGACGCTGTCCATTCGTCCGCGTCGCGGAGCACGGCGACCCCGGTCGCAACGCGATGGGGACGCCCCTGGAGCGCGCTCAGCATCTCCCGCGCTTCATCCGTGCCGGCCGGCTTCCCGACATCGCGCGAGCCATCGTGGACGACCGTATCGGCGCCGATGACGGTTGCCCCAGGGTAGCGGTCCGCGACAGCGCGGGCTTTGCTTCGCGCGAGGTCAACGGCCCCGGCAGCGGGGTCGCCTGTGACCGGGTCTTCAGGCACATCGGATACGACTACGTCGAAATGCTCGATGAGGGCCGCGAGGAGTTCCTTCCTTCGCGGCGACCCGGAAGCAAGGATGACGCGGCTCATGCGCCGGGTTCCCCCGCGAGCGTGAGCCGCGACACCGACTCGACATGCCCGGTCTGGGGGAACATGTCGACCGGGGTAACGCGCTCGAGCTGGTAGCCGCCTTCGACCAGTGCACGGAGGTCGCGGGCGAGGGTCGAGGGGTTGCAGGAGACGTAAACGACCGTTCGTGGACGGTAATCGAGGATGGCGTCGAGGACGGGTGGCGCGCAGCCAGCACGGGGCGGGTCGAGCAGCACGACATCGGGGTCATCGTCCAATTCGGGCAGGACGTCTTCGACCTTGCCGGTGCGGATCTTGATGTTTCGCTGGTCCTGCGTGTTCGTCTTCGCGTCGCGGGTCGCGCTCTTTGCTTCTTCAATGGCGACGACCTGGCGGAAGCGTTCGGCAAAGATGACGGCGAAGGTACCGACGCCGGCGAAGGCGTCGACGAGCAGCCCGCCCCGGGCAGGCAGAGATTCGCCGACGAGCTGGACGAGCTTCTCGGCCTGCGGCGTGTTGACCTGAAAGAAGGCGGAGTCGGAGACGACAAAGCGATGGCCGGCAAGCTCTTCGAGGTAGCTCGACTGGCCGGTCGGGAAATCCAGGTCTTCGATTTCCGGCTTGAGAAGGAAGCTGCCGGTCTTTTCGTTGTAGCGGATCTGCACCTGGTGCAGCCCTTTGGCGCGGTGTTGCAGCTTTGGCAGGAGGTTATTGATGAAGGGGTGGGCGATGGGGCAGTTGTTGACCGTGAGCAGACCGCGGCCGCGCCGCGAGATGAACCCGACGTCGCCGTGAGTGGGACCGGTGGAGAGGCGGACGTGGTTGCGATATTCCCACGGGTCGTCGGCGCCGACGGTTTCTTCCACTTCGACTTCTTCGAAGCCACCGATGCGCTTGAGCTGTTCCTGGACCATGTGGCGCTTGGCGGCGAGCTGTGCCGGGTAGGCCATGTGTTGGAGCTGGCAGCCGCCGCAGCGGCCGAAGATCTCGCAGGGGGGCTCGACGCGGTCGGGCGAGGGCTCAATGACGTTCGTGGTGACCGCCTCGACATAGTCGCGGTGGTCGCGATCGATGGTGGCTTCAACGAGTTCGCCGGGCGCGGCGTAGGACACGAGCGCGACGCGGCCGTCTTCGAGGCGTGCGAGGCCCTGCCCGCCGAACACGAGGGATTCGATGCGGACAGTGATGGGCGGGTAATCGGGCAGTTTCTTGCGCCGTCGAGCGCGGCTGGACATAGTTCGAGCTTAGGACGTGGGGATGGCACGCGCGAACGAAGAAGATTGTGGGGTTGTTCGCTTGCGGGGAACGTCCACCACGCCTACCATCGAATTATTGAGCGGCCCCGTGGTGTAGAGGCCTAACACGCCACCCTGTCAAGGTGGAGATCGGCGGTTCGAATCCGCTCGGGGTCGCCATAACCCGCTATCGGCCAGCGCAGAGCCGCTGCGCGAGAGTTGACCAGAACGTTAGAGGGCAGCCCGCCGATTGGCGGGCTTTCTTGTGGGCTCGAACGTGCCAGCGACTGATCGCCATCTCAAAGTCACCGCAGGTCCGCGACCCGCGCGCACGGGCGAGCGGGCAATAGTCGGCTGGTACTTTTCCCAGGGCATTTCGAGCCGGTGCTTGTCTTGACCCTTCCGAATTCGGCTGTGGTGACCGCCCGCTACGCTCCCGTACCATCGGGCCGGCACTTTGACCATCCCCGGCGGGGCGACGAACAGACCTCCCGGGTTCGCGTGCGCCAAGGGGGACGCGCGCTACGGCTACCTGCGTGGCAGGCCGAAGCCGCGCCAGCGATAAAGACGGCTTCTGCGGCGGGACGCTACCATTCCGCTATCTCGACCGTGATGGCCGGTAATGCAGTCCCGGGGCGCCTTCGTGCTGCCAGCGACGCCACCAGCGGGAGGCTGTCTGACGAGCCACGCCCATCTCGCCTGCGACCTGGGCAATCGGGCCGCCAGCAGCAATGCGCTGCACGAGGAGCCGGCGTCCCGCTGGCATGAGTTTCGCGTTAGGTGCAAGAGGGACCTCCTGCGATCGGTACGTTCTGCAAACCACACCTTCTCCCGGAGGTCCTCTTCAGTCACCGACTCCTGTCACCAACGTCTCTGGATGTCACAGCTAGACACCGGGAGCCGCGGAGGCCAGGCATCTGCCGCGGTCTGTGCGCGTCGATACACTCTTGATAGGACGCCCCGGGCCAGCGGGCTGGCTCGCGCGGTAGGATACGCGTGACGCCGCCGCTCTGATACGGACTGGCGTGGATGTTGCGAGGAGAGACGATGGACCCTGTCACACGCGCGATAGAGCGCTATGACCGGCGCCAGCACGGGTGGGAGCTGCCAGCGGGGAAACGCGACGCAACCGGACGGTGGAAACCAACCGGGTCAGAGCGGCAAGTTTGCTGCGAGGGATGGCGGACACCGCTCCCGGGGTTTCCGCTGACCCTCTGGAAGCACTGTCATTCCGTGACGCACGTCGCCCGTCTCGAACGCATCGCGCCAGCGAGCCTCCGTAGCGCCCTCGCTCGCCGGAGCCCTTTGGACCGGCCCGCGGCAACGGCGCCAGACATCTGTTTCCAGTGTTTTGTGCCTGGCTGTCCGCACCTCTCGCCCGCGGCTGTCGACGAGGGGCTTGTTCCCGTCCCGCACTATCGAAGTAGCCGGACCTCCGGCCGCCGGGCCGGCGACGATCTACGGTCGGTGCGGTGATACTTCTCAGGGATTCGCGGTTGATTCGTGCGCCATTGTTTCGGCGTGCTTGTTGAGTTCGGTGCCGAGATCGCCGGCTGACGCGGGGAAGGGTGCACCCTGGTGTTCGAGTCCGCGGGCAACCTTGACCACATCGGCCAGTACGGGGCCTTCGATGCGGTCTCCGCCTTGCATGCGATGTGCCAGCTCGTGCAGGGCCTTCCATGATCGCTCGGGAAGTTCGTCCCACAGGATGTCAGCGTCTTCGCGGGACACATGTTCGGCTGTGGGGACGCGCTCGCGGGATGCGGCGGGATGGGGGTCCCACTCGCGTGCGTTCGGCCCGATGTGTTTTATGTAGTCTTCGTAGAGCGTGCTGGCATCGAGCTCCAGGTGCAACTTGCCCGTCGAAACGGTCCCGGCAGCGGAGCGCGGAAGCGTCACCGCCGCATCGACGTCGCGGAGCTGTACGGTGAACTCGTCGCTACCAGTCGTTGTTACTTCACCCACTTCACGGCTATCGCTCGTGAACACGAACATTCCCTTCGGGATTTCCATATGCAGTCTCCTTCGCCGCCGCCCGGCGGGGTGGCAACGTGGGGACATCGTAGCCGGATGGGCATATGTACCGGGAACGGCAGGTCAGTGTAGCCTTGCGGATGTGTATCAACAGCGCCACAGACCTGCCGCGAATTCGACGCACATGGCATCGCAGGAGCAGCATGGCGTGGTATCGTGGATCACTGAACAGGCGCAAGCACTGCGCTGTCGCGGCAACGGTTCCCATGATGAGGTGCAAGCGCCGGACAAAAGGAGCGTGAATGGTTAAGAAAGACGCAATTGAGGTCGAGGGTGTGGTTACCAAAGCCCTTCCGAACGCGATGTTCCGGGTGGAGCTGGCGAATGGCCACGAAGTCCTTGCCCACGTGAGCGGCAAAATGCGCAAGAACTATATCCGCGTGCTTCCCGGCGACCGGGTGCTCGTCGAACTTTCGCCCTACGACCTCACCCGCGGGCGTTTGACCTTCCGCTTCAAGTAATCCGCCACCGTCTTTGCCCCCGGGAGCCCGCCACGCCGCGGGTTTTTCGTATTGAGCTATGCCTCCCGGAAGTCGTTCCGAGCCGCAACGAAAAGTGGCCCCGCACTGGTGCGGGGCCACTTTTCTTGTGCTTGCGGATGGTGCCGCGTCAGCGCTGCTTGCCGCTGCCGGGGTGACGGGGCGCCTGCCGCTTCCTGCGGTGTGCCGGCGCGCCGGCACGGCCGCCTGACCGGTTCTCAGCGAAGTCCGGCTTGCGGCCACCACCCTTCGGGGCGGGTGACGGCGCCGGTGGGGCCCAAGCCCGGAGGTCGGTCAGCCGCTCGTCGCCCGGCTCCATCGGTACGGTCGAAAGGTGCACGCCTGCCTCGCGCTGGAGGTCGCGGACGTCACGTTCTTCGCCGGGCATCACCAGGGTGACGACGAGTCCATCGGCTCCCGCGCGGGCGGTCCTGCCCGAGCGGTGGAGATAGGTCTTGCCATCCTCGGGCAGGTCGAAGTGGAGGACGGTGTTCACATCGTCGATGTGGATACCGCGGGCCGCGACATTGGTCGCAACCAGCGCCCGCACCCGGCCGCGCGAGAATGCGCCAAGCGTGCGCTCGCGCTGCCGCTGGTTGAGGCCGCCGTGGATTGGCGCCGCTTCGAGGCCCTCGTTTCCGAGCTGCTTCGCGAGACGGTCGGCGCCGTGACGGGTCCGGACGAAGATGATGGAGCGTTCGACCGCGGAGCAGATCTCGGCTGCAACCCGCACCCTGGACGCATTACCGACGCCGATGAAGCGCTGGTCGAGCGTTTCGATGCTGACCTCGGCGCCGGGGGCTTCATGGGTCACCGGGTCGTGCTGATACTCGCGCACGAAGGTCCCAATGGAGCCGTCGAGCGTGGCGGAGAAGAGCAGGGTCTGGTGGTCGTTGCTGGCCTGGTTGAGGATAGCCCGGACCTGCGGCATGAAGCCCATGTCCGCCATCTGGTCAGCTTCGTCGATAACGACGGATTCGACATCGGAGACGGACATCTCCTTGCGCTCGAGCAGGTCATTGAGCCGGCCGGGGGTTGCGACGACGAGGTCGACGCCGCTGTGGAGTTCTTTCACCTGCCGAATCAGCGATGCGCCGCCATAGATAGCGGCCAGCCGGAGCTCGGCGACGCGGGCGAAGGGGCGGAGCTCGGCGACAACCTGGAGCGCGAGCTCGCGGGTTGGCACAAGGATGAGGGACCGAGGCCGCCGCTTCCGCGCGGGACTCGTGCGCTGGAGCAGTGGGAGGCCATAGGCAAGGGTCTTGCCGGAGCCAGTGCGTGCCTTGCCGGAGACGTCGCGGCCTGCGACGGCATCGGGGATGCACATGGCCTGGATGGGAAAGGGGTTCTCGAAGCCAGCCGCGTCGAGGGCTTTAACGAGATGTGGCGCCAGGCCAAGGTCATGAAACGTCGGGCCGCCGGGCAAGGCGGCAGAGTCGCCCGCGCTCGAGGCGGGCACTGTGGATGCAATAGACAAAAAAGGATATCTCCCGTGGATTCGTGCGAGCGGTGCGGGCCACTTCGGGCGGGACTCCTCGCAAGCGATCGGACACGGGGAGGAGTAATGCGCGATGCGCGCGTGCGCTCTTGAATGAACGTAGCACAATGGCACCGCTCACGCCCGTCCGGGTGTCGTCCCCTTCACTCAGGGGTTCGTGCAGGGGTTCGTGCGCTAGTTCTGCCGCGGGTCCGAAGGGAAGTAGGCGAACGTGGCGAGCGCCCCAGGCTGCCGCTTGAGCACGTCGCGCCAGAGGTCCCCGGGCTCCTGGCTGAAGATGTCCGCGGCAAAAGCGTCGACGATGAACCAGGCGGATTCGTCCACTTCCTGTTCGAGCTGCCCGGGAGACCACCCGGCATAGCCACTGAAGACCCGGACCGTTTCGAGGGTGGGCGCCGGTTCGTCGGCTGCGAGGTTGACGATGGCCACGCCCGGGAGGGCGGCGTCTCCCGGGTCGATGGCGTTCTCGGGAAAGCGGCCGAGTGCCAGTGCGACCGCGGGCTCAACCGGGCCGCCGCTGAAGATGAGGGGGGGCGGGGCGCTTAGTTCGGCCCAGCCTGGAAGGTGCTCGGCGACGGACGCGTGCGAAAGGGGGCGGTTGAGGATGAGGCCGAACGCGCCTTCTTCTTCGTCGTGGCGAATGATGAAAACGACTGTCCGTTTGAAGTTCGGGTCGGTGAGCGCCGGGCTGGCGACGAGGAGTTTCCCCGCGAGTGTTTCGTCCGCGGTCATGGGGTCATCATCGCAAGCTGCCGTGTGGAGGTGAAGCGGACGAAACGGGGGGACTGGCTGTAACGCTGCAATATCCGAAGCTGACGAACAGGCAACGTGCCCACAGACGCCGGCCAGGCGCCAGGGATAGACTCAAAGGGGCACAGGCTACGCACTTCGTGGGGGCATGATGCAGGCGACTGGTGGCGCAGGGACAAGCTTCAGGGATTTCTTGCTCAGCGTGCGGGGCGGCTACTTGCTATTCGTGCTCGCCATCCTCGTACCGCTGATCGTGTTCATCATCGCCGGGGTCGATGCGCAGCAGTTCGGGCTCACCGGGTTTGCCGGGCCAATGGTGGCCTTCTCTGCCGGGGTGCTGTCGTTTCTTTCGCCATGCGTTCTTCCGCTGGTTCCCATTTACGTGACGAACCTTGCCGGGGCGAGCTTCGATGCCGAGGGGAAGGTCACCGCCTCGCGTGGACGGACCTTTTCGCATGCCGTCGCGTTCATGGTTGGGTTGAGCGTGGTGTTCATCGCCCTGGGGGCAAGCGTTGGACTCGTCGGCTTCGTGCTGGTGGACAACCTGCAAGCACTCGAGACAGCGGCGGGGCTCCTGCTCATCGTGCTTGGCATCCTGATCATCCCCGAGATCGGCCAGCGCTCCCTGATGCGGTCGGCGATCCTGTTGTTCGTTATGACGATCGTGCTCATTGGCACGGTGGAGCTGGCACAGATCCAGGGTGATGCGTCGCGGCTACTGCTGCTCGCCGGGGCACTCGGCGTTGCGTGGGCGAAGTTCTCAGGCCTGCTTCCTGTCGTGGGGCTGCTGCAGCGGACGTTCCAGTTCAATCCCGGTACGCAGAAGAAGGCAAGCTATTCGCGGTCGGCGCTCATTGGGAGCGCATTCGCGACGGGCTGGACGCCATGTGTCGGCCCGATCCTCGGTGGCATCCTGACGCTGGCAGCGGCCTCCGGGAGCGCCTGGACGGGGGCCTACCTGCTGAGCTTCTACGCGCTCGGATTCAGCATCCCCTTCTTGCTCGCCGGCCTGGCTGTGAGCGATGCAAGCCGGACCATCCGACGAATGCAGCGGTACATGCCATATTTCGAAGTGGCCAGCGCGCTGATGCTGCTCGGCATCGGGATGTTGCTCATCACCGGCCGGCTCACGCAGATCAACAACTGGTTTATCGGGCTCAGCGACTGGCAGGGGCTGTAGCGTAAGGCTCAGTTGCCAGGCTTCGTCCAGCCGTAGCACTGGGGGCATAGTTCGCCCAGCGGGAAGCGCGTCCCACACCGCGGGCAAAGCCGCGTGTGCGCGGGTGGGTTCTTCTCTTCGCCGGGTTTCGGCTCAGCCATTGGCAAGCTCCTGCACGAGATGCGCTATCACCCGCGCCACAGCAGCAACGTCAGCCTCAGCGACCGCGCCAGGCCAGCGGTCCGACGGCAAGTGGAAGCGGTCATTTCCCCCGACCAGGGACAGGAAGCGGCCCCCATGGTCCGCGATGTCCGCGGCTTCCCCGGCGACCGGGCCGGGCGGGCTCGCAAGCGTCTCCGTCGTGGCGGAGTCGCGCTCTGCTGCCAGGTGCTCCGCAACGCGTTCGGCGAGCGTGGGGTCAGCTGCTCGTACCGCGAGGCGCCCGGGGGCCTGGGCGCCGATGTTGGCGCCCAGGTGGAGCCACATGTTTGCTTCGACAGGAAGTTCGAGACGCCGCTCGATATAGTCTTCGAGGCCCAGGTGGCCGAGCTCGTGCCCGGAGGTGGCGACGAAGTGGACCGTCCGGGCAGGCGGCGCCAGGAGCAGCGATTCCATTGCCGCCAGCCAGCAGGCGAGCCCGCCACCGCGTTCGGATGCGCAATACCACCAGCCGCTCCGGGGCGTCATGACGACGAGCGGCTTGAGGTGCGGTTCGCTGCCGGGAATGTCGGCAACGACGTTCCACGCGTCCACACGTGTCCGCTGTGCGGCTGTGACGACGCGGACTGTGGCAGCATCGCGGACCGCAGATTGGAACGCGGGTAGGGCCGCAGGCGGAACCTGGATGACCGGGGGGCCGCCAGGGGACGCAAACGCCGGGGCGTTGCGCGGCGCAACGTCGTCGTCTCCGCCCGTGACGGCGATGACCGCGGTTAGGTCGCGAGCCCGCGCCGCTTCCAGGGCAGGTGCGTCGCCTGCTGGCGATGTCTCGATAACCGCGATGCCGGCGGTGGCATCTTCGCCGCCGGCCTGTCCCTGCACGCCGTCCTCGCCGGTGAGCGGGGCATCGAACAAGGGGACCCCGGCAATCTCGCCACCGGGAAAACAGACGCGCGCGTCCTCGACATCGATGCGGTCGAGGGGGAAATCCTCGAGGCGCGGCTCAAGCCCGGTTTCGCCGACGAGGCCGGCAAGCCATTCGGCCGAAGCGGTATCTACCGCGGAACCCGTGCGGTGCCAGCCCTGCGCGTCGTACGCAGAGATAACATCGGCGAGGCGATCTGCCCACGGGGCTATCCGCGCAGACACCGGGGTTGCTACGCGGCCTTGTTCTTACCGAAGGGCCAGAACTTCCAGCGGGATGGCTTCTTCTCCTTTTGGAGCTCTTCGGGCGGATCGAATCCGCGCCCGCAGCTCTGGCAGTAGGCGTACACGTTCAGGTTCTTGGTCCCGCACCATGGGCATTCGCGCATCACTGACCTCCTTCACCTCCAAAGTCTACGCAAAACCTCGCAAGCTTCGAACCGCTATTTGAACTTTCGTGCAGCAAGGATGGGCCATTCGTCGACGACCTCGTCGCCGCGAACAACGTGGTAGCGGTCGTGCAGGTTGAGCGTCGTATCGCCATGACTCGGGACGACCTCGATGCGGTCGCCCGGCCGGAGACTGGCGATCCCCTCGCCAGTCAGGGTCGCATGTTCCTCGGAAAGGCGGGCAACCTTGACCCCGCCGTCGACGCTGAATGGCGGGCCGAATTCATTCGTGAGCGACTTCATGCCAGCGTCGGCAACGGCATACCGGTCGCGGACACTCAGGACGGTCGTGAGGAGCGTCAGCGCGCCCTGGAAGCGCCGGGGAAGTACTTCCTGGTAGCGTCCGTCCATGAAAACGTACGAACCCGCCTGGAGTTCGGTTACGTGCGGGTGCGTCGCTGCGATCTCGTGACTGCCGGTCCCGCCAACGGACACGATGCCGGCGGGAAGTCCAGCTTCGGCCAGCGCTTCCACGTGCTCCTGCACGATGGCGAGGGCAGCTTCCGTCTTTTCGCGGCGCTCCTCCTCGTCGGCGATGAGCACGGCATGGCCTTCGTAGCCCATGATGCCGCGGTACTCGATGCCGGCGTCGACGAGCGCGCGGGCAAGTTCGACCGTCTCGCGGGGTTCGGCGGTCCCGCAGCGGTGCATGCCGCTATCGACTTCGATGATCGCCGCGGGGCGCTGCCCGGAACGTTTGGCGCCGTCGGCCAGCTCCTGGATATTGAACGCGGATTCGACCGCGACGGTGATATCGACGCCGCGCGACAGCAACGCCATGAGCCGATCGATTTTCTGCGGCCCGACAACCTCGTTCGCCATGAGGATGGGGCCGAGCCCGGCGTCCGCCAGGACTTCGGCTTCGCCGAGCTTGGCGACCGTAATGCCAATGGCGCCCGCTTCAAGCTGGCGGCGGGCGACTTCGGGACACTTTGGCGTCTTGAAATGGGGACGAAGCGAGGCCGGTTTCCCGGCGAGGAATTCCGCCATAGTGCGGATGTTGGTCTCGACAGCGTCGAGGTCGAGCAGGAGGGCGGGCGTATCGACGTCGTGCTTGTGCATGCGCGGTATTAGGCCACAGACGCACGCGCTTGTCAGTCGTCAGCCGCTGGCCGTGGCGTATTTCGCTCGCTTTGCAGCGCGGGCGCGGGCATTCTCGTCGAGCTGGGCCTTCCGGATGCGGATGGCTTTTGGCGTCACCTCGACCAATTCGTCATCGCCGATGAGCGAAAGGCTGCCTTCCAGGCTCGGGGGAGCCGGGGGCGTCAGCTTCACGGCAATGTCGGCCGTCGAACTGCGGATGTTCGTGAGCTTCTTCGCCTTGCAGACATTGACGGACAGGTCGTTCTCGCGGCTGTGGAGGCCCACGACCATACCCGCGTAGACCTCGTGCCCGGGTTCGATAAAGAGCGTGCCACGTTCCTGCGCGTTGGCGATGCCGAAGGCAAGCGCCGAACCGGTATCGGACGCCACCAGCGCGCCGTTGCGGGCGCGGGTGATAGGCCCGGACCACGGCCGGTAGCCGATCTGCTCGGTATTCATGATGCCTTCGCCGGCCGTCTGCGTGATGAACGTGTCGCGATAGCCGATGAGGCCGCGAGTTGGGATCTCGAATTCGAGCCGGACGTCGCCGTCGTGGTCGCTGTGCATACCGATGAGGCGCGCCTTGCGGCCGGAGAGCGACTCGATGAGCGTCCCGGTCGCCGCCTCTGGCGCTTCGATGAACAGCCGTTCATAGGGCTCTTCGACCCCGGATTCGCCCTGGCGCAGGATGACCTCGGGCCTGCTGACGGCGAATTCGTAGCCTTCGCGACGCATCGTTTCGACAAGGATGGCCAGGTGGAGCTCGCCGCGGCCGCTGACGACGAAGGACTCGGCCGAATCACCGTCTTCGACGCGCAGCGCAACATTCGTCTCGACTTCGCGGAAGAGGCGTTCGCGGAGCTGCCGGCTTGTTACGTACTGTCCATCGCGGCCGGCAAAGGGGGAATCGTTCACGCGGAAGGTCATCTTGAGCGCGGGCTGCTCGACGGTGATAGGGGGAAGTGGTTCGGCGCCTTCGAGCTGGGCAATCGTCTCGCCGATCTGGATCTCCGGGATGCCGGTCACGGCCACGATGTCGCCCGCGCTAGCTTCGGCGAGTTCGACGCGACCGAGGCCGCGGAAGCCATAGAGCTGGGCCACGCGGTATTGCGACGGCTGGCCATCACGGTCGAAGCGCAGCACGTCCTGGCCGGTGCGGACGACGCCATCGCGGATGCGGCCAACAGCCGTACGGCCGCGGTAGTTGTCGTACTGGAGCGTCGTCGCAAGCATACGGAACGGGGTCGTGTCGTCGGCTGTGGGAGGCGGAGTGTGCGACAGGATGGTCTCGAAGAGCGGTTCCATCGTCCCCGATGTCGCGCCGGGCTCGAGCGACGCATAGCCGTCCCGCGCGTTGGCATAAACGACGGGGAAATCGAGCTGGTGATCCTCGGTCGCCAGGTCGAGGAAAAGGTCCTGGGTGGCGCTCACGACCTCGTCGATGCGAGCGTTGGGGCGGTCGATCTTGTTGACGACGACGATGGCGTGGAGGCCAATCTCGAGCGCCTTGCGCAGGACGAACTTGGTCTGTGGCATGGGACCTTCGACCGAGTCGATGAGCAGCAAGCAGCCGTCGGCCATGTTGAGTACCCGCTCAACTTCGCCGCCGAAATCCGCATGACCGGGGGTATCGAGGATGTTGATCCGTACGCCGCGGTATTCGATCGCAGCGTTCTTGGCCATGATGGTGATGCCCTTTTCGCGCTCGAGCGGATTCGAGTCGAGAATGAGCGAACCGACCTGCTCGTTTTCGCGGAAGACGTGCGATTGCTTGAGCAGGGCGTCGACAAGCGTGGTTTTCCCGTGGTCGACGTGGGCGATGATGGCGAGGTTGCGGATGTCGTTACGAACAGTCATGCGTGATCCCAGCGTAGCGGGTAGCAGCGTTACGGGACGGGACGTCCTGCCCGAATGGGCAGGGCCTTTGCTTTGCCTGTTCCGGGGAGAAGGCCGCACACTGAGGAGAGACAAGCGCGAGGAGGCTGCACAATGAGCCAGGCGAACGACTTAATCCAGGAACTGATGGCGGGAAAGAAGCCGGACGCCGACGTTGTGCAGCCGGAAAACATCATGCCGTTCGTCATCGAGTCGGACGGGCGGCGCGAGCGGGCGTACGACATCTATTCGCTATTGCTGAAGGAGCGGATCGTTTTCCTCGGCACGCCCATCGACGCGATGGTCGCGAACGTCATCATTGCGCAGCTCCTGTACCTGGCCCGCGAAGACGACGAGAAAGACATCATGATGTACATCAACTGCCCGGGCGGCAGTGTGACGGCGGGGCTGGCGATGTACGACACGATGCGAATCATCCGGCCGGCGGTCTCCACGGTGTGCATCGGGCTGGCGGCGAGCATGGGCACTGTGTTGCTCACGGCAGGCGAACCGGGCAAGCGCTACGCGCTCCCGCATGCGACCGTGCACCTGCACCAGGTCCTTGGTGGCGCACAGGGCCAGGCGTCGGACATCGAAATCCAAGCGCGCGAGACGCTCCGGCTTCAGCGCCTCCTTCGCAACATTATCCAGGAAACGACACAGCAGCCCATGGAGCGGATCGAACGCGACACTGACCGCGACTTCTGGCTCGACCCGGCAGGTGCGAAGGAATATGGCCTTATCGACGATATCCTCGACCGACCGGGCAGCGGGTCCATCGCGCACATCAACGGTGCGGGGACCAGTTCGGACACGATCTAACCCGGGCACCGCTACTTCCCCGGCATGATGACGCGCAAGCGGCCTCCTCTGCGAGGCCGCTTACGCATTCCGGGTCGAGCTCTACTTCTCTTGTGATTCGGCTAATGTGCGCAGGAATTCGGGGGCGAAGTTTGCCCCATTGGGCCACGTGATCG
This sequence comes from Dehalococcoidia bacterium, assembly GCA_007118095.1. Lineage (GTDB taxonomy): Bacteria > Chloroflexota > Dehalococcoidia > Tepidiformales > Tepidiformaceae > SLAK01. Next base: position 13,483 of record SKSF01000102.1, read on the forward strand.
TGCGAGCCTCACTGTCGAAACGCCCTTGCTGTAAGTACCCGTGGTCGCGCAGGCTTCGAAAACGCCGTTTGCGAGGTGCCTGAGAAGATCGACGTCGCCCTCGTATCCATCGGCGACGTGGACATGGAGCCGATACCAGGCAGTGGACGCGCATCGATCAGATGGAGCCGCTGCGGATAGGGCCCCGGACCAATCAGGTCAGCGGGTTGATTCGCCTGAGCGGCTTGTCGTTCTGTGCTGCTTCCCATAGCTCCAGTAGCTCCTCCCGGTGCAGCATCACCCATTCAGCTGCGAGATTGGCGGCGCGCCTCGGGCTGACCTCTGGAACATCAGGGGGCGGAGATGCGATCCGTCTTCATATAGGGCTGTAGCGCTTCGGGAACGAGGATGCTGCCGTCAGCCTGCTGGTAGTTTTCCATCACAGCGATGAGGGTGCGGACGAGGCCCAGACCGGACGCGTTGAGCATGTGGGGGTGGCGCGGTGACGCGCCTTCCTCCGGCCGGTAGCGCACGTTCGCGCGGCGCGCCTGGAAGTCGAGCGTGTTGGACGCAGAACTGACTTCGAGCCACTCCTGTCCACCCGGGGACCAGACCTCGATGTCGTACGTCTTCGTGGCGTTAAAGCCGACATCGGCGGAGCATAGCTCCAGCACGCGATAGGGCAGGTTGAGCGCCTCCGGCAATGCGCGGGCGCGCCGGACAAGGAGGTCGAGCTCCGCCTCGCTCTGTTCCGGCTCGCAATAGATGAACATCTCGACCTTCTCGAACTGGTGGACGCGCTTTATGCCGCGGACGTCACGGCCCGCGCTCATCTTCTCGCGGCGAAAGCAGGGGGTGTGGCCGGTCACGCGCAGCGGCAGCACACCTGGCGGGATGATCTCGTCACGGTAGAGGTTGACGAATGCGACTTCCGCCGTGGGGATGAAGAAGTAGTCTTCTTCGCCGTCGAAATAAAGGTTGTCGCGGAACTTGGGAAGCTGTCCGGAAGCGTAGAGCGACGCTTCCGTGAGCATGTAGGGCAGGTAGTGCTCTTCGAAGCCCTCGGCGGTGTGCGAGTCCAGCATCCACTGGATGAGGGCGCGGTGAAGGCGAGAGATGCCGTTGCGCATGACGAAGAAGCGGCTACCCGACATCTTTACGCCACGCTCGAAATCGATGCCACGCAGGGCCTCCGCAAGCTCCCAGTGGGGCTTTGGATCGAAGTCGAAGGAGGGCAGGTCGCCGGACGTTTCGACCACTACGTTGCTGGATTCGTCGTCGCCATCGGGGACAGAGGGGTCAAGGATGTTGGGGACCTCGGAGAGCGCTTCATTGAGGTCGTGTTCCACCTGGCGCAGCTGTTCTTCGCGGCCTTCGAGCCGGTCGCCAAGCTCCCGCATCTCGGCGATGCGCCGATTGCGCTCTTCTTCGTCTTTGGTCTTCCCTATTTCCTTGCTGGCGGTGTTGCGTTCGGCGCGCATCGCCTCGACCTCCTTGATGAGGTCGCGGCGCTGGTTGTCGAGTTCGAGGACGCGGTCGACCGGGGCTTCGCTGCGGCGGCGAGCAATGTCGTTCCGGACGCGGTCTTCGTTCTCGCGGATGAACTGGGCGGAAAGCATCCTCAAGCCTCCAGTGCTGCTGCTGCATCGAGCGCCCGAACGCCGAGCAGGCGCACGTCTTCGGCCACGTCGACGAGCGTACCACCGGGCTCAGGGAGGGAGAATTGTTGGAGGAGCTCATCGCGGGCGACCCAGCGGTGAGCCCCATGCGGGATCGGCGCGTCGAAGTCGACGCGCTGCCGGGCGAGCGTGAAGTAGACGTGGTCGATGTGCTGATGGAAGGGCTGGTCCGGACGCACGATGTCTTCGACGAGAATGACGGCCGGGGGCGGAAGGACCTTTGGCCCCGAGCACTGGATGAGGTCAGGTGGCGGAATGACATCCACATCGACTCCGGATTCTTCGAACGCTTCGCGCTCGGCGCCCTGGACAGGGTCTTCGTTAGGCTCGCAGTGCCCACCGGGGGGCAGCCACATCCGAAGGCGGTCGTGCCAGAGGAGCAGGGTCCGCGCCTGGCTCACGACGTAGGCTGTGGCGGTGTGGTGCCGTTCGAGGACACCTTCGATCGCCTGGTGCCGTTCTGCCGCGGTCATGACTTCTCGCTGCGCAACTGCGGAAACAGGATGACATCGCGGATGGTCGACTGGCCGGCCAGGATCATCACGAGCCGGTCGATCCCCACGCCGAGGCCCCCTGTTGGCGGCATGCCATGTTCGAGCGCGAAGAGGAAGTCCTCGTCGATGAGCTCGGCCTCTTCGTCGCCGGCGGCGCGCAAGCGGAGCTGTTCTTCGAACCGGGCGCGCTGGTCGAGTGGGTCGTTGAGCTCTGTATAGGCATTCCCGACTTCGAAGCCGCCGATGAAGACTTCGAAACGCTCAACCAGCCGCGGGTTCTCCGGCTTGCGTTTCGCGAGGGGCGACAGCTCAACCGGGTAGTCGAGCAGGAAGGTCGGCTGGATGAGGTGCGGCTCCACGTAGTGCGACATCGCTTCGTCGGCGAGCTTCCCATAGCCGGCCCCATCCGGGATGGGAACACCCCGGCGGCGCAGCTCGGCGGACAGCGACGGTTCGTCGGGGAAGTCTTCGAGGTCGAGGCCGGCATAGTCCTTGAGCGCAGCGTGGAAGGTCAGGCGCTTCCAGGGCGGCGAGAGGTCGATCTCTTCGCCCTTGAAGGTCACCTTGAGCGAGCCGAGGGCGTCGCGGGCGATGGTCGTCACCATGTCTTCGACCATCTGCGCGACGTCGTGGTAGTCGGCGTAGGCCTGGTAGGTTTCGAGCATGGTGAACTCGGGATTGTGGCGCGCGTCGAAGCCTTCGTTGCGAAAGATGCGGCCGAGCTCATACACGCGGTCGAGCCCGCCGACGACGAGCCGCTTGAGATGCAGTTCGAGACTGATGCGCAGATACCGGTCTTCGCCGAGGGCATTGTGGTGCGTCTGGAAGGGCCGTGCAGCGGCGCCGCCAGCTTCTTCCTGCAGCACAGGAGTCTCAACTTCGAGGAATCCACGGTCGTCGAGGAAGCGGCGAATGCCGGAGATGAGGCGGCTCCGGGTGGCAAAGACCGTGCGCGTCTCCTCGTTGGACATGAGGTCGAGGTAGCGGCGGCGCTGGCGGGCCTCGGAATCGGCCAGGCCGTGGTACTTCTCGGGGGGCGCATGCAGTGCCTTCGCGAGCATGGTCCAGCTCTCGGCGCCGATTGTGGGCTGTCCTGTCCGGGTTCGCATGGGCTTCCCGTGAACACCGACGAAGTCGCCGAGGTCGACGGTCTTGAGATCTTCAAACAGGTCATCGCCGAGCACGTTCCGGCGCATGAGCACCTGGATGCGGCCGGTGCCATCGAGGAGGTCGAGGAAGCGTGCTTTCCCCATGTCACGCTGGGCCACGACGCGGCCGGCGATATCGATGGGGTCGGTTTCGGGTTCGCTTTCAGCGAATGACTCAACCAGGCGCGTCGCGTCGTTTGCGGTGTGCGACCGCTCAACCCGGGGCGGATAGGGGTCGATCCCCTTCTCGCGGAGCTGGTCGAGCTTTGCGAGGCGGTGGGCCATCAATTCATCCACGCGATACGAACCTCCATCCGGGACAGGAAAGGCCGCCCGGTGGCGGCCTTTCGTCAATGCGTTTGCCCGGCCGCGATCAGTCGATTTCGAGCACCTTGATCTTGATGATGCCCCGGGGGGCGCTCACCTCGACCTGGTCACCGACCTGCTTTCCAATCAGCGCGGCGCCGACCGGGGAATCGTTCGGAATTTTTCCGTTCACGACGTCCGCTTCCGGGGGGCCGACGATCTGATAGTGACGGGTCTTTCCGTCCTGTTCGACCCTGACGCCGCTGCCAACCACAACACGGGAGCCCTTGTGCGCTTCGTCTTCGTTGATGATGACAGCGCGGCGCAGCAGGTCCTCGATCTCGAGGATGCGCCCTTCGATGCGGCCCTGGTCGATTTTGGCGTCGTCGTATTCGGCATCGGTCTGGCTCGAGCCGAGTTCGCGAGCGTTGTGGATGCGCTCGGCGACAACCTTCCGTTCAGCACGCAGCTCGTCGAGCTCGTCGACAAGACGCTGCTTACCTTCAGGCGTGAGAGGAACGGGTTGATCGGGCATAGTGATCCTCTGAACAAAGAAGAACCGAGGCGGGTGCCCCGGTTGATTGGCAGTATACCCGCTGGCGAAATTGGCGGGCAATGCTCATAGATGCAGACATGTGGGGCGAGTGTGTGGTTGTGCTCAGTGATGACGGAAGGATAATCGATGGGATGCGCCCTCAACCTATCGGGAACCTTTTGGGAGACGTGCGCGAATGAACCGGCCGGGGAGGCGCCCCGCGCTGGGGGGCTCGGGTATGCGCGGGATCGGTGGCCCTTCGCAGTCCCGGGGATTTGCGCGTGTCGCCGTGATGGCGCTCATTGTGGTGGCCATGCTCGCGGGCGGATGGTTTGCGGTCACACAGTTCTTTGGTGGCGGCTGCGATGAAGGGTATTGCGCCACGAGCCTCGACGTGGATCCGCCGCAGGGCTTCGCCTTTGCAAGCGACGTGTACGAATACCGCGGCGACGCACCCCGGATACCGGAAGGCAGCAGCATCGAAATCGATATCCCGATCGCCGAGGGGAGTGAAGCCTCGACCGGGTTGAGCTTCTACCGCTTCCTGCCAGACGAAGGTGCGTGGGACCACATCACCACAGCGGAGTTCGATGAAACCGGCGAACGGGCAATCGGCGTCTTCGAAGAGGTGCCGGCGACGATCGTGCTCATGCAGCGTGATACGCCAGCGGGACACGCGGCTGCGTTTCTCAACCCCGGCGACACACTGCATCCGCAAGCGCGAGACGACCTGACAATGGTCCACACGCGAGACCTCACACCCACCGGCGGTGGGGGAGTCAGCGGCGAGGTATCGAACGTCGAGCTGCGCGCAGACCAGGAGCATTTCCCTGTCCTGATGGCAAACGAAGAGATTGAAGGGGCTATCGCGAATCTCGACGCGATCCTTGAATCCAGCAGTTCCCGGACGAGCCATGTCCAGCAAATCGTGGAGTTCGTTTCGGACGCGGGCGTCGATGGTGTGAACCTGGCCTTCGTGGATCTCCGGGACGACCAGCGCACGTCGTACGCGTTGCTCGTCGAAGAGCTGGGCACCGAGCTCGACCGGGCGGGGCTGCGCCTGGCTGTCACGCTTCCACCGCCGGAGCGCACGCAGGAAGGCATCGACCCGGGGCCATACGACTGGGACGTGATTGGCCAGGCGGCAGACCTTGTGGTGATGCAGCCGATACTCGATCAGAGTAGCTACCGGAGCGACATGCCGCACATTTTGGAGTACCTGTCCGAGCAGATGCCGTTGAACAAGCTCCTGCTCTCGATTACTCCCTACGCAGTGGAGAAGGGCGAAGAGGTCCGGCGGCTCCAGCTTGTGGAAGCGATGCGCATCGCGACACAGATTGAGGTGGAGGACGGCAAACCGGCCACGAACGATAACGTTGCGCTCATCGCCCGTAACCTGGACCAGACTGAGGGGCTGAGCGGGATGCTGTGGGACGAGAGCACGGCGACCGTTGCGTTCACCTACCGGGATGACGGTGGCCGGACGGTGTGGCTCGAGAACCAGTACAGTGCAGGATTCAAACTGGAATTCGTCACGGCATACAACCTCGGCGGGTTCGCGGTCGACGATGCGAGCGATGACGAGATGCACGGGAACCTGTGGCCGGCGCTCGTCGATTTCATCCAGACGGGTGAACCTGACCTTGCCCGGCCCGATTCCGACACGCTCTCGCCCCAATGGGAGGTGACGGGCGGCAGCATCGAAGGCGGGCAGCGTGGCGTGGCGCGCTGGACGACGCCTTCGGAACCGGGGACCTATACGGTCGAGCTCCGGGTCAGCGACGGTGTCTTCACCTTCCAGAGCCAGACCGAGGTCACCGTTGAACAGCGTGAGGAACCGGACGACGCCGACGACGCGGAAGGCGAGTAACGTGAGGAACGACCTGCCGGGACACCACGGCTGCCAAGAAAGGCACAATTAACACAATGGCAAGCAGCCGGCTTCGAATCGCGGGTGGTGCAGCCCGGGGCGTCCCGATCACGGAACCGCGTGGGCACCGGCTGCGCCCCACGGCTGGCCGGGTCCGGGAGGCCATCTTCAACATCATCGGGGACGAGGTGAGCGGCGCCCGTGTGCTCGACTGCTATGCGGGTACCGGCGCGATGGGACTCGAAGCGCTGAGCCGGGGCGCGAGCGAGGCAATATTCCTCGAGTCACACCCCGCGGCCTGCAAGGCGATCCTGGACACGCTCGTCCGGACCGAGTTTCGCGACCGGGCGCAGGTGCTGCGGGGAAAGCTCCCGGCAGCGCTCAAGGCCGTAGTGCCACCGTTCGACCTGATCTTCCTCGACCCGCCATATGACGATGAGTTCGCGCCGGAGCTGCTCGCCGACCTCGGTGCGTTGCTTTCGAGCGGTGGAACTGTCGTCTACGAACACCGCAGCCGCTACAATCCGCCGGAACGTGTGGGTGGACTCTCGCTGTCGGAACGCCGCGAGTACGGGGACAGCGCAATCGCCATCTACCACGGAGAGGAGAGCGCATGAGGATCGCGGTTTTTCCCGGGGGATTCGACCCGGTCACGAACGGGCACCTGGACCTGGTGAAGCGCATGACGCACCTGTTCGACCGGGTGATCGTGGCGGTGGTGAAAGGGCGCGACAAGGGTGCACTCTTTAGCTGGGACGAACGCATTGAGCTCTTCAAGAAGGCGGTCGAGCACATGCCCAACGTCGAAGTCGAAGGCTTCGATGAGATGACCGTGGAGTACGCAACGCGGAAGGGCGCCATCGCCATCGTGCGGGGTATCCGCGCCGTCAGCGACTTCGAGGCAGAGTTCGACATGGCGCTCATGAACCGGAAGATGGCGCCGAACCTTGAGTCCGTGTACCTCATGACGAACCAGGAGTTCCTCTACATCAGTGCGAGCCGCATCCGCGAGGTCTCGCGGCTTGGCTATGATGTAGCGGACCTGGTGCCACCCCATGTGCGCACCGCGATACGCGAGCGGCTCGGCCAGACCGACGAATAAGGGAACGGACGCGACCTGTGGAGCTTCCCGAGCTGATCGATAGCCTCGAAGACCTTGTGGTCCAGGCGCGCCGGCTCCCGGTCGGCGGCAACCTGGTGGTCGACCGCAAACGTATGCTCGACCTCATCGATCAGTTCAGGCTCGCCGTGCCCGAAGACCTCCAACAGGCACAGCAGATGCTGGAGGCGCGCGAACAGATCATCCAGGAGGCGCGTGACACGGCGAAGCAGATCGTGGAACAGGCGGAAACGGAGCGGGAACGGCTCCTGGAGCAGAACGCGATCGTGGTGGACGCGCGAGAACGCGGACACGCTATCCTGGCTGACGCCGAACAGCGGGCACAGCAAACCATCGCCGAGGCAGATTCTACGGCGGCGGCACACCTGAGCGAGGCCGCGGACGCGGCGAAGCAGCAGATGGATGACGCCGACCAGTACGCGCTCGAGGTGCTCCGCCGCCTGCAATCGCAGATGCAGAGCTACCTCGAGTCGGTGCGTACCAGTATCAACAGCCTGGAGCAGGATCGCTCCTGACTGACTGCTAGGAGGAGCGGCTCTCCCGGCTGTCGGCAGCGCTATCGTCAGACGACACAAGCGCGAACGAGGGCGCCTCACGGCCACGGTTGCCCGAACCACCCTTGCGGTTGCCACCGCTGGATTTCTCTTCTTCGGGTTCCGCGTCGCGTGCTTCAGCCGCAGGCTCTTCGTTCTTGCGGCTGCCGCGGCGCCGGTTGCTAGCGGCGCTTGTGACCTCGCCGGTGTAGTTCGTTTCGACCGAACCCGAGATCGAAGCTCCCTCTTCGACCACGAGCGAACCGGCCCGGATGGTGGCGTTTACGACGGCGGTCGATGCAAGGCGGAGCCGCCCCGAGCATGTGATGTCGCCATCGATGGTGCCGAGGATCTCGCATTCCTGCGCCTGGATCTGGGCGCGGGCGGTTGCGGTCCGTTCGACCGTGAGGACGCCGCGGCAGGTGATCTCGCCGGAGATGGTGCCCTGGATGCGGAGGTCGTTGTCAGCCTGGAAATGGCCTTCGACGACCGCGCCGCTGTCGACAACGCTTTCTACCGCGGATGAGGGCGGCGGCGCCGGTTCTTCAGCGGGCTGGCCCCCTTCCTGGGGACGTGGAGCGCCGCCACGTTCGTGGCGGGCGAAGGAAAACGGAGACCGTGATTCCTGTCCACCAGCCTGGTTTGTGTCAGCGTCCATATGTTCCTCACGATCTTCGTACTCGGGTGTGCGGCGTTCTGTTCCGCCACGCTTAAACTGCATCACGGCCTCCTTTTCCGCGTATGCGGGGTTTCGATTACGCGGTAATCGAATGCACGGTTGCGGTTTCGAATCTGGTCGGAACCGTATCCCGGCCCCCAGACCCTGTCTAGGCAGGGTGCTGAGGGATTACCCACATTTTACGGAAGACGTTTTACCCGCCACACGTGGTCATTAGACCACAATATTGACGAGTTTGCCCGGCACGTAGATGACTTTCCTGGGGGTTTTTTGGCCGACGGAGGCTCCGACCTTCTCCAATGCGAGCGCTGCTTCCTTCGCCTGGCCTTCTTCGGCGTCCACCGCAAGCATCATGCGGTCGCGGACCTTACCGTTCACCTGGACGACGATCTCGACCTCGTCGTCGCGTGCAAGCTCCTCGTCGAACTCGGGCCATGGCTGCTGGTGGATGCTGTAGCTGTTGCCACGACGGGCCCAGAGTTCTTCGCTGATGTGCGGCGCCAGCGGGGCGACCAACAGGAGCAGGGAATCGCGGGCCTCGGTCCAGGCGGCGTCGTCCACCGGACCAGCGTCGCGCGCCTTTTGCATCGCGGTTGTGAACTCCATGAGCCGCGCAATCAGCGTGTTGAACCGGAAGGACTCGATGTCCTGGGTGACTTCCCGGATCGTCTTATGCGTGAGACGGCGCAGGTCGCGGGTGGAAGGCTCGCCCGGCATGGACGCTGTCTCGACGGGGTCGACGATGAGCGACCAGATGCGGTTGAGCCATCGGACGATGCCGGCCATGCCAGTCGGGTTGTACGGGCCGCCCTGGTCCCACGGGCCGATGAACATGAGCTGGCAACGGAATGCATCGGCGCCGTGTTCGCGCACCTGGTCGTCGGGTGCGACGACGTTGCCACGGCTCTTGGACATGCGGTTCCCATCGGGGCCGAGGATGACGCCCTGGTTGAACAGCCGCAGCATCGGCTCGGGCCCTTCGACCTTGCCCATGTCCCGCGCTGCCTTCCAGAAGAAGCGGGTGTAGAGCAGGTGCATCACCGCGTGTTCGGCGCCGCCGGTGTACTGGTCCACGGGCAGCCATTTCCGGCCCAGCTCCGGGTCGAAGGGCGCTTCGTCGTTCTGCGAATCGACGAAGCGCATCTGGTACCAGCTCGAACACATGAACGTGTCCAGCGTGTCGGTCTCCCGCCTGGCCGGGCTTTCGCACTGCGGGCATTGGACACTGACCCACTCTTCCGCCTCGGTGAGTGGTGACTTGCCACTCGACTGGAAGGTCACGTTTTCTGGCAGCAACACGGGAAGCTGCGATTCCGGCACCGGCACCGCGCCGCACGTATCGCAATGGATCATGGGGATAGGGGCGCCCCAGAACCGCTGGCGGGAGATGATCCAGTCGCGGAGGCGATAGGAGACGGTCCGTTCGCCCAGGCCGCGCTCTTCAACCGCTTTGGTTAGCCTTGCTTTTGCTTGCTCGAAGGGTGTGCCGTCGAACTCGCCGGAGTTGATCATGACGCGGCCTTCAATGAAGGCGGCTTCCAGCGGCTTCGAGGTGTCTACCTCGTCGCTATCGAAGACGGGGATGATGGGCAGGCCAAACTGCTGCGCAAATTCGAAGTCGCGTTCGTCGTGTGCTGGCACGGCCATGATGGCGCCGGTCCCATAGGTCACCAGTACGTAGTCGGCGATCCAGATGGGGATACGCTCGCCATTGAACGGGTTGATGGCATATCCGCCGGTGAAAACGCCGGTCTTTTCGCGCTCGGTGGACATGCGCTCGATCTCAGTCTGGTGCGAAGCCTGGGTGCAGTAGGCTTCGACCTCTTCGCGGTGCTCCGGTGTCGTGACGCGCTGGACCAGCCGGTGTTCGGGCGCCAGGACCATGAAGGTCGCACCAAAGATGGTATCCGGGCGCGTGGTGAAGACGGGCAGATCTTCGTCGACGCCTTCGACCTCGAAGCTGATGGTCGCGCCCTCGGAACGGCCAATCCAGTTCGTCTGCATGGTCTTGATGCGCTCGGGCCAGTCGATGCCGTCGAAGTTGAGCAGCTCTTCGGCATATTCGGTGATGCGGAAGAACCACTGTGTGAGGAACTGACGTTCGACCACAGAGTCGCAGCGCTCACAACGCCCGTCGAGCACCTGCTCGTTTGCCAGGACGGTATTGCAGCCGGGGCACCAATTGGCGAGCGCTTCGTCGCGGTAGGCGAGGCCCTGCTCCCACAGTTTGAGGAACCACCACTGGCTCCACTTGTAATAGGAGGGGTCGCTGGTGACGATCTCGCGGTCCCAGTCGAAGCCGGCACCCATCATTCGGAGCTGGGAGCGCATTTGCTCGATGTTTCCATAGGTCCACGCGCGCGGGTCGACGCCGCGCTTGATGGCCGCGTTTTCGGCCGGCAGGCCGAAGGAGTCGAAGCCCATGGGGAACATGACGTTGTATCCGCGCATGCGTCGATAGCGCGCGGCGGCGTCGCTGGGTGCCATCGCGTACCAGTGGCCGGTGTGCAGGTCCCCCGAAGGGTAGGGAAACATGGTGAGCGCATACCATTTCGGCCGCGGGTCGTCGTCGGGGGCGTGGTAGAGGCGGTCGGCCTCCCAGCGTTCACGCCAGCGCGGCTCGATGGTGTGTGGGTCGTAGCGGTCGGACATCTCGGTACTCCTGGCTTCACTGCGCGCACGGACGCGCGCCGGACGTCGTTCGGTGCGTGCCTTCGAGGACTGCCCCGCCGGCTATGCGCCGCGGGGCAGTCCAAGTGCGAGTGTAAGGGGAGATAGCTTTCCGGCCATGCGGAGGCCAGGTGCGCGCAGGTGCACCTGGCGTGGCGACGGGATCACGGGCGTGCATCTGTGCACGGCGCGGCTCCTGGTGAGGCCGCGATCTCTTGTGCGCACGGCCTCTCGTTTGACAAAGCCTAGCAGGGGACCGGATGTCCCGTCACGATGACGGGCTGGGCTGTTCGCGATAGTGGGCAATGAACAGGGTCTCGTATTCACGTTCGCCCGAGCAGTCGTTGCAGGTGAGGTACCACATCCAGACCGCGTCGGGTTTCTTGCCATAGCGCTCGATCGCGGCGTCGGTGGTTGCCTGGGCCTGTTTGCCAATCTCCCCCCACGGTGCGGGCAGGAGCTTGCTGTACGCGATGCCACCCGGCATGACGACGCCTTTGTCGCCCGGGTCGGCCTTCTCAACTTCGAGCAACACAGGCCGCCGGAAGCGCCCGGGGCCGAGCAAGACCATGGCATCTTCGGGGACGGTGGCGCCGGCGGCGTCGGCGGCGTCGCGGAGGTCGTCACGCAGCTTTGCGAACCCGAGCGGGACACCCATGAGGGCCTTCGCATGGACCTGCACGAACTGGATATCGCCCCAGTCGCTTTCGATGTCGTCCCATTCCTCCGGGTCGAGTCTCGGGCAGTCGCATTCTGCGGGCGCGGCTTCGTCTGCCGGCTCGTCATCGACAGCTTCGGCTGTGGAAGCGGCGGCGGCATCGGATTCCCCGGGCGCAGCCCCTGGCGCTTGCTGCTTTGATTTGGACGGTTTTCCCTTGTTGTCCAGGCGGGTCCGTCGTTTGCGTCGTGCCATAGCCCAAGGATATCAGCGGGAGGCCAACCGGGCCTGTCAGGCGTACTTCGCGCGAACCTCTTCGAGGATGGTCGGGTCGTCGGTGAGGGCTTTCTTTCCCACGAAAGTCACGGGGTCGATGCGCGACGCCCGCACCTTGCGCTCGATGATGGCGCGGCCAAGGTGCTCCATGAGCTTCTGGCGGTTGTCCGGGGTGTCCTCGATTCCAAGCTCGCCCATGACATATTCGAGGGTGGGGATATTAATGAAGACGCCGAACTCCCGTTCGAGGCCGGGCGCGTAGAAGTTTGCCTGCTCGGCGCCCATGAGTTCAGCACCTTCGCCCGGTCCCTCGTAGAGGATCGGCGCGCTCGGTGTGTCCATCTCTGCAATCATTCTGTGCGCTCCTGCGGGGTCGCGATCCTGAGCGTCTCTTCGGGGGCACCGAGGAGTTGCCTGCGAGCCTGGACGCGGCTCTGCAGACCCCAGATGTTGATGAAACCTACAGCGGCGGACTGATCGTAAGCATCGTCTGCATCATAGGTCGCCAGCGCGTGTTCGTAGAGTGACTTCTCGGCATGGCGGCCGACGGGTGTCGCGCGGCCGCGGCCGACGCGCATGCGCACTGTGCCGGTCACGTGGCGCTGGGTGCTGGCGACGTAGGCGGCGATGTCCTGGTGATGGGCACTGAACCAGAGGCCGTTGTAGATGAGTTCGGCGTATTCCTCGGCGACGTGGCGCTTGAGCTTGACCTGTTGCTTCGACAGGGTCATCGCTTCGAGTGCTCGATGTGCCGCGAAGAGGATCATGGCGGCGGGCGCTTCGTAGACTTCGCGGCTCTTGATGCCGACGAGCCGGTCCTCAATCAGGTCGATGCGGCCGACGCCGTGCTCGCCACCCAGCGCATTGAGCCGTTCGACCATGGTGACCGGGTCGAGCTCCTGGCCATCGATACTCACCGGCATGCCGTGCTCGAAACCGACCTCGATGTACTCGGGCTGCGCGGTCACGGTGTCCGGGTCCTGCGTCCACTCGAATGCCTCGGCTGGGGGTTCAACCCACGGGTCTTCGAGCACTCCAGCCTCGGCACTGCGGCCCCAGAGGTTCTCGTCGATACTAAACGGCCCCTTGTCGGTCCACGGGATGTGGACGCCGTGCTGCGCCAGGTACTCCATCTGTGTTTCGCGCGCCATCGACTTTTCTCGCGTCGGCGCGACGATCTCGATTGAGGGGTCGAGGGTCTGGATGCCGATGTCGAAACGCACCTGGTCGTTGCCCTTGCCGGTACAGCCGTGGGCCACGGCGGTGGCGCCTTCTTCGTGCGCGACATCCACCAGCAGCTTTGCCATGAGCGGGCGCGCCAGCGCGGTGGCGAGTGGATAGCCGTCCTGGTAGAGCGCGCCAGCGGCGAGCGCCGGGAACGCGAAATAACGGAGGAAGTCTTCGCGCGCGTCGACGACACGGACTTTGACCGCGCCAGCGGCCATGCCGCGTTCCTCGAGCAGCGCCTGCTCACGGCTGGCGCCGACATCGATGTTCAGGGCGATGATCTCGTAGCCGCGTTCAACAGTGAGCCATTTGATGGCGGTGGTGGTGTCGAGCCCGCCTGAATACGCGAGAATGAGTTTCGGCACGGAACCCCCGGTCAGCTTGTGGTGTACCTGCGTGTGAGTATGGACTGCACGGCGCGTGCGGGAAACTGGCTACTGGCCTTCGCGCCCCTGGGCATATCGCACGCCAGAAAGGGCCGCCTGAAGGACGGTGAAAATGAGGATCGTGGCCGAAGCGACGGTGACGATGATCCCCAGGGTCGCCGGGATGTCACCCATGATGCCGAAGGGCAGGAAGGCGAGGTTCACCGATGCGACGGCGATGCCGCCAAAGACCAGCACGGGGCCAGCGCCCCGGTGAACCTCATACCATCGCTCGTCGCTGGACAGGGTGTAGGGAAGCCGGATACCGAGCCAGCTCCCGGGTGGAAGCCGCCCGAGCAGGCCAAGGACACCAACCACCGCGATGAGAACGCTGACGAGGAAGAGCAGCAAGAACGATATGGCCATGGGCTAGCGACTAGCCGCCCCCTTCGGTTACCGCGGTTATTGCTTCGGCAAGGATATCGCAGGCACGGTCGATCTCCTGTTCCGAAACGGTGAGGGGAGGCATTAGCCGGACAGCGTTTGGGCGCACGTTGTTCACGAGGAGGCCCCGTTCGCGGCAGGCTGCGACCACCTGGGGCGCTACATCGCTCGAAAGACCCAGCGCAACGAGGAGGCCGCGGCCACGTACGCCAGTGACGCCGGGCACGCTATCTTCCATGGCATTGAGCCGGGCGGCGAGCTGATTGCCGCGTTCGGCCGCGGTGGCGGGCAGGTTGTTGTCAATGATGTGGCGCATGGTGGCGATACCAGCCGCGCAGGCGAGCGGGTTCGCACCGAATGTGGTGCCGTGGTCGCCGGGGATCATGTGGCGTGCGAGGGCGTCGCTGGCCAGGACTGCGCCAATGGGCACGCCGCCCGCGAGGCCCTTCGCGATGCAGACGATATCTGGCGAGACACCTTCCTGCTCGTAGGCGAAGAGCGTCCCGGTGCGGCCATTGCCGGTCTGGATCTCGTCGAGGATGAGGAGCAGGTTCTTCTCGCGGCACCAGGCTTCGACAGCGGCGAGGTAGCCTTCGGAGGGCATGTTCACCCCGCCTTCGCCCTGGATGGGCTCGAGGAGGACAGCGACAGTCTTGTCCGTCGTGGCAGACTTGATGGCCTCGACGTCGTCCCATTGCACATGGGTAAACCCGGGGACCATCGGCTGGAAGGGCTCCTGGTAACGCTCGTTGCCGGTGGCAGCGAGGGAGCCCATGGTCCGGCCGTGAAAGCCATCGTGCGCGGCGATGATCTCGTATGCACCATCGCGTTCGTCGTGGCCCCAGCGGCGTGCCAGCTTGATTGCGCCTTCGATAGCCTCGGCGCCGGAGTTCACAAAGAGCACGCGGTCGAGCGTCGAGTTTTCGACCAGCAGCTTCGCCAGCTCCACCATCGGCTTCGTGTAGTAGAGGTTCGACATGTGGATGAGCGTGCGCGACTGTTCAGCCACAGCGTCGGCGACAACCTTCGGGGCGTGGCCGAGCACGTTGACCGCGAGCCCCCCAACGAAGTCGAGGTACTCGTTGCCGCCGGTATCCCAGCAGCGCGTCCCTTCGCCACGTTCGATGACGATCGGCTGGCGGCCGTAGTTCTGGAAGAGGTAGCGCTGGTCGTCATCGATTATCGATTGCATGCGAGCTCCACGGGCAGAGTGTTTCGCCGCGCATCGTACGACCCTGGCGGCTGTGGGGAAACGGATGGGCGGTGCAGGTGCCGCTGGCTGCACCTGCCGGCCTAATCGAAGCGGGTACCGGTATCGAGCCCCGTCACCAGGATGTTGGGCTGCCGACCGTCGATGACCTGCGCCGGGACGCCCAAGTCGACAGCGTGCAGGCACGCTTCGATCTTGGGGATCATGCCGCCGGATGCAACGCCGTCGTCGATGAGCTTGCGCGCCTCGATGGCCGAGAGGTGAGGTATCACGCTACCGTCCGCGCCGTGGACCCCGTCGATATCGGTGAGGAACACGAGACGCTCCGCGCCGACTGCGGCGGCGATAGTGCCAGCGACGGTATCGGCATTCACATTCACGAGCTGATCCTGCGTTTCGCCGGGGACCACCCCAATCGAACTGATAACCGGGACGATACCAGCCTCGCGCAACGCCAGCACCGAGTCGGGGTTCGCCCGGACGGGTTCTCCGACGAAGCCCATTTCGGGCTCGCGTATTGCGCACTCAAGGAGGCGGCCATCGGCCCCGGAGAGGCCGACGGCGCGGCCGCCAGCGGCATTGATGGCGGTCACAATCCGCTTGTTCACCAGGCCGGCGAATACCGCTACGACCACCGGGAGCACGCGCTCATCGGTGACGCGACGGCCTTGCTCGAAGCGGGATTCGATGCCGAGCTGGTCGAGCCATTTCGTGGCCTCGGCGCCGCCCCCATGCACGACGATGGGGACTTCGCCCCGCACGCCCAGTGCCGCGATGTCCTGGAAACTGGTGTCTGACGAGCCGAGGGTGCTCCCGCCGATCTTTATGACTATCGGTTTGCTCATGTGTGGTAGTCAGCATTGATGGAGACGTAGTCAGCGGTGAGGTCGCAGCCCCAACCGCGCGCCTCGCCGAGCCCAATCCCCAGGTCCACAGCGATCGTGACTTCGCTCGCCTCCATCGCTTTCGAAACCTGCGCCGGGTCGAACTCGGTCGGCTCTTCGTGTTCGAAGACGCGATAGCCGCAGAGGTCGACCGTCACCTTCTCGTCGATGAGTTCAACACCGGAGCGGCCGATGACGGAGATGATGCGGCCCCAGTTGGGGTCGGCTCCATGCACCGCGCTTTTGAGCAGGTACGACGTCGTCATGAGCCGGGCCAGCTTCCGCGCGTCGTCGGTGGATGCAGCGCCGCTGACGGACACATCGATCAGCTTTGTCGCGCCCTCACCGTCACGGGCGATTTCCCGTGCGAGGTAGACGCAGAGCGTTTCGAGCGCGTCGATGAAGGGGCCGGCCTGCGGGGAATCCGCGGTTATCGGTTCTCCGCCTGCGACACCGTTCGCCATGAGAAAGACCGTGTCGCTCGGACTGGTGTCGCCGTCAATGGAGACCAGGTTGAAGGAGCGGTCGGACACTTCCGCGAGGGCACGCTGGAGAAAGCGCTGTTCGACGGGCGCGTCAGTCGTGAGGAAGGCGAGCATGGTCGCCATGTTGGGGTGGATCATCCCGGCGCCCTTGGCGCAGCCGCCAATCGTGTAGTTGCCGAAGCGGATGGAGGCATGCTTGGGACGCGTGTCGGTGGTCATGATGGCCTGCGCGAACTCGCGGCCACCGTCCTCCTGCAAGTTCACCGAGAGAACGCCCTGCTCCATGAGATCCAGCGGCAGGAAGTGGCCGATGACGCCGGTGGAACAGATCAGGACATCGTCCTGGGGCACATCGAAGCGGCTGGCGACCCAGCCGGTGACCCGGCGGGCGTCGTTGAGGCCGCGCTCGCCGGTGCTGGCGTTGGCGATGCCAGCGTTGACGACGACCGCCTGGGCGCGCCCGTCGCGGAGATGCTCACGGTCGATGTCGATGGATGCTGCGTGGAGGCGGCTTTTCGTGAAGACGGCGGCGGTTTCGCAGGGTTGATCGGAGTAGAGGATGCCGAGGTCGAGCTTGCCTTCGCCGTAGGTCTTCATGCCGGCATAGGTGGCGCCGGCATGGAACCCGCGGGAGCTGGTCGCCGTGCCGTTGGTATCGAGGTCAGCCATCAGGGGAACACCGCCGGGAGGTTGAGCCCGTCATCCTGGGGGAGACCGAGCATGAGGTTCATGTTTTCGATTGCCTGGCCCGCCGCGCCCTTCACCAGGTTATCGAGCACGCCGGTAGCGACGAGCATGCCGTTCCGCGCATCGATGACCGGGTGGACCAGGCACATGTTGTTGCCGGCCGTGTGCTTCGTGTGCGGCGGCGCATCGACGACCGCGGTAAATGGCGCATCGCCATAGAACTCGCGGTAGAGCGCGAAAATCTCGTCGCGGGAAACATCGCGCCGCAGCGGCGCGTAGCAGGTGGCATGGATGCCCCGGGTCATGGGCACGAGGTGCGGGACGAAGGTGACGCGTGGCTGCGGCCCTTCGCGGAGCGCACCCAACTCCTGTGCGATCTCGGGCTGGTGGTTGTGCGCGGCGATCTTGTACGCGGAGACGTCTTCGTTCACGTCCGCGTAGCTGAAGCCGCCACCACTCCCTCGTCCGGCGCCGGAAATGCCGGACTTCGCATCCACGATGACCGTGTCTTCGACCAGGCCATCGGCAATGGCGGGCGCGAGTGCGAGCACCGACGTCGCCGGGTAGCAGCCGGGGTTTGCGACCAGCTTTGTCTTCTTGATGCGGTCGCGATTGAGCTCGGGGAGGCCATAGACGGCCTGGTCGAGCAGGGCAGGCGCCGGGTGCGGCCGGCCAAACCACTCTTCAAAGGCAGCCGGGTCGCGGAGCCGGAAGTCGGCGGCGATATCGATGACCGGGACGCCCTGTTTGACCCAGGGTTCGCATGCCTCGGCGCTCTCGGCGGTCGGGAGCGCCGACATGACGATATCGACTTCTTCTTCGATCGACTCGCCGATGACCAGGTCACGATAGACCGCCAGGTGCGGAAACGCCTCGCCGAGCTTCTTGCCCGCGAGCGAGCGGCCGGTCGCCGCCGCCAGGTGCGCGTTCGGGTGGTTCCAGAGGAGGCGTGCGGCCTCCATACCGGCGAAGCCGGTGACATTGATGATGCCGACGCGATAAGTCACCGGGCCATTGTGACGGGGACGCGGCCAGCAATCCACCGTCCTGGTTCGCCGCTGGCCAATCTCGTCATGTACATTTGCGGACATGCAACCTTTGGAGCTCGGATTCGTCGGCACAGGAAACGCGTTCGCGCCCGAGGGGTTGTGCTGGAACGGGTTCGTGGCCGGTGGCCGGTACCTGTTCGAAGCACCGCCGAGCGGACTCATGGCGCTCAACCGGCTGGGTGTTGACCCGAATGCGCTTGAGGCGGTGATCCTGAGCCACCATCATGGCGACCACTTCCTGGGGTTGCCGTCGCTTCTGCTGCACTGGAAGTACCAGGGTCGCGAGCGGCCGATTACCATCGTCGGCCCACCCAGGACGATGCACCTCGCACAAACCATCGGCGAAGCGGTCTATCCCGGACTGTTCGAAGGAAACTACGAGATTCAGTGGCACGAAGCCGAGCCAGGGAAGAGCCTGCAGGTCGGCGAACTGCTGATTGAACCCGTCGAGGTGGAACACGATAGCCGCCTGTCATTGAACCTGGGATACCAGTGCGAGCTGCGCGGGCGGCGGTTTGCGTACACCGGCGACACGGCGATGTGTGACGCAGTGCTCGACCTTGCGCGCGCGAGCGAGGTGTTGGTGAGCGAATGCGCCTCTCGGGATGCGCACATCCCGATCCACATGAACCTGGTGGACGACATCCCGAAGGTGCGGGAGGCAATGAAGGGGGACGCGACGCTGATCCTGACGCACCTCACGCCCGATGTGGACGACAACGGGTTCGCGAACACGATCGTGGCATCGGACCTGGAGACGTACCGGTTCTGAGTGCTTGACGACGCCCTACCACAGTAAAGAACGGGCCCCTAGAATCGGGCGCACGACCTGGAGGACAGAACATGGCTCACCCCTTGCGCGGTTCGGCGGCCATCACCGGGCTCGGCATGACGCCGATGGGCCGCATCTACAAGAGCGCGAATGAACTTGCCGCCGACGCAGTCCGCGACGCTATCGCGGATGCGGGGCTCGGCAAGGAAGAAATTGACGGCTTGCTGATCAACCCGGGCATCACCGGGTTCACCGGCGGCGGCATCGGCCTTGGGCTGCAGAACTACCTGGGTATGACGAATCTGCGCCTCATGAACCACATGAACGGCGCCGGTTCGACGGCGGCGCAAATGGTGCAGTACGCAACGATGGCCATCAACGCGGGCATGGCGACACACGTCGTCTGCGTCTTCGCCGACACCCCCTTGCAAGATGGCAGCCGGAGCGGCGCCGCATATGGCGGCGCGAACCGGCTCCCGCCGCGGCCCAAGGGCATGTCCGGGCTGGCGCCCGCGGCCGGCTTCTTCGGTCCGAACACGCAATACGCGTTGGCCGCGAGCCGGCACATGTCGATGTACGGCACCACACACGACCAGCTCGGCACGATTGCTGTCGGGCAGCGGGCATGGGCCGGGAAGAACCCGCATGCGCAGAAGCAAGACCCCATCACGCTCGAGGACTACCACAACTCGCGGTGGATCGTTGAGCCGCTGCACCTGCTGGACTGCTGCCTTGTCTCCAACGGCGCGGTGGCGGTGGTCGTGAGCCCAGCCGAACAGGCGAAGGATATGCCGCAGCCGCCGGTGTATGTGCTTGGTATGGGCCAGGGTCACCCCGGGGACCGCGGCAAGGCCGGGTCTGACTGGGAAACTGAGACCGGCGCGAAGATCGCTGCGAAGACCGTCTTTTCGATGGCAGGTGTTGGCCCGGGCGACGTGACGCAGACCCAGCTCTATGACTGCTACACCTATACGGTGCTCGTGACGCTCGAGGACTACGGGTTCTGCAAGAAGGGCGAAGGTGGCCCATTTGTGGAAGACGGCAAGCTCGGACCGGGCGGCAGCCTCCCGACGAACACCGGGGGTGGCGAACTCTCCGGGTATTACATGTGGGGTATGACTCCATTGAGCGAGGCGGTCATCCAGGGCCGGGGGCACGGCGGCGAGCGCCAGGCGAACAACGATGTCATCCTGTGCACCGGCAACGGCGGTGCGCTGTCATATCACGCGGCGCTCGTCCTGAGCCCGCACCGGAATTAACCATGAGCGAAACGACCGAAGTACCGAAGCCGATCCCGGAGCCCGACGACGAGTCCAGGCCCTTCTGGGAAGGGACGCTGGAGGGCAAGCTGCTGCTTATGAAATGCAGTGACTGCGGCGAGTTCCGGATCCCATCGCGCCAGCACTGTGACAACTGCCTTTCGGACAACTACACGTGGGCCGAGTCGAGCGGCCGCGGGGTTGTCCGCTCGCTGGGGGTGATGCACCAGAAGTATCACCCGGCGTTCGAGCCTGAGATCCCCTATACGCTCGCTATGGTGGAGCTCGAAGAAGGCCCGCGAATGCCGACGAACATCGTTGAATTGAACGGCCGCGAGGTGCAGGTGGGCATGCCTGTCGAGGTAACGTGGGAGCGCCACGAAGACGTGGCGGTGCCGAAATTCCGGCCGCGTTAACGCTGCGCCAAGTTTATGTCGTATTCACACCTTGACACTTGACATCTGGTTATACATTCCGAGGCGGGGACATCGGAGGCCTCATGGAGCAAAGCCGGTTTAGCCTCGTACTCTGGGCCACGGACATCCCGGCGCTGGCCCATTTTCTTGCCGAAGCGGCCGGGATGGAGCTGGAGGACCAGCATCCCGGCTACGCAATCCTGAGCGCAGACGGGTTCTGGGTGATGGTGCACGGGGACGAATCGTACCGTGGCCACCCCTGGTATGACGCGCTCCAACAGGAAGGACTCGCGCGCGGCGTTGGCGCGGAACTGCGGGTCCGTGTGACCGACGTTGCGGCTGCCTACCGGCGTGCGCTGCGCTTGGGGGCGATTACCATGTATGCGCCGTTCCAGGACGAGGGCTTCATGGAATGCCAGGTGCTGGGTCCGGACGGGTACCTCTTCTCGCTGTGGGCGCCGAGCGCCAAGAATAGGTGACATCGAAGTTCACATTACGTTGCCGTCGTAACAGACCGTGAGCGCCGCGCTTGTGAATCTTGGCACAAGACCTTTTCAAACGAGGTGTGCCAATGGATGCACAAACCAACGGCCGGCGGCTCGAGGGACTTGCCAAGGAACCAACGCTTGAGCAGCATCAGCGCGCCGAGGCGAACCACCAGGAAGAACCCCGCGACGAGGATCCCGGATACGTCCACCCGCTTGACCGGCAGGAAGCGAAGCTCCTCCGGGCGCAGCGAGAGGCCGACATGGCAAGCGGGTTCCGGCTTATCTAACCGGATTCACCAGGCCGTCCAGCCGCCATCGACCAGGAGTGATTGCCCCGTGACGAAGTTGCTGGCATCGCTCGCGAGGAAGACGACGGCACCGGCGAGTTCGTGCGGTTGTCCCCAGCGGCCCATGGGCGTGCGGCCAGTGATGAACGCATTGCGTTCCGGGTCTTCGAAGAGGGGACGAGTGAGCTCGGTTTCGAAGTAGGTCGGGCCGAGCGCATTCACCTGGACGTTCGCAGTAGCCCATTCGAGTGCGAGAACTTTGGTGAGCTGTTCGATGCCGCCTTTCGAGCTTGCGTAGGCGGTCTGCCCGGGGAGGGCGACCTGGCCCATGATGCTGGACACGTTGATGACCTTGCCCGACCCTCGTTCGACCATGTGCCGTCCCGCAGCACGGGCGTAGAGGAAATAGCCCTTCAAGTTCGTATTGATGACCTGTTCGAACTCCTCGACGGGAAGTTCGAGGATCGGCTTCCGGATGTTGATCCCGGCGTTATTGACCAGGATGTCGATACGGCCGAGCTGGTCGATGACAGCCTTGACCGCCGCTTCGACTGATTCTTCGCTGGTGGTGTCCGCGGTAACCGCAGCGCCAGTGCGCCCGAGGCTTTCGACTTCTTCTTTCAAGCTGAGGAGTTCGGGCTCGGTCCGGGCGGTGCCGGCGATGTCGGCGCCGGCGGCTGCCAGTGCGAGCGCCATTGAGCGCCCAAGCCCCCGGCCTGCGCCGGTAACGAGGGCGACGCGGCCAGTGAGGTCGAATATTTGGGTTCCACGTAGTTCTTGCCGTTCCACGTTCCGGGAGTCTACGGGGGTCCGTGATGAGCGTCACGCGGCGGGGCGGATGCATACAAGGGCCGCGCTGCGCAGAATAGGTACCAACGGGAGCGACGAGCATCCGATCGCCCGGAGGGAGACCGATGGCTGATTCGCACGACAACGAAGATCCGAATGCGGCGCCGATGCGCCAGTACATCGACGAGAACTTCAGCGAGTTCCAAGTTGGTGCGGCGTGGGTGCTGGGCATCGTGGCACTGGCGCTTGGCATCGTCTTTGGCATCACGATGGCAAACAATTAGGCCAGCGCATCACACCCGGAAATACCGCATATCGAGAGATGATCTACAAGTTCACGTAATCGCGACGTTAACGTTGGCTCATCTTTGTATGATTTGAGGATGGAGCAGGCAACGGAGACCAGGGCCCTCCCGGGTGCACGCATTCTTCTCCGGGCGACGAAGTACGACGGCGCTGCGCACTGGATCCAGCCCTTCACCGTCGTCTCGGACGACGGCAACCTGCTGGTGGCGCGTTACCGCGCGCGCACGCCGATCTTCACGAGCCGGGGCGAGTTTCGTTCGCCGTACGATAGCTACGTGTACTTCTGGCGCGACCGCTGGTTCAACGTTTTCCGACTGGCGCGTCCGCAGTGCGGGCTGGCGTTGTGGTACTGCAACGTGACCACACCGCCGGTGCTGGAAGGCAACCAGTTGCGCTATGTCGACCTCGACCTCGACGTCGCAGTGCGGCCCGACGGGTGCATTGAGCTCCTGGACGCGGACGAGTTCGAAGAGCACAAGAAGAAGTACGGGTATCCGGGACACGTTGTGGACGCCGCAAAACGGGCGGCGGAGCGGGTTTCGGTGCTGGCAAGCCGCGGGGAGTTCCCGTTTAACCAGTAACGGGCGCCGGATCCTCCTTCTCCTCTGCCCGCTGGAGGCATAGGCTATAGGTCTATGCTCGATGCACGTGATATTCGCCCCCACCTCGAAGGTTTAATTGAGGGCGCCGTCCGGTCGGCCATCCAGGCGGGCGAGCTGCCCGATGTCGCCGTCCCGTCGGTGCCGATTGAGCGGCCGAAGGACCCGTCGCACGGGGATTTCGCCACGACGTTGCCTCTACGTATGGCGCGCAGCGCGATGAAGAAGCCGCTCGAGATAGCCGAAGCAGTCGCCAAGCACCTGCCAGCCGATGAAGCCATCGAGGCGCCGGAAGTTGCGCCGCCCGGCTTCATCAACATGCGGCTCAGCGACGTGTTCCTCCAGCAGCAGATTGTGCGCGTGATCGAGCATGGGCCGGCCTTTGCAGACATGCCGCTGGGGACGGGCAAGAAGGCGCAGGTCGAGTTCGTATCAGCCAATCCCACCGGGCCGCTTCACGTGGGGAACGGCCGGGGCGCGGCGATTGGCGATGCGCTGGCCGCAGTGCTCGAAGCCGCCGGATACGAGACCGAGCGGGAATATTACGTCAACGATGCCGGGACGCAGACTGACACGTTCTCGGAGACGCTCTACGCGCGCTATCAGCAGCTGTTCGGGCGCGATGTGGATATCCCGAAGGATGGCTACCCGGGCGACTACATGATCGAGCTTGCCCAGACGCTGAAGAAGGACCACGGCGATGGTTTGCTGCGGCCCGAAGGGGAGCGGCCGCCCGAAAACCTGAACCAGATCGGCATGGACGCGATGGTCGGACACATCCGCGAGAGCCTGCGGAAGCTCGGGGTCGAATATAACGTCTGGTTTAGCGAACGGTCGCTGTACGCAGGCGAAAAGGTATTCGATACGGCGATGGCAATTCTGAAGGAGAATGGCCAGCTCACCGAGCGCGAGGGGGCGCTCTGGTTCACATCGAGTGACCTGGGCGAGAGCAAGGACAATGTGGTCGTCCGCTCGAACGGCAAGCCGACCTACTATGCCAGCGATATCGCCTACCACTACGACAAATTTGTCCGGCGCGGATTCGACCTGGTCATTGACGTATGGGGCGCGGACCATCACGGGCACGTGTCGCGGCTGAAGACGGCGACACAGGCGCTTGGCGCCAACCCCGAAGCACTGCATATCCTGCTCTACCAGCTCGTGACCTTGAAGCGGGGCGGCGAAACGGTCCGCCTTTCGAAGCGCGGCGGTGACCTGATCACGCTCGATGAGCTTGTGGACGAAGTCGGCCCGGACGCGACGCGCTTCTTCTTCCTGATGCGCTCGCCGGGCGCACAGATGGACTTCGATATCGACCTCGCAGTGAAGCAGTCGAACGAAAACCCTGTCTACTACGTCCAGTACGCCCACGCGCGGCTGTCACAGATCCTTGCGCGAGCGGCGGAACAGGGGATCGATGCGAGCGGCGGCGACGTCTCGTTGCTCACGCAACCGCACGAGCTCGGGCTGGTCCGCGAGATGCTGCGGCTTGTCGACGTAATCGAACAGTCGGCGACGGAGCTCGAGGTACACCAGTTGCCGCACTATGCGATGGCGCTCGCGACGGCGTTCCACGCATTCAACGACGCATTCCGGCAGCAGAGCGATTCGAGCCTCAAGGTTATCACCGACGACGAAGACCTCACCCGCGCGCGGCTGCGGCTCGTGCAAGCGGCCCAGATTGCGCTTGCGCGGGTGCTGGGGCTCATGGGCGTCTCTGCTCCCGAGCGGATGTGAGATGGATGCGCTGCTCCCGGCGCTGACCGGGCGGCGAGCTACGCGCGCCTTCGCGGCAACGCCCGTCAACCCCGGTGCGCTCGACCTTCTCTGTCGCGCCGTTTCGATCGCACCGAGCCATGGGAACACGCAGCCGACCCGCATCCTTGTGCCGTCCACCGCCAGGCAGCAACAGGAGCTGCTCGACGCGCTGTCCGAAGGGAACCGATCATGGGCCGGGACGGCGCCGCTGCTTTTCGCCCTGGCAGCGGTCCCGTCGCATGACCGACTGGCGCAGGACCGGGATGGGACCGAGCGCGAGCTCTGGGCTTTTCATGCCGGGATCGCGCTGGGGAACCTGCTGGCGCAGGGCACGGCGATGGGCCTGGTCGTGCACCCGATGGCGGGGTTCGACGAACCGTCGGTCCGCGCCGTCTTTTCAGCCCCGGGCGATGTGCGGATCATGACGGTCATTGCCGCGGGGTATCCTGGCGATCCTGGTGCGTTGCCAACCGACCTCCAGCAACGCGAGGCTGCGCCACAAGAGCGCCTGCCGCTCGAGCGGCTGGTTGTGCGCGGCACCTGGACCGGGGAGCACGGCGAAAGCGCACGTTCATTACGGAGGAAGACATGAGCGACGTAACGGCGGAGGAACCACCGTCCCTCCCTGTCGGGCAAAGCGGGCGGCCCGCAGCGCAAATCCTGGAGGCGTGCGCCGAGGAGGCGCGCGGCATCCTGCTCGAGCAATTCGGCCGGGCTGTCGTTTCGGGAGTGAAGGGGCGCGGCAACGTGGTCACGGAGACAGATGTCGCCATCGAACAGGCAGTCACCCGGCACCTGCTCGACGAGTTCCCGGACCATGCCATCCTCGGCGAAGAAGAAGGTTCCGCCGTCCGCTCGGAAGGGTGGATGTGGGTCATCGACCCTGTGGACGGGACGAAGAACTTTTCCCGGGGCATCCCGCACTTCTGCTTTGCGGCGGCGCTCTGTTATGGCAACGAGCCCCAGCTCGCCCTGACGCTGCAGCCCATGACCGGGGACGTGTTCATGGCGCAGAAGGGGCAGGGCACCTCGCTGAACGGGCGCTCTACCAGCGTCAGCAACACAACAACCATCGAGGACTCCGTCGTTGGCCTCGACCTGGGTTATGACAACGCACGCGGGAAGATTCAGCTCGGCCTGGGGTACGAACTGTGGCCCGGGCTCGAGAGCCTTCGCGTCAACGGCTCTGCCGCGCTGGGATTCGCCTATGTCGCCTGCGGCCGCTGGGACCTGTACCTGCATTCGAACTTGCAACCGTGGGACAGTGCCGGCGGACTGCTGCTGATCCGCGAAGCAGGCGGCGTGGTCTCGGACCGCGACGGCGGGGAGGCGACGCTCTGGAGTGAAGGGATCGTCGGGGGACCGCAGGCGGTGCATGACGAGTTCCAGCGCCGGTTTGGTTCACACCCGTGGCGCGGGGAGGACGAGGAACTATGACATCCGAGGTGTACGGCATCGCCGACCGTTACGTCGAAGAGCTGGCGGCACTTGACCCTGTAGCAGCCACGGGGCTCGGTATCGCCGGCCACGACGAAGCGATGACCGACTACTCGCCGGCCGGGTACGAGGCGCTGCAGGGGTTGCGGACAGATACGCGCGTGGCGCTCGACGGGGCGGCGCTGAGCGGCGACCGCGACCGGGTCGCCCGCGAAGTGATGACGAACGCGCTGGGCGCGCAGTCGGCGGCGTACGATGCCGAGGACCATCTGCGCGGGCTGGGAATCCTGGGCACGCCCGTGCAGGCCATGCGGATGACCTTTGACCAGATGCCCCGCGACACGCGGGAAGAGTGGGAGCGGATTGTCACGCGGCTTCGCAAGGTAGGCGATGGGCTCGCGAGCTACCGCGAGACGCTCGATCTTGGCGTAGAGCGCGGCAAGCCTGCCGCCGGGCGGCAGGCGGTCGAGGTTGCCCGCCAGTGCGACACGTGGAGCGGGCGCACCGGGGGAACGCCGTTCTTCGACCGGTTGATAGACGCATTTGATGCGGCGGGAATTGGCGATGACATCCTGCGCGGCCGGCTGACGGATGCAGTGACCGCGGCGAACAGCGCCTTCGCGGAGATGGGCCAGTACCTGGCGGGCGAGCTCGCGCCGCGCGCGGACGAAACCGACGCCGTGGGGCCGGAGCGCTATCAGCGTTCGTCGCTGCTCTACAACGGCGCCGAACTCGAGCTCGAAGAGACGTATGCGTGGGGATGGGACGAGCTCTACCGGATCGAGGAAGAGATGCGAGCGACGGCGCACCGGATCGTCCCCGGGGGAAGCGTCGCCGAGGCCCGCGAGCTGCTGGAAACGGACCCGGAGCGATGCATCGAGGGCGAGGAGCGGTTCCAGCAGTGGATGCAGGACCTGCAGGAGCGCACCATCGCCGAGCTGAACGGCGTGCACTTCGACATCCCCGAGCCGATACAGCGCATCGAGGCGAAGATCGCGCCGCCGGGCGGCGCGCTGGCGATGTACTACACGGCACCATCGGAAGACTTCTCGCGCCCCGGGCGCACCTGGTACCCGACCGGCGGGAAGACGCGGTTCCCACTCTGGGGGGAAGTTTCGATTGCCTACCACGAAGGCGTGCCGGGGCACCACCTGGAGCGGGCGAGCGTGCGGTACAAGGCGGATACGCTGTCCCGCTTCCAGCGCCTCTTCGCGCTGTCTGGCTACGTGGAAGGCTGGGGGCTCTATGCAGAGCGTTTGATGAGCGAGCTCGGCTACCTGGAGAACCCGGACTACTACCTGGGGATGCTGCGTGCGCAGGCGCTGCGGTGTGTCCGGGTTGTCGTGGACATCGGGATGCACCTGCAGCTACGCATCCCGGAACGTGAGCCCTTCCACGGCGGCGAGACATGGACGCCGGAGCTGGGGCAAGCGTTTGCCGACGAGCGCAGCCAGTTCCCGCCGGAGTTCATGGCCAGCGAGATCACGCGGTACCTCGGGCGGCCGGGGCAGGCCATCAGCTACAAGGTGGGCGAGCGGGCCTGGCTCGAAGCGCGCGAGGCTGCGAAACAGGTGCAGGGCGGGGCGTTCGACCTCAAGGCGTTTCACGCAAATGCGTTCGAGGTAGGCCCAATGGGGCTGTCACAGATGCAACGGGAGCTGGGCGCGACTTCCTAGACAGCGGCCATGAACACGAGCGCGATGAGCGCCGATCCTGCGGCAAACGCGACGAAGAGCCCGTCGCGGCCGAGCACGCGCGGGGCACGCAGGGCTGCAATGGCGGTCGCGAAACCAGCGGCGGCCATGACGAAGGCGTGTTCGGGGCTGGACGGCAGCACTACGAAGACAGCGAGTGACGCGGCGAGACCAAATGTCCCGAAGGCGATGCGTGTGGCCTGTCGTGGCCCCACCCGGTGGGCGGCGCCGCGGACGCTTTCAGATTCGGCGGCGATGTCGGGGAGCTGGTTCGCGAAATGGAGCGAAAGGCCGAGGAGAATGCCGAGCGGGACGACCCACCAGAGCATGGGATCCCAGGCGTCGGCGGCCGTATACGTCCAGACGGGGATGAGGGGGATAGCGACAGCATAGGGGAGCCAGCTCAGCATGGTCCGCTTGAGCGCGGCGTTGTAGATGAGTCCACATGCCAAGCCCAGGATGCCAACGAGCCACGCGAGCAACGGCAGCGGCATGCTGATGACCAGCCCGGCGAAAACGAAAGCGCTTGCCAGGATCGACGCGGTCCGGCGCTGCACAGCACCGGCGGCCAGCGGCTTCCACGGCTTCTGTTCGCGGTCGAGCTCGGCGTCGCTGATGTCGTTGGTGATGCCGATGGCGAACTGGTAGCAGAGCATCGTTATGCCAAGCCACGCGGCCAGCACCGAGCGGTCTTCGCCGGCAGCAAGCGCCGCAAGGACGGCTGTGAGGCCCGCGACGAGGAATGACGGGAACGGGTGCAGGATGCGTACCGCTGTGAGCGGGCCCCGGTGTGTTTGCGACGCGGTCTGTGAGGACATGTGACTGTCCGAGTGTAGCTGTTTGCGCGGCCAACCCCTACCGAACGAGCGCCGACAGGCATATGCTTGCGCCCGTGAAAGCGGAAATTATTGCCATCGGCACCGAGATCTTGCTCGGGGAGATTATCGATACGAACAGCGCGCACATTGCGCAACAGCTCCCGGAGCTTGGAATCGACCTCTATTACAAGACGGTGGTCGGCGATAACCCGAACCGCCTGACGGAGACCATTGAGCGAGCATGGGGCCGCTCCGACCTTACCATTGCGACCGGCGGACTCGGGCCTACGGACGACGACCAGACCCGTGAGTCGATCGCGAAGGTGCTGGGCGAGGAGCTGCACGTCGACCCGGCGCTGGAAGAGCGCGTCCGGAACTTCTTCGCGGCGCGCGGCTATCCGATGCCGGAGTCAAACATCAAGCAGGCGTGGCTTATTCCGAGCGCTCGGGCGCTCGAAAACCCCCGGGGCACTGCGCCGGGGTGGTGGGTCGAGCGCGATGGCCGCGTGATTGTCTGCATGCCCGGTGTGCCGCCCGAGATGGAGCACATGTGGGTAAACGAGGTGCGGCCCGAGCTGGAACGCCGATCAGGCGGCGAAGTGCTGGTGACCCGAACGCTGAAGACGCTGGGGATCGGCGAAGGGACCGTGGACGAGATGGCGCGTCCGGTCTATTCCATGCCTGGCATCGGCATCGGCACGTACGCGCGGCAAGACGGCGTGCACATGCGCATCGGAGCGAAGGGCACGACGCGCGAAGAAGCCTGGTCGCGCATCCATCCCGCGGAGGAAGAGCTGCGCAGCATCTTTGGCGCTGCCATCTGGGGCGCGGACGAAGACACGCTCGAAGCGGCTATCGCCGACATGCTGCACAAGCGGCGGGAGTCGGTCGCGACGATGGAATCGGGCACGGGCGGACTGCTGGCAAGCACGCTCACGGATGTGCCGGGGGCGACCCAGCACTTTGCGGGCGGTGTCGTCGCCTACCACGCGCAGCAGAAGATCGACGCGGGCGTGCCTGCCGAGGTCATCACGTCGGAAGGGGTTGTCTCGCCCGAGACGGCGAAGGCGATGGCACGTGCCGCGCGTGAGCGTTTCGGAGCCGAGTACGGCATCGGGACAACTGGCGTGATGGGCCCCGAACCGATGGAGGGCGTCCCGCCGGGAACGGTGCATATCGGGCTGTCGAGCGCCACAGGCGCTGAACACTCGGTTTCGATGACCTTCAACCAGGGTCGGGCCGCGGTGAAGCGCCGGGCGGTAACAACGTCGCTTCTGCTCCTGCGGCGCGCGATGCTCGGGGAACTCGGCTAGCTACGGCGCGTCAGCCTCTGCGGCGGGCTCGACATGGCGCTCCGTATCGAATGCGGCCGCGAGCGCGGGCAGTGCCTCGCTGACGCGGCTGATGCGGGTGATATTCGGCCCTTCGAGCCAGCGGTTGCGGGCCCAGTCGACCAGGAGCACCTTCGGGAGGAACTCGGAGAGCCACTCGGCCGTGTGCGGGTCGTCTTCGAAGTGCGCCACCGGCCCGAGCTCCTGCAGCTTTCGGACCTTGAACTGCGCCGAGGTCTCTCGCCACGAGGGGCGCAGATGCAGTTCGGGGACGAATCCGAAGTACCGGGCAAACCAGCGTTCGGTCAACCCGCGAGCGTGCTCGGCGCGGGCCGAGACGACGATGCATTCGGCGAATTCGGCAACGGAGAGAAAGCCGGGGCGCGCGCCCGGCATTGGCTTGCGCCCGAAGTAGCGCCAGCGTTCGGTGAACCAGAGGATGTTTCGGCGACCGGGCCGGTCACGGCGCTTCCCGTGGCCCTTGCCCGGGTTGATGC
Source organism: Dehalococcoidia bacterium (assembly GCA_007118095.1). GTDB lineage: Bacteria > Chloroflexota > Dehalococcoidia > Tepidiformales > Tepidiformaceae > SLAK01. The sequence goes on from SKSF01000102.1 coordinate 44,232, forward strand.
CGAAGGGCTGCCGGCACAGGACACCGTCCATGTCGAACGTAACGATCGGGCGTTCGCCATCCATGCGGAGATGGTACCGGGTGGCGCATACCGGTCGAACGGATGATCGTGTGGCGCGATGGACCTGGCGGAGCTCGCCTTTCTTGCCGCTGCCGCGTTTGCGGCCGGTGCTGTCAACGCGGTCGCGGGCGGCGGCTCGCTGATTAGCTTCCCCGCGCTCATCGCGGCGGGATACCCGGCGAAGACAGCAAACGTGACCAATACGGTGGCGCTCTGGCCTGGCTACCTGAGCGGCACGATCGCGTACCGGCGTGAGCTCGTCGGACAGCGGAAGCGGGCGACCGCGCTCCTACTGCCGTCGCTCTCCGGCGCGCTGGGTGGGTCGGCATTGTTGCTCGCCACGCCGGAGGAAACGTTCAGCGCGGTCGTGCCATACCTGATCCTGTTTGCCTGCGCATTGATGGCCTTCCAGCGCCCGCTCTCGGACTTCACCGTGCGGCACCGGCTCGGTGTGCAGCATGCCGACCATATGCCTGCGACGCTCTATGGCGGCGTGTTCCTGATGTCGATCTACGGGGCGTACTTCGGCGCGGGCCTGGGCATCATGTTGCTGGCCGTGCTCGCGGTCTTGCTACCGGACGACCTGCACCGGTGCAACGCCATGAAGGGGCTGCTGTCATTCATGATCAACGCGATGGCGGTCGCCTACTTCGCGGCGTTCGGCCCGGTGGAGTGGGCGCCGGCGCTCGTCATGGCCGTGGGCGCCATCGGCGGGGGCTATCTCGGCGTGGGTGTTGTCCGTCATGTCCCGCCAGCGGGGTTGCGCGCCGGGGTCGTGGCGTATGGAGTATTTGTTGCTGTGTTTCTTCTCGTGAACTAAGGGCGATCCGGGACCTTCCGATGATGTGAGCGGGAAACGCCCGGAGCACTTACGGGAACGGCCTCGTTCCGGGACCAAACGCTTCCGATAATTCCGGCAGGCGTTGTACGCACACGAAGAGGAACGGCATGGAAATTCTTGTCGCTGAGGACGACCCGGTTTCGGCGCTCGTGTTACGCAGGACCCTGGAAAAGCGTGGCCACCGGGTCGAGACCGTCAGCACTGGCCTTGAGGCGCTGGATGCATTCGAGCGCGGCTGTTACCGGGTGGTGATCTCGGACTGGATGATGCCGGGGATGGATGGCATCGAGCTGTGCAACGCGATCCGGGGCATGGGGCTGGACTGGTACACGTACTTCATCCTGCTCACGGCGCGCACCGACCGCGAAGAACGGCTGACGGCTCTGGAATCGGGCATCGACGACTACCTGGAGAAGCCGCTGGACGTCGCGGAGCTCACATCGCGGTTGCGGGTGGCGGACCGGTTGCTTTCGTGGGAGCTGAAACTACGCGAGGCGAACGCGGAGCTTCAGCAGAAGCATGCCGAGGTGGAATACCTGGCACGGCACGACAGCCTCACGGGTGCGCTGAACCGGGGCGCCTGGTTCCATGCCGCGACCTCCATGCGGCCGGCCGCCATGGCAATCTTCGACATCGACCACTTCAAGCCGATCAACGACGAACTCGGGCACCCGGCGGGCGATGTCGTGCTGAAGGAGGTCGCGCGCCGGATCCAGGATGTGGCCGGGGCAAATGCGCCGCTCGGGCGGGTCGGCGGCGAGGAGTTTGGCATTCTGCTGGCCGACGGAGGCGAGGAGGCGATGCGGATTTGCAAACGGGCCGTCCGGGCTATTGCTGACGCGCCCTTTGAGGTCTCTGATACTGCCCACGTCTGGGTCACCGTGAGCGCAGGTGTTGCCGACCGCGTTTCCGGGGGTCTCACACGGGAAGATTCCGTCGCGGAGACGTATGAAGCCGCGGACCGCGCGCTCTACCGAGCGAAAGAAGCTGGCCGCAACCGTGCCTGCCTTGCGACCGCCGGGGAGTTCCGGCGGTCGGCAGCCTAACCGCTTACGAACAGTCCGCGCAGGTACGGATTGAGCATGACACCGCCGGGGTCGAGCCGGTCCCGGACGCGTTCGAACGTATCCCACTGCGGATAAAGGGAGCGGAGCTCATCACGGCCGAGCGAATTGACCTTGCCCCAGTGGGGGCGGCCACCGTACTCGCGGAAGATCGGCTCGATATCGAAGAAGAAGTCCTCATAGGGGAGCCGCGCCGCCTGGTGGATGGAGATAGTCACGGAATCGCGGCCGCCGTGCGGGCTGAGATAGGCGTCATCAGGTGCAACGGTCCGGTATTCGACGGGCCAGCCGACATCGGGATGCTTGTCTCGCATGCGTTCGCGGACACGGGCAAAACACTCCGGGCCGTGCTCCGCGGGAATGGCATACTCCATCTCATGGAATCGGCGCTCGCGCACCGAGGGGATGATGTGGGGGCTCCAACCGATGCGTTCGCCCTCCCGGTCCGCTACAGCTTCCGGCCCGTCCTCGGTCGGGTTCAGCATCTTCATCTCGGCGACGTCCTCCGGCGGGTGCCAGAAGAACTCGAAATGCCGGTTAGAGGCGATGTGCTCCTCCAGCTTCGCCATGCAGGTGTCCATGGGCACGCGTTCGACCTTTTCGTGCAGCCGGTAGGCCGGAAGGACGCGGATGGTCGCCGCGGTGATGATGCCAAGGGCGCCGAGCGAAACGCGGATGGCTGGAAACGTCTCCGGGTCGCTCTCCGCGTCGAACTCGATGAGTTCGCCTGAACCGGTGACCATCCGCACATGCACCAGGGCGCTGGAGATGTTTCCGAGCGACCGCCCCGTGCCATGGGTCGCCGTACCGAGCGCGCCCGCAATCGCCTGGCGGTCGATGTCGCCCATGGTAATCATGCTGTAGCCGCGTTCGAGGAGCGGGTCGCCGATGGTCCAGATCTTGGTGCCGCCGCGGAAGGTGGCGGCAGGTATCGTTTCGTCGACGCCGAGCAGGCCATGCATGCGCGCCAGGGACACCATGATGCCGCCGTCGGTCGTGACAAGCGGCATCGACGAATGGCCGGTCCCCACCACCCGCACTGTTTGCCCGCTGGCAGCGGCCAGCCGGACGAGGCCGAGCACCTCTGCTTCGTGGGCGGGCGCCGCGATCGAGCCCGGCTCGCAGGCGATTCCGCCGGACCAGTTCTTCCAGGATTCGGGCATGGGCAACCTCCGCCAGGCAGCTCCAGGGGATTTCACCGCCGGGCCGCAGGACGCGGCCTATCGTACGCTGCCACGGCAAGCGATGCCGACGGCACCCATCAGCCTTCTTCGAGGCGCTCGAGAAACCGCACAAGGTGGGACGCGAGCGCGTCCGGGGCGCTGAGCGGGATGTTGTGACCGACGCCGGGGATTTCGACGAACCCAGGACGCGAGTTGCGGCGCTGCATCGCTTCGTACACGTGCGGCCGGAGCTCCCGGGAGCGCTCGCCGCGCATGAGGAGCGCGGGAGGTTCGATACGCTCCCACTCGCGCCAGTAGTTGCGTGAGCGCTGGGAGCGCACGGCGGCGCAGAGCGCGTCGACATCTGCCCGCCAAATGAGCGCGCCATCCGGCGCCGGGCCAAGGCGCGCGAGGAATACGCGGCGGGCATCCGGGCTGAGCTCGCGGCCACGCGACGCGTAGGCAATGGCTTCTTGCTCGCCCTGGAAGGCGCGTGGCATCGACATGAAGCCATCGACGGCGTCTTCCCAGTTCGCCTTCCACGCCTCTGGCCCGATATCCACCATCACAACGCCGGCGAGGGCGCCCGGGTTCCGGGCCGCCAGAACCATGGCGATGCGCGCGCCCATCGAATGCCCGGCGAGGACCGGGCGGCTCAGCTCGAGCACATCGACGAAGGCAAGGGTGTCGTCCACATAGGCATCGATGTCGTAGCGGCGCCCGGCGGGATGGCTCTGGCCGTGTGCCCGCAGGTCAGGTGCGATGATGCGACGGCCGGTATCGCCGAGTTCGCGTATGAGTGGCTCCCATGCTTCTGCGACCATCGCGAGGCCATGCAGGAGCAGCAGCGGTGGGCCGCTGCCTGGCCACTCGAGGTACCGGAATCTCCCGGCGGGCAGGTCGACGAAGCGTTCTTCGGCCTGTGGGCCCGGTGCCGCGTGCGTGGCGGTCACAGCAGGGTCTGGCGCCTAGTCGTCGCCGGTCGCGTAACCGGCTTCGACCCATGCGACGGTGCCGCCTTCGACGTTGTAGAGGCCGCGGTCACTGAGGCCAGCGGCTGTCGCAAACTCGGCGGCGAGTGCACTGCGCTGGCCGGACTTGCAGATGAAGAGGACTTCCTTGTCGCCGGCGAAGTCGCGGATCTGCTGGACTTCGTTCATGACGCTGTTCACGGGGACGAGGCGGACGCCGGATGCGTGGACTTCGGCGTATTCGTCCGGCTCGCGCACGTCCACCATCACGGCCTCGCCGGCTTCGAGCTTCTTCTTTGCTTCTTCGACGGATATGCGGGTGAACGGTTCCTGTTCGTTTTTCGTTGCCATCTTGTCCTGGTGCACCTGGGTGGGATTTTCTGCGAGCGTAGCACAGGAACCGCAGGAGCCGGCAGGCGTGCAATACACGCTATGACACCGCTTGTGACGCCGCAGCGTAGAATCGCCCATTATGCATGATCCATTGCGGCCGACGGCCGACGAAGCAACAGCGGCGTGGGCCGACCGGGTACGTGCGAATGCCGACCAGGTGGCCCGCTTTCGAGAGGTCCCGGACGGCCAGGACTTCTATGGGCCGGTGGCCGGCGCGTTCCGTGACGACCCCCGGCGGACAGGCGACGGCGTGTTGGATACCGTCCTGTCGCTGGTGGAGCCCGGGGAGACATGGCTCGACATTGGCGCCGGGGGTGGACGGTATACATTGCCCATCGCGCTGAAGGCCGGAGAAGTGACCGCCGTCGACCCCTCCAGCGGGATGCTGGACGTGATGCGCGGGGGGATGGCGGAGCACGGCATCGAGAACGTCCGCATCATCAACGACCGCTGGCCGATGGCGGAGCCACCGACTGCCGACGTCGCCTTTATCGCGAACGTGGGCATGGATATCGAAGCGTTCGGCGCGTTTCTCGACGCCATGGAGGCGTCGGCACGGCGGCTGTGCGTCTGCGTGATGGGTTATCAGCAAGCCACGGTGCTGTTCGACCGGTTGTGGCCTGAAGTCCACGGAGAGGCGCGGGCGACGCTGCCAGCGCTGCCGGACTTCCTGGTTTTGCTGCTGGCCCGGGGCCGGGTATTCGAGGTGCGTTTAAGCACCCGCCCGGCGATGTCTTACGAGTCGAAGGATGACCTGCGAACGTTTCTGCGGCGGCAGACGTGGGTGAATCCCGGCGGCGAGAAGGATCAAAAGCTCGAACGGCTCATCGACGAGGTGGTGACCGAACGGGACGGGCGTTTCGCGCTCTCGTGGGAGCCCGTCACCGTCGGGATCGTGAGCTGGGAGCCGCGCCCGCCGTCGCGGTAGGTTTCCCGCAAGGACACTTCGCTCAGGCGTCGAGTTGGCGTGCTTTCACCGCGAGCTGATCCCATGTCGCTGCGTTGACCAGGTGCAGGGCCGGGGCAAACAGGTCGTCCTCTTCGTCACCGAAATGGCCCTGGAGCATCCAGTCGAGTCGTTTCACGCGGTCGAGGATATCCTCGGCCTGGTTCGCTTCGAGACGGGCTGCGCCCGCGGTGGCGGCGATCCCATCGCGCACTGCTTCCAACGATGCGTCGACTTCGACATGCGCTGCATCAAGCCTGTGCAACGCTTCTTCCACGGCATCCTGGTACCGGCGCACCTCGTCATGCTGCTCAACCATTTCGCGGACGACCTGGTCGATTTCACCGGTGAAGCCGCGCAAAGCGGGGAAGAGGACGTCCTCCTCCTTCGCGATGTGAATCACCAGGTCTTCCTCGACAAAGCTGTCGAGCTCCCACAACGTGCGCAAGACGCGCTCCTGCGTGTCGCTGTCGGCGGGATCCGCGATGGCCTGCTCCAGGACTTCGCGGGTGCGTGACATGAGCTCATAGGTCTCCGCGTGCTCGCGCATGAGGCTGACGAGGATTTCAACGTCCGTTTCCAGGCTTCCAAAGGCAACCATGCGCCCAGCCTACGGGCGCCCCATAGCGCCCTGATGTGATAAAAGTTTCGTCACCCGGGGCGCTGTGGGTCTGAGCGGCTACCCGTTGCGGACCAGGTGCACCGGCTCTTCGCCGTCGCGCTGCCACTTCTTCGCAGGGCTCAGGACGATGGGTTCGAGCTCGCCGGCGGCGAAGGAGGTTTCGCGCCGCTCCTCGGGTGCGTCTTCGTACGCGGTGAGGCGCTGGCGCGGCGTGCGGCCGATCTCACGGATGATGCGCTCCATCTCCTGGGGCGGCAGCTCCTGCCCGTGTTGCGTCCCGGCAGCGCGCGTGATGCTTTCGTTCATGAGCGTGCCACCAAGGTCGTTGCACCCGGCCTGGAGGCAGGCCTTGACCCCGGCTTCGCCCATCTTCACCCACGACACCTGGATATTCGTGATCTGCGGGTGAAGCACCAGACGCGCGACAGCGTGCATGAGCACGGCCTCACGGAATGTGGGGCCACGGCGGGCGCGGCCCTTGAGATAGATGGGCGCTTCCATATGGACGAACGGCAGCGGCACGAATTCGGTGAAGCCGCCCGTGCGTTCCTGGAGGCCACGCAGAGCGAGCAGATGCCGCGCCCAATTCACCGGGCCATCGACATGGCCGTACATGATGGTCGTGGTGGTCTGGAAGCCGACCGAGTGCGCGGCCTCCATCACTTCGAGCCACTGGGCCGTGTTGATCTTGTCCGGGCAAATCACGGCACGGACTTCGTCGTCGAGTACCTCGGCAGCGGTACCGGGGAGGGTCCCCAGCCCGGCATCGCGCAATTCGCGCAGATAGTCACGCACGCTCATACCGAGTGTCTCGGCGCCCTGCCACACCTCTAGCGGCGAGAACGCGTGGACGTGCATGGAAGGCAGCGCCTCCTTCACGGCGGAGACGATTTCCAGGTACTTGTTGCCCGTGTATTCCGGATGAATGCCGCCCTGCATGCAGACTTCGGTGCCGCCGCGCTCCCAGGCTTCGCGGGCGCGCCGGAGGATCTCTTCGGTTTCGAGGTCGTAGGGCGTGCCGCGCAGGTTTTCGCTGAGCTTGCCCTTGCTGAAGGCGCAGAACTGGCACTTGAAGTAGCAAACGTTCGTGTAGTTGATGTTGCGGTTGACGACGTAGCTCACGGTGTCGCCGCAGACCTCCTGGCGGAGGGCGTCCGCGGCATCGCAAATGTGTTCGAAGTCGGCGCCACGGGCACGGAAGAGCGTTGCGATCTCGGACTCGCCGAGGGACTCGCCACTGCGAGCGCGGTCGACAATTGTGCGGACCTCCGGGCTCACCGGTTCCGATGCAGCGCGCGGCGCACGGGTGGGGCCGAAGTCGTATCCAGCAGGGACGTCGACCACCAGGCCCGGCGACCAGTCTTCCATGCGCGCGAGGCCGTCGGCATCGATGCATTCCAGCACATCCGGCGCGAGTTTCGGGTCTTGCCAGCGGGCGCTATCGAGCGCGTAGGAGGGGTAGACCGCCAGGCGCTCTGCCAGGTGCTTGCCCGCGTCGGCAGTGCGTTCGCGGAGCTCTTCCAGGTGGGGCCAGGGGGCTTCCGGGTTCACGTGGTCGGGCGTGACAGGAGACACACCACCCCAGTCGTTGAGCCCGGCGCCCACGATGCGCTGATAGACACCGGGGCTGAGGTTGGGCGGCGCCTGGATGTTCATCTCGCCGCCGAAGAGCAGCCGGGCGGTGGCGATGGTCCAGAGGAGGTCGTCGAGATCCGGGTCGGGCCAGTTCGCCATCTTCGTGCCGGGCTTGGCGCGAAAGTTCTGGACGATGATCTCCTGGATGTGACCGTATTGCTCGTGGAGATCGCGGAGCGCGAGCAACGAATCGATGCGCTCGGCACGGTTCTCACCGATGCCGATGAGGATGCCGGAGGTGAACGGCACCTGGAGTTCGCCGGCGTGGCGCATGGTTTCGAGCCGGACTTCGGGCTTCTTATCGGGGGACCCGTGGTGCGCCATCCCCTTGTCGAGGAGCCGCTCGGAGATGTTCTCGAGCATGATCCCCTGGGACACGGAGACCTCGCGCAGGCCAGCTATCTCGTCCCGGGTCATCACGCCGGGGTTGGCATGGGGCAGGAGGCCGGTTTCTTCGTGGACGAGGCGCGACATGGCGACCAGGTATTCGATGGTGGTCGAATAGCCGAGCGCGTCAAGCTCCTCACGGGCCACTTTGTACCGCTGCTCGGGCTTGTCGCCGAGTGTGAAGAGCGCTTCGCGGCATCCCTGTGCCGCGCCCTGCCGGGCGATTTCGAGCACTTCGTCCGGCGTGAGGTAGGCTCGTTCGCCGGGTTTCGGGGGCTGGGCGAAGGTGCAGTAGTGGCACACGTCGCGGCAGAGGTGCGTCAGCGGGATGAAGACCTTGCGCGAATAGGTGATGACCTTCCCGTGGGCTTCGTCCCGAAGTGGCGCGGCGGCATGCATGAGCCCGTCGAGGTCGTGATGGTCGGCAAGCGCATGTGCTTCGTCCGCAGAGAGCCGGGCGCCACGGCGGGCGCGTTCGATGATGTTGTCAGTTGCTGGAGCCATGGTTTTGCCCCCGTGATCGGCCAGGTCCGATGGTGTATGTTGCTTTTATAAGCCAAGTGACTTTCACTGTGCAACGAAGGGGTGCGTTCGACGTCATGGCAGCAACAACACGAGCTTCGCGCACAGCGCTTGACCGGCAGGTCCGGTGCCCGGTGGCGACAGCCCTCGACGTGGTGGGCGACCGGTGGACCTTGCTTATCGTCCGCGATTTGCTGCGAGGCATGACACGGTTCAGCCAGCTCCGGCAGTCGGTCGAAGGCGTGACGACAAGCCTGCTGTCGGACCGCCTGAAGCTGTTGGAGCGGGAAGGCATCATCGAACGGCGCTTCTACAGTGACCATCCGCCGCGAGCCGAATACATCCTGACGCCGAAAGGCCACGGGCTGGGCGTCATTGTGGGCGCACTATCGACCTGGGGACAGCAGCACGCGGAACATGACCTGTCGCTCATCGACAAGGAGTGCGGTCACCCGGTGCGCGTGACCTATGAGTGCGATACATGCGAGCGGCCAGTGCCACGGTCGCGCATTCGCATCGTCGAATCGGCGGACCCGTCCGGCTGATTGTGCGGGTGGTTTGCGGGGCACGAAGTGGCACGGCTATCATGAAGTTTCGCGCAGCCAGCGCCAAGACCGGAGATTCGCTTGTACGTCATCGGCCTCACGGGCGGCATTGCCAGCGGCAAGTCAACCGTCACGCAGTTTTTCCGCGACCACGACGTCCCGGTGATCGATGCAGATTTGCTCGGTCACCGCACATACGACCCCGGTACCGAAACGTTTGACCAGGTGGTCGCCGCGTTTGGCGAGGACCTCGTGGCAAGCGACGGCACCATCGACCGGAAGGTCCTGGGCAGCAAGGTATTCGGGAAGCCGGAAGAGATGGAACGGCTCACGGGTATCGTTTGGCCGGGCATCCGCAAACTGGCGACAGAGAAGATTGCCGAGTTCGAAGCTGCCGGGAATACCCTGGTCGTCCTCGAGGCGGCGGTGCTGTTCGAGGCAGGCTGGGAAGACCTGACGGACGAGATCTGGGTGGTGACGGTGGAACCGGAACAGGCAATCGCCCGGCTGGCCGAGCGCAACGGGCTGGACGAAGAAGCCGCGCGGGCACGCATCGATTCGCAGCTCAGCAATGAGGAGCGCACGTCCCGAGCGGACGTCATCATCGAAAACAACGGGACGCTGGACGAGCTACAGGCAACCATCCAGCGTGAATGGGACGCACTGCAAGCACGGCACAAGGCCGGGACGGGGAGGTAGTCCGCTTTGTCAGAGACGTCAACGCGACAAGAAGCCACGATCTGGCAGGCCGAGGAATATTCGGTCACGGAGGAGCCCTATTACCTCCCGATCGGCGACGAGATTCCCCTCTTCGAGGCGGCCTATGAGCAACGCATCCCGGTGCTCCTGAAAGGGCCGACGGGGTGCGGGAAGACCCGCTTCGTCGAGTACATGGCGCACCGGCTGGGCAAGCCGATGAACGGCGCGGGCGACAACGCACCGCGCCCGCTGATTACGGTGGCCTGCCACGAGGACCTGACGGCCAGCGACCTGGTCGGCCGCTACTTGCTAGATGCCGAGGGCACGCGCTGGATCGACGGCCCGCTCACGCGCTCGGTGAAGGTGGGCGCGATCTGCTACCTGGACGAGGTGGTGGAAGCGCGGAAGGACACCACGGTGCTCATCCACCCGCTGACGGACTACCGGCGCTTGCTGCCTGTTGAGAAACAGGGGCAGGTAGTGGAGGCCGCCGACGGGTTCCTGCTGGTGATTTCGTATAACCCGGGCTACCAGAGCGCGCTGAAGGACCTGAAACATTCGACGCGGCAGCGGTTCATCTCAATCGAGTTCGACTACCCGCCGCGCGAGCACGAGATGGAGATTATCCAGCACGAGGCCGCTATCGACGCCGGGCTCGCTGGCGACCTCGCGAAGCTGGGCGAGAAGGTGCGAAACCTCCGGGAGCACGGCCTCGGCGAGGGCGTGAGTACGCGCCTGCTGATCTATGCGGGCAAGTTGATGGCGAAGGGCATCTCGCCGCGCCGCGCATGCCAGGTGGCTGTGACCTGGTCGCTCACGGACGACCACGAGGTACAGCGAAGCATCGAGGAGGTCGTAACCTCGATCTTCGAGTAAACGATGCGCGCAGGAATCGTCTCGGACATCCACTGCAACATCGGCGGACTGGAAGGTGCGCTCGAAGTCATGGGCGACATCGACGCCCTCTTCTGTGCGGGCGATTCGGTGTTCCAGTTCCGCTGGTCGAACGAGGTGATCGAGCGGCTGCGAGACCTCGGCGCCTATGTGATCCTCGGGAACCACGAAGAGATCCTGCTGGGCCCGGACGGCAAGCGGGCGCTTTCGTCGCCCAAGGTACGGCAGGACCTGGTGGAGTGGCTGCGAGAGCAGCCCTACAGCATGGACGTCGAGTTCGACGGCAAGCTGGTCCACATGACGCATTCGTCACCATGGGAGCCGTGGCGCGACTATCACTACCCGCACGAGGCTATCTGGCAACGGGCGGCCGAACTCGAATGCGATACGCTGATCGTGGGCCACACGCATTTCCAGATGGCGGACCGATTCGGCTCGACACTGGTCATCAATCCTGGTTCGGCGGGGGACCCGCGGGACCACCGGAACGAGTTCGCGCTTTCGTGCGCGGTGTGGGACACGACGGACGATTCCGTGACGTTCTACGATTACCCGGATCCGACCCGGAACTTCCGGAGCCATTCCGGGCAGCTCACAGGCTGAGATATGTGCGGGACAGCCGGGACTCCCGGCCAGGAAGCGAGGGCGCATGAGCATCGCCGGCGAATTACTAGCACGACACCGTGACCGGCTCGCGGGCTTCCCGGGGCCACTGACCGAACACTTCGAAGCGGGGCTGAAGGCGCTTTCACCACGGTTCAGCCCGACCCAGCTGCAGCAGTGGGCCGAGACGGGCGTGGAGCTCACGGCCCTGAACCTGCGCTCGTGGGAAGCGGCGGCCGAGTACTTCAAGGCGGGGCCGGAATTTGACCCGGCGACGCCGTGGTCGGCCATCGAACACCTGGGAAATGAAGCCATGTCAATGGCGGGCGACTCGACACCGCTGGCCATCTCGTTCGTCCGCTCGGCGCCAGCGACGCTCCGGATGATCGGCCCAGACCATGTCCGGCAGTGGGCTGACCTCGGACGGCGACTCTACAAGGGCAACTGGAAGAGCTCGGCGCTCGCCGCGCAGTTCTATGACCTGAGCCCCGATCTTTTCGGCGTGCTCCGCCTCAGCCAGGCGTCCCGGCTCGCGGTCTTTGTCGACGAGCTTTCGCGGCACAGCTACGAGCTGGCTTCGGCCTGCCTGACGGCCGCGCCGCAGGTGCTCAGTGACCTGGAGCCGGACGACCGGCTCCCGTTCATCACCTACGCCGTGGAGCTTGCGCAGTCGAGCTGGGCCGATTCACGGCTGTACTTCGAGCGCGGCACGCCGCTGGTACACAAGGTGCACCAGCCGTTGCGCGAACGGTTCCTTCTCCTGGCGGCGCAGGTGGCGCGCGGGCACAACCGGAGCGCATTCCAGTACCTGGAAGAAGCGGCGAACTCGATGGCCCAGCTCGACCCGGCGACGCACCACCGCGTGGTGGAGATGAGCGAGAAGCTCGCGGTCTACTCTCCCTACGCGGCAATGGACTTCATCATCAACACGCCGACAGTGCTCGAGGTGGTACGGCTCGATGAGCTGGACCCGTGGCACGAGGGAGGCCTGCAGATCCTGAAGTCGAGCCGGGATGGCGGCGAGGCATATTTCCGCCTGCAGTCGACGCGCGGCGAGGACGTGCTCGAGAACCTTTCCGCCCGGGTCGAATTGACCAGGGTGGGCGAAGTGCTGCGCATGTACTGCAAGGCACTGACGGGGCGCGATGTCCACGTCCACGCGACAGCCCAGCTCGCCGAGAAGGGCATTGGCTGGTCGGATGAGCAGCGCGCGAGCACGGAAGGCACGACCATCTATCTCCCGGAGATGATGGAGCGCTACCACGACAAAGACGAAAATTTCGCGGCATTCAAGGTCTTTGCGACGCACCAGGCCGGGCGCCTGGAGTTCGGCAGTTTCGATTTTGACTTCGACCGGCCGGCGGTGGTGCTCGAACGGCAACGGCCTGCGCGGGAGGAGACAAGCAGCGGCTTCGTAACGGACATGGAGCGGTTCTTCGACCTCATGCCGAACCGGAAGCTTGCGTCGGACCTGTTCACCATTACGGAAGACACGCGGATTGACGCGTCCGTAAAGCGCGAATATGGGGGCATCCGCAAGCCCCTCTACCGGATGCAGGAGGAAGAACTGGAACGGCGTCCCTCGCCGCGCCAGATGCCGTTGCGCGATGCATTCGTCGAAAACATGGTGCGTGTGAGCCTTGGCGGATCCGACTTCATCGAGTGGCCGATGGAGCACAGCCAGCCGATGGCGCTGGCGCTCGGGATCATGGAGCTGATGCTGCGGCCGGAGGCAACAGTCGAGGACGCGGCAGAGGCGACGATGCGCCTGTACACGCTGGCGTCGTCGATCCCGAACGTCGCGACACAGGAGCTCGCCGAGGGCGAATGGGGCAACGTTGAGCCGATGGAGAGCAGCGGCCAGGCGATGCCGATGGAAGGCGGCGAGATGGGCGGCGAAGGCGGCCAGCCGCAGTTCGGCGATGTGGGCGAAGGTGAGGGCCAGGAAGGCGAGGAAGGCGAAGCCGACTACAGCAGCCCTGAACCGGTCGACTTCCGCGGTGACTTCAAGCCAGAGCTGGTGCAGCTCCTGATGAAGCTGCGGGACGGCGCTGAGGGCGGCGACGCAGGTGAGATGTCGCCGGCGGATCTGACACCGGAACAGCTCGCGGAGCTGATGGAGAAGAGCGCCGAAATCGACCTCGATTCGCTCATGGAAGGCGACATCGACAGCAGCTCGGGAATGTTCCTTTCGAACCTGATGAAAGAGGCTGGCACGCCGGCCTCCGAGAAGGACCATGAAAAGGGCGAGGGCGAGCCGACCAGCGACAGCAGCACGGGCGAGGGAGAAGGCGAAGAGCCGCTGCAGCCCATCGTCACGGTGTATTACTACGACGAGTGGGACTTCCGCGCGCAGGACTACAAACCACGCTGGTGCGCCGTGAAGGAGTCGAAGCTGCAGGCGGGTGAGGAGAACTTCTACGAAAACACGCTCCGGGAGCATGCCGGCCTCGTCCAGCAGACGCGCAAGCAGTTCGAGCTCCTGAAGCCCGAAATGTTCCGGAAGATCAAGCGGCTGCCAGACGGTGAGGACATCGACCTTGACCAGGCCATCGAGTGGATGGTGGAGCACAAGGCGGGCGTGAACCCGAACGAAAAGCTGTACTGGCGGCGGAACAAGGTCGAGCGGGATGTCGCAGTCGCATTCCTCATCGATATGTCGGCGAGTACGGATGAAGAGATCAACAAGCGCGACCGGCAGCAGGACGACGGGGATTATGACGACGATCCGCGGAAGTACCTGAGCTGGTGGGTTTCGAAGCGCCGGCAGGAGCTCGCAACGCCGCCGAAGCGCATCATCGACCTCGAAAAGGAGTCGGCGGTGCTGTTGATGACGGCGCTGGAGACCATCGGCGACCAGTACGGCATCTACGGGTTTAGCGGATACGGGCGTGACAATGTCGAGTTCTTTGTGATCAAGGATTTCGACGAGCGGCTGGACCAGCCAATCAAGCAGCGGCTGGATAACATCACGCCTATTCGTTCGACACGTATGGGCCCGGCGCTGCGTCACGCGACCCACAAGCTCAACTTGACCGAAGCGAAGGTGAAGATCCTGGTGCTGTTGAGCGACGGGCGGCCGCAGGACCACGGTTATGGGCGAGACCGAACAGAGAAAGAGTACGCGATCCACGACACGAAGCAGGCACTCAACGAGGCCAAGCGCGACGGGATCACACCCTTTGCCCTGACGGTCGACCGTGCGGGCCATGACTACCTGAAGACCATGTGCGAAGACATGGGGTATGAGGTGGTCGCGGACATCGAGGCGCTGCCGAGCCGCCTGCCAACGCTGTATCGACGCCTCACCGAGTAACCGGGCGATGGCGGCCTTCCCTTGCCCGGCGCTGGGGACGACTGTCGCCCTGGACGATGAACGCGAACGTACGGTGCTGACGTGGCACCCGGAGTTTGACGGGCGTCTGCACACGCTCGCGGGCGCGACCATCACAGATCCGGATTTGGTCGACCAGCGGGCTGACCGCCCGGAGATCGGGCTGGTACGTTTCTGGCCGGATTTCCGGGACGGGTGCTTCGTCTGTGTCGTCGTCCGCGCGGACCGGGTGCCAGGGTTGGCCGGGTACCGCTACTGGGTGGTGACGGTGTACGCGTCCCAAAAGGTGGACACGTGGAAGAGCATGTGGGAACGCTGATGATGGCGTACGATCGGGACGGCGACGTGCTCTGGCTCTGTACAGCACCACCATATCCGGCCCAGCTATCGGAAGAAATTGATGACGGCGTGATTGCTCGCAAGCATCCGCACTCCGGCGATATCGAGGGGATGGAAATCCTGTTCTTCGGGAACCGCTTCGCGGATGGCTGGGAATTGCGCGTGCCGATGCCTGTCAGGCGCACGGGGACAGGAGCGTAGCCATGCCTATTCTGCTCATCCGGCACGGCGAGTCCGAAGGCAACGCGAGCGGCGTCATCCAGGGCCGGCTCGACGTCGGGCTGACCGCACTGGGGCGCCAGCAGGCGGGCCAGACGGCCGAGGCGCTCGCGTACGCGGAACCGCCCATCGAGGGGGTCGTTTCAAGCGTCCTCCAGCGGGCGAGGATGACCGCGGACATCATCGCGGAACGCCTTGGGATTCCAGTCGAGCTGGACGAGGACCTTGTGGAATACGACCACGGGGAGCTGAGCGGGCTGACACGGCAACAGATCGGAGAGCGGTTCCCGCATCTCTCGCAGTCTGGCATCGCGGTCACGCGCGATGGGACCTGGCCATCTATACCCGGCGAAGAGGGGCGCGACGTCCTGTTCGCCCGGGCACAGCGCGCGCTTGAACGGCTGCAGGCGGACGGGCGGAACGTGGCCGTGGTGACACACGGGGGTTTCATCAACGCGGCATGCCATGCGGTGCTGGGCCTGGATTACGTCAACAAGCCACAGGGGTTCCGCTCGGGAAACGCCGGTGTCAGCGAAATCCGCCTGGACCGCCAGGGACGGCCGATCCTGCACCGACACAACGATGCCTGCCACTTGAAGATCCGGACGCAACCGCTCGAAGCCTAACCGACGACCATATTGATCCAGCCGTTCACCGATACGAACAGGAACCCTTTGAACCCGACCGGGCGGAACACCACTTCGACGCCGCTGATGACTTCCACGTGACCGACGGACTTCATCACCCAGGCGTGGTCGCCGACGCTCGCCACGTCGACGCGGTGGAGTGACGGCCAGAGGATGATCTTGACGCCATCGGCCGGGCCGCCGGGCTCGACGCGGTAGACAGGCGAGCCGTCGGGCGTATAGGGCTCAACCACGGGTTCGACGCCAAACAGCCTGGCGATGGCCGCGACGGCGTCCGCATCGAGCTGCTCAAAAACCTGTCTTGCGGCCACAACCGCCTCCTGCCCGCATGTCAGCCCAACGAGCCCGCGTGGGCTATGCCGGCTTCTCCCTGTCGAGCACTTCCAGGATGGTGTTGGCGATAAGGCGGGCGTGGGGGTACGGTTTCCAGCCTTCCGGCGTGTTGTAGTAGCGCGAGCCGGCCTGGTATTCCTCGGGCGGGCGGTCGCCGTACTCTACATCGATACCGTTGACGCGGATCGTGGGGGAACCCAGGAATTTTGCCCGGTGGGCCGCTTCCGAGTCGGTTATTTCGATGTAGTCGACGTCGGCCTCGACGCCGGTGGCTTCGAGCGCGAGTTTGACGGCCTCTTCAACTTCGGGCTGGCGGCCGACGGATGTGGAATAGAGGTATTCGATCTTCACCGGTCACTCCGCGGTGGTGTTTACGTTTGGCGGGCGCACCGTTGTGGGTTCGCGCAGCCCCCGGAAGTCTCGCGCCCGGGACGCCAAGCGGCAAGCGCGAGCCGTTTAAGACGATTCGTCTTCGCCGCGAACCTGGCGCCATCGCTGCACGAGTTCGACTTCTGTGCCAAGCCGTCCGGGACGGTAGAACGGGCCGCGCGAGGCCGCCGGCCCCGGCAGGTAGGTTTCGCCGCGGGCGACGTGACCGGGTTCGTCGTGTGCGTAGCGGTATCCCTGTCCATAGCCGAACGACTGCATGAGCCCCGTGACCGCGTTCCGCAGGTGCATCGGGACCGGCTCATCGGCAGTCGCGGCGGCGGCTTCGCGTGCCGCCAGGTAGCCAAGGTAGGCGCTGTTGCTCTTCGGGGCGAGCGCCAGGTAGGCGGCGCACTCGGCCATGGGAAGGTAGCCCTCGGGCAGGCCAATGAAATGGACCGCCTGCTGACACGCCGTGGCAACGCTCAGCGCGTGCGGGTCGGCCAGGCCGACGTCTTCGGCTGCCAGGATGACCATGCGGCGCACGATGAAGAGGGGGTCTTCGCCGGCTTCGAGCATGCGGGCAAGCCAGTAGAGCGCGGCATCCGGGTCGGAGCCGCGGATGGACTTGATGAAAGCTGAAACGGTGTCGTAATGGGCGTCGCCGGCACGGTCGTGATAGGGTCGGCGATCCTGCAGGGCCTGGCGGACATGCGGGGCGATGATGACGGCCTCGGCTTCGGATTCGGCCATCCCGGCCGCGAGGTCGAGCACAGTGAGCGCTGCCCGGGCGTCGCTGCCGGCTCCTGCGAGGAGTGCCTCGCGTGCATCCGCTGCAATCGAAAAGCCGCGCCCCCCGAGACCGTGCTGTTCGTCCGCCAGCGCGCGGTCGACAAGCGACCCGAGTGCGTCTTCGCCGAGCGGCTGAAGGCGGACAACACGCACACGGCTGAGCAGCGGCGCGATGACTTCAAACGACGGGTTTTCGGTGGTCGCGCCGATGAGGGTGACCGTGCCGTCTTCCACGTGGGGGAGCACGACATCCTGTTGCGCCTTGTTGAACCGGTGGATCTCATCAATGAAGAGGACGGTGCGCTTGCCGGCCTTGCGTTCGGCTTTCGCGCCGGCGATGACCTGGCGGAGTTCGGCCACGCCGGAACCGACAGCCGAGACGCTTTCGAACCGGGCGTCGATGTGGTTGGCGAGGACCCGCGCGAGTGTCGTCTTCCCGCATCCTGGCGGGCCCCAGAGGATGACCGACGGCAGCCGGCCCGTTTCAATCGCTTTGCGCAGCAGAGTACCGGGCCCGACAACCTCGTCCTGGCCGACGATGTCGTCCACCGTCTGCGGGCGCATCCGGGCGGCGAGCGGCGCATCGGCGGGCAGCGTGTCGTCCTCTCCGAAGTCGAAACCGCCCTGGTACGCGCCTTTCCGGGCCATGTCAGCCTGCCAGTGCAGCGATGGTGACGCCGTCGCCGCCTTCGTTCGGTTTGCCCGCTTCGTAGTGGCGGACGAGCGGATTGCTTGCGAGCGCTTCGCGGATGGCGGAGCGGAGGGCGCCGGTCCCCTTGCCGTGAATGATACGTACCGACGGAAGCCCTGCACGAAATGCGTCGTCCAGGTAGGACTCGCAGCGGAGCACTGCCTCCTCGGCCCGCTGACCACGGAGGTCGAGCTCGACCGAAACGGGCGGACCAGCCGGTTCGGATCGGGGGAGTTCCACGCGTTCGCCGGCTGTTTTCGATTCGACGCCGGTGATGCGGTCAACGCTGACTTTCATGCGGAGCCCGCCGAACTGCACTTCGACACGGCCGTCTTCGCCGACGGGGCCGTTGACTTCGCCTTCCTGCGGGATATCGCGGACGCGGACGCGGTCACCTGGCTGCAGCTCACGCACCTGCGGGGGCGTCTCGACCGCCTTGCGCCGGGGTTTTTCGCGGGTGCGCATGTTGCCGATCTGCGAATCGATGCGCTTCAGCGTCTCGTCGGCGGCCTGGGGGTCGAAGCCAGAACGTGCCTGCCGGCGCTTCAATGATTCGATTTCGCCCCGGATCGCGGCAAGCTCCCGCTCGGCGTCGCGGCGGGCGTCTTCGAGGACCGAAATGCGTTCTTCGTCGATCTGATCGCGGTCGGCGGCCAGGCTGCGGCGGAGCTCTTCGCTTTCTTCGCGCGCCTGGCGTTCGCGGCGGTGGGCATCGGCAGCGGCGGCACGCTCGGACCGGATCTCGTCGAGCAGCCGTTCCATTTCGAAGTGCTCAGGGCCGAGCTGGTCCTCCGCCACCTGCAGAACCTCTTCGGAGAGGCCGAGCTGGCGCGCAATCGCCAGGGCGTTCGACTGGCCGGGAAGTCCGATCGTGAGCTTGTAGGTCGGGCTCAGCGACGCCACATCAAATTCCACATTGGCATTGCGCAGACGTGGCTCGTTGTGGGCGAAGACCTTGAGTTCGCCGTGATGGGTGGTAGCTACGAAAACGCATCCCCGGTCGAGCAAGGTCTGGATGACAGAGCGCGCGAGCGCCGCACCTTCAGCCGGGTCGGTGCCCGCGCCAAGCTCATCGAGGAGGACGAGCGTGTCTTCGCGGGCAACATCGAGGATGCCGATGATGTTGCTCATGTGCGACGAGAAGGTGGACAGGGACTGTTCGATCGACTGCTCGTCGCCGATGTCGGCATAGATATGTTCGAAAATGCGGAAGGTACTGCCACGGTCGCAGGGCACAGGGATTCCCGACTGGGCCATGAGCGTGTGCAGGCCCAGCGTCTTGAGCGCGACCGTTTTCCCGCCCGTGTTTGGCCCCGTGATGAGAATGCCCTGGAAGTCTCCGCCGACCTCCAGGTCGATGGGAACGACATTGCCAGTGAGCAGGGGATGGCGGCCACGGACGATGCGCGTGGCGCCGGTGTCGCTGAGCCAGGCGGCATCGTCAGCCGGTGCGGGCAGCTCGGCGTCTGCCCTGGCACCGTAACGCGCCTTGGCTGCGAGCTCATCGAGCTCGGCAAGCGCGCCCAGCGCCATAGTGGCGTCTTCACCCATCCTGCCCAGGGTGTCGGTGAGACGCTGGAGGACACGGCGGACCTCGCGTTCCTCGGTCACCTGCAACTCTCGGACCTCGTTGCCGGACTCGACCACGCCCATCGGCTCGATGAACACGGTCGCGCCGCTCGACGAAACGTCATGGACAATGCCGGCGAGCTGCCCGCGCTGCTCGGCGCGCACGGGGATGACTTTGCGGCCATTGCGCTCGGTGAGGACGGCGTCCTGCACAATACCGCGGCGGACAGCGTCCTGCATCGCGGACTGTGCACGCTGGTCGAGGCGTGCCTGGGCCTGGCGCAGCTCGCGGCGGGCGGTCGCCAACGCCTCGCTGGCGCTGTCGGCCACTTCGCCGCGGTCGGTGATGGCGGAATCGACGCCGTCGGTGAACAGGAAGAAGTCGGCAATGCGCTCGGCAATGGTGGCGAGGCGAGGCACGCGGTCGCGCAGCGGTTCGAGCAGGCGGCGGGCGCGAACACAGGTCTTGAGCGTGTTCGCCGTTTCGAGCAGCGCGCCCGGTTCCTGGATTTGACCTATTTCCGCAGCGCGCAGGGTTGGGCGGAGGTCGCGGGCGCCAGCGAAGGACACTTCAAGGCCCATCTCGTGGAGGCGCAGCATTTCGGCGGTTGCTGCCTGCATTTCGCGCACATCGCGTACACTTGTCCGGGGTGCGAGCGCGAGCACCCTTTCGCGACCGAGCGAAAACGCGGCCTCGGACGCGACAAGGTCGAGCACCTTGTTGTATTCAAGGACGCGAAGTGCATGATCGTCCACGTCTCTCAGCGTAGACGCGCAGGCGCGGGGAGACCAGCAAGCATGGTTGAGGTTATTCACGCGGGCTATTCGCCTCTAATCGCCTTGAGCCCGTATGCTTGCGCCTATACACGTAGTCTTGAGAAGTATCGATGTTCAGTAAAGTCCTCGTCGCCAACCGGGGGGAGATCGCGCTGCGGATTGTCCGCGCGTGCCGCGACCTGCGGATCCGCTCGGTGGCCATCTATTCCGAAGTCGACCGGTTGTCGCCGCATGTACGGTACGCGGACGAAGCGCGCCTGGTGGGCCCGGCCGACGCCCGGGAAAGCTATCTCAATATCGACCGCATCCTGGAAGTCGCGAAGGAGTGCGGGGCGGACGCCATCCATCCCGGCTATGGCTTCCTTGCGGAGAATTCCGCCTTTGCGGAGGCCTGCATCAATGCCGGCCTGACATTCATCGGCCCGTCGCCGGAGTCCATCCGCATCATGGGGGACAAAATCCAGGCGCGACAGGTCGCAGAAGCGGCGGGAGTTCCTGTCGTGCCCGGCAGCACCAACGTGAAGACCGTGGACGATGCGGTCCGCATCGCGAGCGAGGTCGGCTTCCCCGTGATGATCAAGGCGGCTGCCGGTGGGGGCGGCCGCGGCATCCGGATGGCGGACAACAAGGACGAGGTCCGCCGTTTCGCGGCACAGGCGATGCAGGAAGCGCAGGCAGCTTTCGGCAACCCGACGATTTATGTCGAACGGAACCTGCAGCCCGTACGCCACATCGAAGTGCAGGTGATTGCGGACCACCATGGGAACGTGGTGCAGCTCGGCGAGCGCGAATGTTCCATCCAGCGGCGGCACCAGAAGCTGATCGAAGAGTGCCCGTCGGTGGCAGTGACGGCCGACCTGCGGCGCTCTATCGCGCGTGCGGCTACCAAGATCACCCGGGCAGCGAATTACCACAACGTCGGCACGGTGGAGTTTCTCCTGACGGAAGAGGGCAACTTCTACTTCCTCGAGATGAATACCCGTCTGCAGGTTGAGCACCCGGTAACGGAGATCACGACGGGCGTCGACCTGGTGAAAGACGCGATGCTCGTGGCTGCGGGCAACGAGTTGCCGTACGACGAAACCGAGCTGATGACGCGCGGCTGGGCGATGGAGTGCCGGATCGTCGCCGAGGACCCGTTTAACAACTTCCTGCCCTCTGTGGGACAGCTTGTGCTTGCACGTGAGCCGGCGGGCCCGGGTATCCGGGTGGAAAGCGCGCTCTACGATGGCATGGAAATCACGCCGTATTACGACTCGTTGCTCGCGAAAGTGACGGCATGGGGGCGCAGCCGCGAAGGCGCGCGCGACCGCATGCGGCGGGCACTCACGGAGATGCGCGTCGTCGGCGTTGCGACCAATATCCCGTACCTGCTGCAGATCCTCGAACAGGAGGACTTCAAAGCGGGGACGTTCGATACCGGGTTCCTGGACCGGCACCGGGTGTTGCCCGAGGAACCGCTCGAACAACAGGAAGAAGCAGCAGCGATAGCCGCGCTGCTGCTGGTGACTGGAGACACCAACGGTGTCGCGGAGAAGCCCACCGCGGCAGCACCCGCGACCGATGGGACCGCGCCACAGCGCACCAGCGCCTGGCGACAGAAGATGACGGGAGACCTGGTACGCTCCGGGATGGGACGATGGCCGAAAAGTATCTGATTTACAGTGACCGGTCCGAGGTCACACTTGAGATTGAACGGGATGAAGACATCATCCGTATCCGCCGGGAAGGCGAGGACGCATGGCGTGTCGCGACCCTTGACCGCGTGGGTAACTCGGGTCTCTACATGCTGATGCTCGATAACGAGCCGCAGGAGCTCTACCTGGAGCGGAAGCGCGGTGGCGCGCTGGTGACCGTTGGCCGCCATAGCTTCGACTACGCGGTTGAACGGTGGCGGCCGGCCCTGGCGAACCGCGACCGGAAACAGGACGCGCAGGCGGGCCTCCACCGGATCCTGGCGCCGATGACAGGCTCGATCGTCGAAGTGATCCGGTCCGAAGGCGACCAGGTGGAAGCGGGCGATGTGGTCCTGGTAATCGAGTCGATGAAGATGAACAACGAGATGCGGGCACCGGCCGCGGGGACGGTCACGAGCGTGGCCGTGAAAGACGGGGACCGGGTGAGCGCAGGCGCGGTGCTCATGACGATCCAGGCCTAACCGAAGCAAAAGGTGGCATGCCGGCGGATTTGACGATCCGAACATGCATTCGGTAGCGTTGAGAGTGGCTGTGCTAGACGGGGAGCTAGCGGTGCCCTGCACCCGCAATCCGCTATAGCGGGGTCGAATTCCTGTCCGAGGGCTGTCGTTTTCGGGACTGCCCCCGTACTGCGGTGTTGATGGTTCGGTCCTGCGCAACGGAGCGCCACGAACCTGGTCAGGTCTGGAAAGAAGCAGCCATAAGTGGAATGCTTCGGGTGCCGCAGCCAACCGGGCCAGAGCTGCGATACGGCGGGCAAGCCGGTGACGCAGTTCGACGACAGGTGCACAGCCCGTATTTCGAATTCCCGGACGAACGTCTCCGCGTGACCGATTCGTCCGCTATCTTCCCGGGGACATGAATGTGTAACCCCGGGTACACAGCACGGCGGACACAGGCTTGCGGCGTGACCGGGGAAACACCTCGGTGGAGCACCTTTCGTGCACAGAGACGTTCGAGAGCTACCTCCTCGACTGAGTGATCGCGGCATGCCTACGATTCAACGGTGAGCCGTTCATCATCCCCTGCAGCGCGAAAATCGCTCGGACAGCATTTCCTTCACGACGAAGACGTACTCGCTGCGATCGCAGATGCGGTCGGCGCCCGTTCAGACGAACTGGTCATCGAAATCGGCCCGGGGACCGGCCGGCTCACTCGCGCGCTCGCGGACCGCTACGAGCAGGTGACCGCGCTCGAAGTGGATGAGCGCATGATCAAGCACACGCGACACCTCTTTCGCGACCGGCCAGGCGTCGAGATTCTGGAAGGGGACGCCCGGGACATCGATATCGCCGGGCTCGTCGCGAATCATTCCGGCTACGTCGTGGTAGGCAACCTCCCGTACTTCGCGGCAAGCCCCATCATTCGGCGCTTCCTCGAACGGCCGCCGGCACCGCGCGACATGGTGGTGATGGTGCAGCGCGAGGTGGCACAGGAAATTGCCGCAGCGCCGGGAAACTATTCGCTACTCGGCATCGGGATCCAGGTCTACGCGACCGCAGAGATCCTGTTCACGGTTCCACCCGACGCGTTCGACCCGCCGCCGAAAGTGGTCTCGGCTGTTGTGCGGATCACGCCTCGTCACGAACCGCTTGTAGCGCCGGACCGCCAGGAGGCGTTCTTCACGCTCGTGAGGCGGAC
>SKSF01000186.1 GCA_007118095.1 Dehalococcoidia bacterium
CCACGCGAAGACGCCACCGAGCACGACGGCGCCAACGAGCGAGAAGACGAGCGATCCACCAAAGATCTTTCGCATTGCTTCTGTCTCTCCTGGAGATGTGTATGCGGTCACGATTCCCCGTGACCACGGGCCCTGGCGGCTCCGCCGCCCCGCTGGTTGCTGGCTGAACGTCTCATTGGCGGGGAACTACGCGATCGGCCGGCTCCCTTTCCGGTCCCGGGCGGTGCCTCTCCACCACTCGTGGAAGGCGGGAAACCGCACTCGCGCATGGTGCGTCTCCCCGTCGGACGAAATGCCGCTCCGTATCACCATCTCGCCGTGAACCTCCTGCAGAATCCACAGGTGCGGGTTGGGCAGGTGCTCCTAAAGACACCAGCGAGCGCAACTCTTACAAAGCGGTTTCCCCCTGTCAACTATTCGTCACACCTTCTCCAGGACATAACTGTCGATTTTCAACTTCGCCGCGTTTCCACTCGCTTTACGCAGTGGTGACAATCCGCGACGGTGTCGCCGTCCGTCAGCCTCAATTCCACCCCATTGACGGCTTTGTCTACCATCCTGCGATGCTTCGGGCATCTCGATGTCATGGTTTTCCCCGATTTTCGCGCCAGGAAGGCACGACGGAGTACATGATCCGTTTTCGTCGGTTGCGTTTCATGTAAACCTGCGGTTAGCATCCAAAAACGTTCGCGCCGCCTCCCCGGGCGGCGGCGTCGCACTGTTGTCTATCTAGGCGACGTGCGTCGCTGCATCCGGGGGCACTGCGCAGACAGTACCGCCGGGAGCAAAGGGCCACCTATGAGCGTGCGGATCCCTCGACCACAAGAACAGCGGCGGAGCATCACCGCCGCCGTCCTCACAGCACTCGTCCTCGGGGTTCTCGCACTCCTTGTCTTAAGGACAACTGCCGACGCCGGCGCCGAACGGCAGGTCATCTTCTTCGACGACTTCAGCGTCGGCGACACCACCAACATTCCCGGCTGGGACACCGCCACCGGCGGCGAATGCGGGCCAGACTCGTCGTCCAATGAAGTCCGCGACGGATACGTCCACCTCGATAGCGGCTGTGGCATCACCCGCCCCGGCCAGGACACCGCAGAGCTCCAGGACATCCAGCTCGAGTATTCGTGGGGCTACGAGACCACTACCGCCGAACCCGGTGAACTGGTCGTCGAATGGCGCGCGACCGAAGGCGGCGCATGGCAGGTCCTCAGCGCACACGCCCTCCCCGGCGAGGCCGAGGCGGCCTCCGGCCAGGCCGCATCGGTCACCCTCCCGCCCGAAGCCAACGATACCTTTGTCGATGTCCGCTTCCGCACCACCACTGGCCCCGACGACCGCGCACGCGTCGACAATGTCGGCCTCTCCGGCGAGGTCGTGACACCCCCTGCGCCGACGCCTGCACCGGCGGAAGCCACGAAGGAAGCGCCCGCCGCCACGACGAGCGGCGATGAGGGCGGCGAGCAGGGTAACCCCGGAGAAGGAAACGAAAACGAAGAGGAAGGCGCCGAAAACGACGAATCCGGTGGTGACGAGACAACCACTGCCGCGCAGGTAAGCGACGCCATTGCCGACCTCAACGCCGGCACAGCCAACACCACTCCCACGGGTGCCATCTGCGAATCCGGCGATTTTAGCTTCGTCCTCGATGGCTCCGGATCTGTAGCCAGTGACTTCACCCACACGCAATACCGCTCTCGTGGGTTCGTTGACCTCTACGACCAGGACCGCAATGGCTTTGCGGATGGCGTATACAAGATCACGCTCTTCGCGGAGGCAGCGACACATCCCGCCGGTGCAAGTTACATCGAGGATGGCGCTGCCGCGTGGACGCAGCTCACGCAGCTCGATGCACCCGGCGGTGAAACGGCTCTCGCGGCTGGCATCGATGCAGGGGCGCATCTCCGCGCGGGCGTCGAGAATCGTGTGATGTTTGTGTTTAGCGACGGCGCCGGGAATTGGCCCCGTGAGGAGACCGATGACCTCGATGACCCGGACTTCTGGGTCGAGCAGGCGAACGCTGCCATTGCGGAGGCTAACAGCGCCCGCGCCGCCGGCATGAGCGTCTACGCCGTTTGGGATGGCGATGCTGATTCCCAGATGCGCAACGCATTCGGGAGCCTTTCCAATGCACGCCAGTTCGCCGCAGCGGTGATGACGCAGATTGGGGGCGGCTCATATCTGAGCCGCGGCAATTTCGAATCCCATGCCTGGCAGGCCCTCGACCTCGACCGCTGCG
Organism: Dehalococcoidia bacterium; assembly: GCA_007118095.1. Classification (GTDB taxonomy): domain Bacteria; phylum Chloroflexota; class Dehalococcoidia; order Tepidiformales; family Tepidiformaceae; genus SLAK01. Next base: position 2,240 of record SKSF01000186.1, read on the forward strand.
ACGTCGAACCCGAACCGGTCACCCGCGACATCACCATCGAAAAAGAAGTCGCCGGCGACGAGCCCCCCACGCCCGTTACCGAAGTCAACGTGGACGTGTCGCCCCACAGCGAAACGCCGTACCTCATCGACATTGACGACGGCCACGGCAACGTCACCGCCTCCGATGTCGCCGACGCGCCCCAGGCGGTCACCGAGGACACCTCCATCCTCGACCAGCATGGCGGGCTCGAAAACTGGACCGTGGAAATGGCAGTGATCGAAGAGGGCCAGGAATGCTCCGCCGTCACGGACTGGACCGCGGGCGATTCCATCTCTGTCCCCGCAGGCGAAGACGACCTCACGGTCTGTATCCGCAACACCTACACCGAACCCGAACCCGAAACTCGCGGCATCATCATCGAGGCCTTCGTCGATGATGGGGACGCCGGCGCCATCGGCCAGGTCTCCGGCTTCATCTCGCCCGACGGCCGCACCTGGACCATCGACCCCTTCCCCGGCTCCACAACCGTTGACGAAGTGGATATCGCCGAAGACCAGGTCGTTACCCAGGACTCCCCCGGCAGCGAGTGGGTGGTCAGCTACGCCCTCATCGATGCCGGTGAGCAATGCGACGCCGTGACAGACTGGCAGACCGGGAACATCACCGTCCCCGCCGGCGAAGATGACGCCTTCGTCTGCGTCCGCAACGAGTTCGTCGAAGAACCCGACC
>SKSF01000183.1 GCA_007118095.1 Dehalococcoidia bacterium
GCCGCCTGATTCGCGCGACGGCTGGCCGCACCCGGCTTTCCTTTTCCCGCACGCCGCCTAAGGCACCAGCGGCCTACGATGTTGGGCAGCCCCGGATGGCCCATCTCCACGCAGGCGACTACTCGTGACCTCGTTCTCCACGCCTCACCGCGCGGCACTCTCCGGCCTTCGCTACACCGGCCGCTTCGTCGCCGACTTCTTCCGCACCTTCCGCTTCGCCGAGCACTGGCCGCCGCTCGCCATCATCGCCGCCGCGCTCCTCACGGTCGCCGCGTTCTGGGTCGGCATCTACGTGGTCGACTTTACGAACGCCTGGGGGCTCTCGTCCGACCAGGGGTTCTGGTGGCACGCCTTCCGCAACCGCGGCCCCGTCGAACTGCTCCAGTGGCTGTTGATCGCCGCCGTCATCATCTTTGCGGCCCGCCTGTCCGGCATCCATCAACAGCGGGGCGAGCGGCACGCCACCTACTTCTGGCTGCTTATCGCCATCGGTTTCTCGCTCATGCTCATCGAAGACCCCGGGGACCCGCGCCACATCCTGGGCGCCTACTTCCCGCAATTCTTCGGCTGGGACAAGATGTACGTCGAAGCCGTCTTCTTCAGCGTCATGGTTGCGCCCACCATCTTCGCCTTCCTGCGCTTCTGGAATGTCCCCTTCCGCTATGCCCAGACACGCCTCTACCTCATCGCAGGCGGGCTGCTCTATGCGCTCGCTGCCAGCACGTCGGTCCTCCGCTCCTACGACGAGTTCTACATCCGCGTGGGCGAACGCCTCAGCAACCGCTTCCTCGACGGCGAAATCCCCGGCTTCTTCCTCATGGACTTCGTGCTTGAAGAGTCGGTTGAGCTCATGGCCGCCGCCACGTTCCTCGCAGGCGTCTACGTCTACTGGCGCCTCGTCACGGCTACGCCGCCCGACAGCTAACCCGTCGCGGCTCCCGCGACGACAAACCCGGCAACGGTCGCGCCTACCCCTGCCACCAGCGCCCCCGCCGCGTTGAATACCGGCACCAGCCGTCCGCCCTCCTCCCACAGCCGCCACGTTTCGTACATCCAGGTCGAAAACGTGGTGAACGAGCCAAGGAACCCGGTCGCGATGGCCGCACGGGGCAGACTGTCCGGCCCCAGCGAGTCGCCAACGCCCAGCACGACCCCGATCGCTAGCGCCCCGGCGACGTTCACCAGGTGCGTTCCCCGGTTCACCGTGTGCGAGCGCCACGGCCAGCGCGCCTCCACCTTCACCGCGACCCAATACGTCAGCAGGTAACGGCACACAGCCCCCGCCGCACCGGTCAGCGCCACCACCAGCAACGTCGTCATCGGCGCACCACCCGGCGGGCAAGCGTTCGCCCCATGAGCACACCGGCCCCGGCCGCCGCGAGCCCAACCACCACACTGGCAATCGCATAGGCAGCCGCGACCTCCGCACGCCCGTCGTCAGCCAGCCGCACCACATCTTCGGTCAACGCGGAAAAGGTCGTGAACGAGCCCAGCGCCCCCACCGCCACCAGCGGGCGGATGTCCCACCGCCAGCGCCACCCCTGCAGGATGAGCGTCAGCAGCAGGCCCAGCAGAAACGAGCCCACCACGTTCTCGACAAACGTCGTCTGCGCAAAGCCGTCATCCGGGTTTGGCCAGGCCAGCACGAACACGTAGCGCGCTGACGCGCCGATCATCCCGCCAACTGCGACCGCGACGATGTTTCCCACTGGTGGCACGGCGCGGGCATGGTACGACCGGCGCCGCTTAGGCGCGCATCATGCCGCCGGGTCCTGACGCAGCGCCCAGACCACGATCCCCGTCTCAAGGGTCTCTTCGAAGCCGATGACGAGCGCCGCGACCACCAGCACCGGCCACTGGAAGGCCAGCCCGGCGCCCAGCATCACCAGCACCACGCCCCATATGAGCCGCCGAATCCGCAACGCCAGCCGCAGCGTTTCCGAGGCGTCTCGCAGATTGCCCGCCAGTCCCGCCAGCGCCACCGCAATGCCCCCGGCCGCGAGCACCGCACCCGTAAGCCAGCTCCACTCGCCCCAGGCGAACATCATGATGGTATCGAACACGGGTCCCATTGGTGTCCTCCCAGGCTCCAGAGTCCGGCACAGCGAGAACCGTGACGATTACCCGTGGCGTAAGCGACGCGCCACCGCGCTTGCGCTACTATCCGGCGCATGACCGCCCCCGCCGGCACCAGCGCAGTCGGCGCCCTCCTCCGCGAATGGCGGCAGCGCCGCCGCATGAGCCAGATGGACCTCGCACTCGAAGCCAACGTCTCCACCCGCCACCTCAGCTTCGTCGAAACCGGCCGCGCCCGTCCCAGCGCCGACCTCGTGCTCCACCTGGCGGACGAACTCGATGTCCCGCTCCGCGAGCGCAACAGCCTCCTGCTCGCCGCCGGGTATGCGCCGGTCTATTCAGACACGCCGCTCGAGGCAGGCGAAATGGAGCCCGTCCGCGCGGCGCTCGACACCATCCTCGCCGGCCACGAACCCTTCCCCGCCGTCGTCGTCGACCGCCACTGGGACCTGGTCACCGCCAACCGGACCGCCTACCGCACCTTCATCGACGGCATCCCCGGCCATCTCCTGGGGCCGCCGGCCAACGCGCTCCGTCTCACCCTCCACCCGGAAGGCCTCGCCCCGCGCATCACGAACCTCCCCGAGTACAGCGCGCATGTCCTCGAACGGCTCCACCGCCAGGCCACCACATCCGGCGACCCCGCCCTTGCCGCGCTGCTCGAAGAGCTTCGCGCCTACCCCGGCGTCACCATGCGCTCACCCGCACCCGGGGACATCGCCAGCCGCCTCTTCGTCCCCCTGGTCTTGCAAACCGGCGATGGACGCGAACTCCGCTTCTTCAGCACCATCGCCACCTTCGGCACCGCCCTCGACATCACCATCGCCGAACTCGCCATCGAATCCCTCTTCCCGGCAGACGACGCCACC
>SKSF01000049.1 GCA_007118095.1 Dehalococcoidia bacterium
CGTTCCATCATCGCTGCGTCCGGGCGCAGCCCGATCAGGGCCATCCCACGCGGCTCTTCTTCGATGGTGGCTGTCCCGCTGACCGCCACAAGGCGCGGGATGTGCGGGTACCCGGTATTGGTCAGCGCTTCGAGCACTGCCGCGTGATTCATTGCCCGCTCGGGTTCGGGGTCGTCGTTCACTACGTAAACGGATTCACCCCCTTCGGCTCCACTGACGATCACGCGCTCGGAGCGTCCCGGCCCCGGCAGGTCCTCGACGTGGAGCGTGGCTTCGCCGGAGAGCCGCAGGAATGAGCGCAGGACTGCTTCGTCAACGAGCACTTGTGCCTCCTCGTCGCCGCCGGCCGGATTTCTGGCATCGCGGACAATAGTGGGTGCTTCGCTGCCCGACGATAATCCGCTCGATGGGTGTCGTGCACACGTAACAGGGCTTGCCAGTGCGGCGGAACACCTGCACATGCATGTGCTGCTCGCCGGTGTGCCCCTGTCCGTCGACATAATCTCGGAAGCTGGCCCCGCGGTGTTGGATACCCTGTTCGAGCACTTCCCGCACCGCGGCGAAGAGCCGCTTGATGGGGCCTTCGGCCAGCTCACCGGCCGGGGTATCCGGGCGGATGCGTGCGCGGAAAAGCGCCTCGTCAACGTAAATGTTCCCGAGTCCCGCCACGCTCTTCTGGTCGAGCAGGACGGACTTGATGGCTGCCTTTCGCCCCTGCAGCGATCGCCGGAATGCAGCGAGCGCGAACTCACCCTCCATGGGCTCGGGGCCCAGTTTTGTGGCGAGCTCCTCGTCATCGTCTACCAACTTCCACGTGCCGAACTTTCGCAGGTCACACCAGCGGAGCTCGTGACCGTCATCGAATCCCAGCACGGCCCGCTGGTACGGTTCCGGCGGGTCAGCCGGGCAGCGCCAGACGAGCCGTCCGGTCATGCGCAGGTGCGCGACAAGGGTCCGTCCATCGTCCAGCCGGAAGAGGAGATACTTCCCGCGACGGTCGAGCGTGGAAACAGCGCGTCCCGACAGGGAGCTCCGGAGCGCTTCGATGTCCACGGCGGGCCCGGCAAGGAGCGGCAGTGTCGCCTGGTCGACGTCGACCCGCACGATCGTCCGCCCGCTGACCAGCGGGGCCAGGTCGCGGCGAATGGTTTCCACTTCGGGGAGTTCGGGCACACCCGTAGCCTATCGCGCTTGCGCGCCCCGGACACCTTCTGCCTCGGCCGGTCCCCCGTCGGCTGACGCGATCCCCCGGCGTTCGCCGGGAACCAGCTAGTGCGACATAACCCAGTACGCCTTGCCCGTCTCCATGAGCGGAAGGGTGTTCACGTAAGCTGGCGCGCCGGGTGCGTATCGGAGCCACTGACCGGTGCCCGGGTCATAGCCGTAGATGATGCGGACATCCCCGTCCAAGCCCTTCAGCGCATCGGCGGGCGATACGCTGTCGCCGTTCCATCCGATGAGGTTGTGCCCGGGCTGCAGGGTGTAGACATTCCCCGATCCCTCGCCACCAGTGTCGGCTGTTGGCGTTGGCTCTGGCGTCGAAGTCGCCGGTGGGTTCATACCCCGGCTGTCGTCCGGTTGGGGCGTGCTTGTCGGGGGCACCGGCGTATTCGTGGGTTCCTGGGTTGGGGTATTCGCCGGCTCCGGTGTAGCCGTCGGCGTGACCGGGGTGCTGGTGGGTTCTGGCGTATTCGTCGGCGGGACCGGCGTGTTCGTCGGCTCGGGCGTGCTTGTTGGTGCGGGCGTCGCGCCGCTCGTCCCGTCATCGGTCGCGCCGAACTTGGTTACCCAGTACCAGCCGTACGGCGATCCTTCGACGTGGATCCGCGCGATTCCGATTTGCTGGTACCGGTCATTGAGCATGTTGGCATCGTGGCCCGACGAACTCCGCCAGGCGTTGAAGGCAGACTGGGCCGTGCTTCGCGTCGTGCCAGCGGCAAGGTTTTCGCCTGCCCCCTGCGGATATCCGCAGTCCTGTGCCCGCTGGTACGGGCTGCGGCCGGATGAGTCGGTATGGCTCCAGTTCGGCGTGGTGCCCAGGTCGTGCGCCATCCATGCGGCGCCGCGGTTCAGGTTTGTGGACACACTGAGCCGGTTGAGCCCGTTGCCCTCCCGGTAGTCGTTGATCAGCGACAGGAACGCCCGCTCCTCGCTGTCGAGCGAGTAGTCGGAGATGTCGCAATTGGTTAATGCCTGTGCCTGCGAGGTGGTGTTCGTCGCCATGAGCACGCCAGCGCTCAACAGCACGCCAGCCGCGCCTAGAAGCAGTGCCCCGGTGATCCGCCGCAGGGTCGTGTCCATCATCGTCTTCTTCCGCCGTGGGTTCTATGTGAACCGTCGGCGCATTCATCCCCGGACACGGTTGCTGTGCAGTGGCGGCGTGGGGCACGGTTCGTGGAGCGGCGCGCAAATCATGGTTTTCCCTCACGCGCCATTCGGGTATACCCACCCCCGGGGAGGCAACGAAACCTGTGGGGCCGGCGTATTTCGCCTACGGTTCGAACCTCTCGCCACGGCAGATGCAGCAGCGCTGCCCGGGCGCGCGGCTGGTTGCCCCGGCACGCTTGCGAGGCCACCGGCTCGCCTTCGACCGGTACAGCGCAAGGTGGCGCGGATACGTCGCCGATGTGGTCCCCGCTGCTTCCGCGGACACCTGGGGCGTTCTCTGGGAACTAATGCCAGGCCAGATTGAAACGCTGGACCGGTACGAAGGCGTGGCGAGCGGCGCCTACGAACGTTGCGTGGTTGACGTGGAGCTGTTGCGGGGCGAAACGGTGACCGCCGTGACCTACCGCGTCGTCGCTCCGGGCGAATCGGGGGCGCCATCGGCTGCCTACCTCGCCACGATCCGCGAAGGTGCCCGCGCACACGCGCTGCCCGGCAGCTACCTCCGTTATCTCGAAAAGCTTGCACCGGCAACGTCCGGCGATTAGCCGGTACGAGGGCGCAGAAGGCAGCGCTGGCGTACGCTTGCGATTAAAGCATTAGCAAACCGGGAGTAATTGCCCAATGGCTCGCACTGGCCAGGGTTCGCCTCCATCCGGCGACGACATCGAGCGTTACAAGAACAACATCCGGGACGAAGTGGATGGCGCCGCACTCTACCGGGCGCTTGCCGAGGCGGAAGAGGACGAACACCTGGCCGAGGTGTACCGTCGCCTGGCCGATACAGAAGACCGGCACCGGGCTCTGTGGGTAGAACACCTGGAGGCCGCCGGGGTAACACCGCCGAAGTACACGCCTTCGCGGCGCGTGCGCCTGCTCGGGTGGACAGCGCGACGCTTCGGGGCCGGCGTGGTTGCCCCCATCGCCACGCGCATGGAAGCAAACGCCTACACGATGTACGACGACCAGCCCGAAGCGCAGGCGCACAACCTTCCGCGCGACGAGCGGTCCCATGCGCGGCTGTTCCGCGAGATTTCGAGCGGGGGCGTCGGGAGTACGGTTCCACCCATCGCCCGCATCGAAGGGCGTCATCGCGCCGCGAGTGGCAACGCACTCCGTGCGGCCGTGCTGGGCATGAATGACGGGCTGGTTTCCAACCTGGGGCTGGTGATGGGCATGGCGGGGGCCAACCCGGGCCCCAACGTGGTCCTTGGCGCCGGACTTGCCGGGCTCATTGCGGGCGCCCTCAGCATGGCGCTCGGCGAATGGATCAGCGTCCAGAACAGCCGCGAATACTTCCGTCACCAGCTCCAGGTAGAACGCGACGAGCTCGACGTGATGCCCGACGAAGAAAAGGAGGAGCTCACCCTCATCTACCAGGCAAAGGGCTTTTCGCTGGAGGAAGCGCGCGCAATGGCCGAGCGTGTCTTCACGGACCACGAGGAAGCGCTGAATACCCTGGCACGCGAAGAGCTCGGCATAGGTGATGAGCTCGGCGGAAATCCATGGACCGCTGCCCTGGTCAGCTTGATCATGGTCTCCATCGGGGCATCGATGCCGGTCATCCCCTGGTTTTTCCTGGAAGGCTGGCCGGCAGTCGGTGGGAGCCTCATTTTCGCCGGGTTTGCGCTTGCTGTCAGTGGCGCGCTCATCACCTTCTATACGGCGCGGAACGTGTGGTTCTCGGCCGCGCGGATGATGCTCTTCGGGCTCGGCACCGCGGCAGTCACCTACGGCATAGGGACATTGATCGGCGCCGGGGCGGGGATCTGACGCCGCTTAGATCTCGATTTCGAGCGTGAGCCGCTGGTCCGTGGTCATGATGGCCGTCAGACGGTAGTCGAACCCGGCGGCGAGGCCGGCGAGTTGCTCCTGCAGCTGGCGTTCGACGATGTCGGCGATTTCCCGGGGCGCGATGAGCCCGCCAACCTGCGCACTCGCGACCACGATTTCGAGCTGGCCATCGATGACTTCCGGGTCGAGCTCGAGGTTGATAGTAGAGCCCGCTGGAGCTTCTATGACGCCGATGTTCACTTCGATGAGTCCGTGCGGGTGGACGCGTGCCCCCACGACCGCTTCCTCGCCGAATGCCTCGAGCCTGCGCACCTGCCCTTCGAGCAGCAGCGCAATCGTCTCTTCATCCAGTGACAGCCGGGCATTACCTCCCCCGGGCCCCTCCGGGCCGGGGCTCTCGTACGGGTTCTCGATTGTGAAGAACATGAGTGTCCCGATCACGCCGACCCCAACCCCGAGCAAAAGCAACAGGAGCGTTCGCATACAATGTGACAATGCCCGCTGGAACAGGGGGGCGCAATCTCTCCGCTGCAAGGGGTTGCACGTAACCACGGGCACTTGGCATACTGCCTGTGGTGACCAGAGCGAGGCGGTCCCACCCGTTCCCATCCCGAACACGGAAGTGAAACGCCTCAGCGCTGACGATACTGCCGGGGCAACCCGGTGGGAAAATAGGCCGTCGCCGTTATTATTCAAACCGCCGCAAGGGCGGTTTCTTTTTGTCCGCGAACTGCAAGCCTCCCCCCTTTTCGATGCCTTCACTTGTGCGAAGGCGTCCACTCGCTTGCTTTCACACAGCGATCGGCCGCTGTTACAATCGTCCTGCACTAACCTTTGAGATTACGTAGGGCGCTGCGCCATACCGGCCAACGCCCACCATGGAGCCAGTTTTGTCCACAGATACCGTCGAACCAGCGCAGCCTCAGCCGGAAAGCCCAGCAGAAGAAGAAATGGATATGGGGGCTCTCCTTGACTCTGAGGCCGCCCAGCCGGGTCAGCTTCGCCGCGGCGAAATCGTCGAGGGCGTCGTTATGGGCGCTTCCACCGACGGTATGCTCGTCGATGTCGGCATCAAGACGGAAGCCGTCATTCCGCAGAATGAGATGCTCTCTCTCGGTGTCGATGGCGCCGAGAAGCTGCAGGCGGGCGACACGGTCAAGGTGATGGTCCTTCAGCCCATGACTTCCGAAGGCCATGCGCTGATCTCGCTCGACCGCGCGCGCGGCGAAGAAGGATGGGAAGTCCTCGCGCAGCGCCTCGAAAGCGGCGAAATTTTCGACGCTCAGGTCACGGGGCACAACCGTGGCGGCGTGCTGGTGAACGTCGAAGGAGTAAACGCTTTCGTCCCGCTGTCCCAGATTGATAGCGTCCGCCGTGACAGCCCCGAAGCGGCGACCGAGCTTTCAAGCCTGGTCGGCCAGAACATCCGACTGAAGGTCCTCGAGCTCAACCGGAAGCGCAATCGCGTGATTCTCTCGGAACGCGCCGCCATGACCGAATGGCGGCGTGACCAGAAGGACCGCATCCTGGATGAGCTCCAGGAAGGCGAGATCCGGGAAGGCGTGGTCTCTTCGATTACCGATTTCGGTGTCTTCGTCGACCTCGGAGGCGCCGACGGCCTCGCGCACATGACGGAGCTCACCTGGGAGCGTGGCAAGAAGGCGAAGGAGCTGTATAGCGTTGGCGATGAAGTCAAGGCGTACATCCTGAAGGTCGACCGGGAGACCAAGAAGATTTCCCTCTCGCTAAAGCGGGCCCATCCCGAGCGCTGGGACTCGACGGTCGACCGCTACGTCATTGGCCAGATCCTGATTGGGCGGGTCACCAAGCTCATGGCGTTCGGCGCCTTTGTCCGGCTCGACGGGCCGGTGGAAGGGCTGATCCACATCTCGGAGCTTTCGAACCGCCGGATCCAGCACCCGAAGGATGTGGTGAAGGAAGGCGATGTGGTGCCGGTGAAGCTGGTGCGCATCGAAAAGGATCGCCATCGCCTTGGCCTCAGCCTGCGCCAGGCTCGTGCCGACGCTGAAGCAATGGGCTTCCAGTTTGGACCCGGCGGCGAAGTCATCGATTACCCGGACGACGTCCGGAGCCAATTCGACCTGCCCGCGCGCGAGACCCCCGCGCCCAAGCCCCGGCCACAGCCGCGGAACACGCAGGAGGCCATCGAGCGGGCCGTCGCGCGAGACCCCGAGCCGGTCTCGGCATTCGCGCATGCGTTCGCCCAGGCACTTGAAAACGCGGAGGGTGGCGCGCTCGACCTCGAAGGCGTCGGTGAGGCTGTGCAGGAGGCAACATCCGGGCAAGCACCGGCAGAGGCTGATCCGGCAGGGGCTGAGAGTGAAGAAGCCCCCGAAGTCACAACCGGGCAAGCGCTAGCAGAAGGGGAGAGTGAAGAAACCCCCGCGACAGGCATGGACGAAACGCGCAATACTGGGGGAGATGAGTCTGCCCAAACTGACGAGACGGCTCCAGACAATGCAACGGAGGAGGATGCTGCTGCTGGCGGCGCCTAGTGGCGTTCTAACCGCTGCCCACGAGGCTGGGAGGCAATAATGGCCGATCGATTTGATAAATTCACTGAGCGGGCGCGACGTGTACTCACGCTCGCCCAGGAAGAAGCGCATCGCTTCAACCACAATTACATCGGCACCGAACACATACTCCTCGGCCTGGTACGAGAAGGCGACGGTGTCGCAGCGAAAGTCCTTGCGAATCTCGGCGTGGAGCTGAACAAAGTTCGCTCTGCTGTTGAGTTCATCATCGGCCGTGGTGATCGCACGGTCCTCGGTGAAATCGGGCTCACGCCCCGCGCGAAGAAAGTCATCGAACTCGCTGTCGATGAAGCGCGCCGGCTGAACCACAGCTACATCGGTACCGAGCACTTGCTGCTCGGCCTCGTCCGCGAGGGTGAAGGCATCGCCGCTGGCGTGCTCGAAAGCCTCGGGGTCAACCTTGAGCGCGTGCGCGCCGAGACGACGCGCATCCTCAGCCAGTCGTCCCCGCAGGCGGCCAGCTCTGGTGGCCGGCAGGCCACGCGCACACCCACGGTTGACCAGCTTGGTATTGACCTGACCGCGGCTGCGCGCAACGGCCAGCTCGACCCTGTCATCGGGCGTTCGAACGAGCTCGAGCGCGTCGTCCAGATCCTGTCGCGGCGCACCAAGAACAACCCGGTGCTCATCGGCGAACCGGGTGTTGGGAAGACGGCCATTGCCGAGCTCCTGGCGCAGCGCATCGTGAACGGCGATGTGCCGGAAACGCTGCAGAGCAAGCGGCTGCTCACGCTCGACATCGGCTCGCTTGTCGCCGGTACCAAGTACCGCGGTGAGTTCGAAGAGCGCCTGAAGAAGGTCATCGAGGAAATCAAGACAGCGGGAAACTGCCTGCTCTTCGTCGACGAGCTCCATATGCTCGTGGGCGCGGGCGCCGCGGAAGGCGCTGTCGATGCCGCAAACATCCTGAAGCCATCTCTTTCCCGCGGTGAGCTCCAGTGCGTTGGCGCGACCACACTCGATGAGTATCGCAAGCACATCGAAAAGGACGCGGCGCTCGAACGGCGTTTCCAGCCGGTGATGGTCGAGGAGCCCTCCATCGAAGAAACGGTGGAGATCCTCAAGGGCATCCGTGCCAGCTACGAAGAGCACCACAAGCTCAAGGTGAGCGACGAAGCGCTCCAGGGAGCCGCCGAGCTGTCCTCGCGCTACGTTATCGATCGGTACCTGCCCGATAAGGCGATCGACCTTATCGATGAGGCGTCCAGCCGGGTCCGCATCCGCCGTGCGGCGACCCCGCCGTCCATGAAGGAAGCGATGAAGGGGCTCGAAAGCCTCCGCCGCGAAAAGGACCAGGCGATTGCGGCCCAGCAGTACGAATACGCAGCGGAGCTGCGTGACCGTGAATCGCGGCTGCAGGACAAGATCGGCGAAATGGGCGAGTGGGAAGAAGGCGACAACGGCCTTGCGACGCCCGTCGTGTCGGCGGAGGACATTGCCGAAGTGGTCTCGATGTGGACGGGTATCCCGGTGGCGCGTATTGCCAGCGAGGAAAGTGCCCGCCTCCTCAAGATGGAGGACTACCTCCACAACCGCGTCATTGGACAGGACGAGGCCATCGAGTCCATTGCCCGCGCTGTGCGGCGCGCCCGTGCGGGCCTCAAGGACCCACGGCGGCCCATCGGTGTGTTCCTCTTCTGCGGCCCCACAGGCGTTGGGAAGACCGAGCTGGCCCGCGCGCTCGCCGAGTTCATGTTCGACTCGCAGGACAACATGATTAAGCTCGACATGAGCGAATTCAGCGAGAAGCACACGGTCTCGCGGCTGGTCGGCGCACCTCCCGGGTACGTCGGCTATGACGACGGCGGCCAGCTCACCGATACGGTGCGGCGGCGGTCTTACTGCCTCATCCTTCTCGACGAAATCGAGAAGGCGCACCCGGAAGTCTTCAACCTTCTTCTGCAGATCTTCGACGAGGGCCGCCTCGCCGACGCGAAGGGGCGCAAGGTCGACTTCCGGAACACCATTATCATCATGACCTCGAACGTGGGTTCGGACCTCATCAAGCGGGACTCCGCGATGGGTTTCCATGTCGCCTCGGACGAGGTGAAGTCGCAGGACGACCGATACCAGCGCATGAAGGACAAGGTGCTTACGGAGCTGAAGAACAGCTTCAAGCCCGAGTTCCTGAACCGCGTTGATAGCACTGTGGTCTTCCGCTCGCTCACGAAGGAAGATATCCGGGCCATCGTCGACCTCGAGCTCGTGAAGGTGCAGCGTCAGCTGAGCACCCGGGGCGTTTCACTCGAAGTCACCGATGCAGCCAAGGATTGGCTCGGCGAGCGCGGCTACGACCAGGTCTTCGGTGCACGACCCCTGCGGCGGGTCATCCAGGACAACATCGAGGACCGCCTCAGCGAGATGTTGCTCTCGGGCGACTTCGAAGAAGGCGACCGGATCCTTGTCGACCACAAGCCGGACGACGACGAAGGTTTGAGCATTACCACTGCGAAGGAGCCTGCACCGGTCGCATAACGCTATCGATCAAGGTTCGGGGCGGGTCCAGTTGGGGCCCGCCCCGCCACGCGTTGACGCAAGAAAGTCGAGAAGGTACGATAGCTCGGACTAAGTGTCTCCTTTTGCCGCCCCGAAACGCCCCATTATCAACGGATATCTGTGTCTTTCGCCCAACCAGTCCTGAAGGAGTTTCTGCAGGATGACCGCTCCGCGTGATCTCGTGCAGGCTGGGGAAACCCCGCCTCGCATCCAGGCCTATGGCCGCATCGCCAACGTACTCGACATCCCCAATCTAACGCAGATCCAGCTTGATAGCTTCGACTGGTTCAAGCAGCGAGGGTTGCGGGAGCTGTTCGACGAGATCTCGCCAATCCAGGACTTCACCGGGTCCAAGATGGACCTGGTCTTTGGCGATTACGAATACCGCGAACCAAAGTACTCCCAGGCCGAATGCCGCGAGCGCGACATGACCTATGCCGCGCCGCTGTTTGTTGATGTCGAACTGCGCATCAAGGAATCCGGCGAAATCAAGGAACAGCGCCTCTTCTTTGGCGACTTCCCCCTCATGACAGAGCGCGGGACGTTCATCATCAATGGCGCCGAGCGCGTCGTTGTCTCGCAGCTCGTGCGCTCGCCGGGTGTCTACTACACCATCGAGACCGACCCCGGGACCGGCCGTCGGCTCTGTGCCGGTAAGCTCATCCCCAACCGCGGCGCCTGGCTCGAATTCGAAACGTCGAACCGCGGTGTCGTTTCTGTGAAGGTCGATCGCAAGCGCAAGATCCCGGTGTCCATCCTCATCCGGGCCATTGATGTGCCGGGCCTTCTCCCGGGCGACCGTGATAACCCCGCGTTCCAGCGGTACTTCGAAGCGGCAGATGCGCTTAACGATGCCCCGAATTCGGCAGAGCTGGAAAAGGCCCGCGACGCGGCCCTGCGGCAGATTGAAGGTGAGCTCGGCACCGACGAGCGCGTCCTCGCGATGTTTGCCGACGCCGACGGCGCCGATCCGGAAGGATACGTGCCATCCACAATCCAGAAGGAAACCACGAAGACCAAGCAGGACGCCCTGCTCGAGTTCTACCGGCGCATTCGCCCCGGCGACCCGCCGACGCTCGAGAACGCGCGCACACTGCTCGATACGCTGTTCTTCAACCCGCGCCGGTATGACCTTGGCCGCGTAGGGCGCCACAAGCTCAATAAGCGGCTCCAGCTCAAGGACGACACGGTGCAGCGCTGGCTGCGCCCTCTCGACCTGGTTGGCATCGTGGGCGAGCTCATCCGGACGAACCATGGCAATGGCCATGGCGACGACATCGACCATCTCGGCAACCGCCGGGTTCGTGCGGTCGGCGAACTCATCCAGCAGCAGTTCCGCGTTGGCTTGTTGCGCATGGAGCGTGTCGTCCGCGAGCGCATGACGATTACCGACCCGGAAGAGGCTACCCCGAGCGCGCTCATCAACATCCGGCCAGTCGTCGCCGCCATGAAGGAATTCTTCGGTGGCAGTCAGCTGTCGCAGTTCATGGACCAGACGAACCCGCTTGCGGAGATCACCCACAAGCGGCGGCTCAGCGCACTCGGCCCGGGTGGCCTTTCCCGCGACCGTGCCGGGTTCGACGTCCGCGACGTCCACTACAGCCACTATGGGCGCATCTGCCCCATCGAGACGCCCGAAGGTCCCAACATCGGTCTTATCGGGTCGCTCGCGACCTATGGCCGGCTCAATGACTACGGCTTCATCGAGACCCCGTACCGTGTCGTGGTGCGTGAGCTGGCATCCGACAACCGCTTGCTGATCGGGTGCAGGGTCCGCGAGGACCTCACGGATGATGCGGGCAACGTAGTTGCTGAAGCGGGGACATATATCGACGAAGCGCTCGCGGCGAAGATCGCGGACATGGGCCGTACCGTCCCTGTCATCCCGCGCGTCACCGAGCAGATTGTCTACCTGACCGCCGACGAGGAAGACCGCTTCATCATCGGGCAGGCGAACACGCCGCTGCTCGATGACGGCTACTTCGCGGAGAACCACGTTGAAGCCCGGCTCTACGAAGACTTCAAGATGGTCACGCCGGAGCAGGTGGACTTCCTCGACGTTTCACCGAAGCAGGTGGTCTCGGTCGCGACAGCGCTCATTCCCTTCCTCGAGCACGATGACGCAAACCGCGCGCTCATGGGGGCCAACATGCAGCGCCAGGCAGTGCCGCTTGTCCGCCCCGAACAGCCCCTCGTGGGCACCGGGATGGAAGCCCGTGCCGCCGTCGACAGCGGCCACGTGGCCGTTGCCCGTGGTGAGGGGGAAGTGATCGAGGCAGACGGGTCCAAGGTTGTTGTGAAGTATGACAATCCCGAGCTCGGCACCGACACGATCCCGCTTGTGAAGTTCATCCGCTCGAACCAGGGCACATGCCTCAACCAGCGGCCCTCCGTCCTGCGCGGCCAGCGTGTCTCCGCGGGAGATCCGCTCAACGACAGTTCGAGCACGGATAATGGCGAGCTCGCGCTCGGCCAGAACGTCCTCGTCGCCTTCATGAGCTGGGAAGGCTACAACTTCGAGGACGCCATCATCATCAGCGAAGCCCTCAATCGCGAGGACAAGTTCACCTCGATCCACATCGAAAAGCATGAAGTGGAAGCCCGCGATACGAAGCTCGGCCCCGAAGAGATCACACGGGATATCCCGAACGTGGGTGAGGAAAGCCTCAAGGATCTCGATGACGACGGCATCATCCGCATTGGCGCCGAAGTCCGCGAGGGCGACATCCTGGTCGGGAAGATCACGCCGAAGGGCGAGACCGAGCTGACAGCAGAGGAAAAGCTGCTTCGCGCCATCTTTGGCGAAAAGGCGCGGGAAGTGAAGGACACCAGCCTCCGCGTCCCGCACGGCGAAAGCGGCAAAGTCATCGACGTGAAGGTCTTCGAGCGCGGCGAACACGAATCGCTGCCCGCTGGCGTCAACAAGCTCGTGCGCGTCAGCATCGCCCAGCGCCGGAAGATCAGCGAAGGTGACAAGATGGCGGGGCGCCACGGGAACAAGGGCGTGATCAGCCGCTTGCTGCCGCGCGAAGATATGCCGTACCTGCCCGATGGCACGCCCATCGACATCATTCTCAACCCAATCGGCGTGCCGAGCCGAATGAACATCGGCCAGGTGCTTGAAACGCACCTCGGCTGGGCCGCGAACACGCTCAACTTCCATGCGCGAACGCCCGTTTTCGACGGCGCCTCGGACGGCGCAATCGACGATGAGATGGCCCGCGCATGGTTCGCACTCGAGTCCGGCGCATACCACTTCGTTGACCCGCGCGAGCGGAGCCTCGACAACGACCGCATGGCCGAATGGCTCGAAGAGCAGGGCTACGACCCGGGCCCGATCGTCCATGACCGGCAGGAAGGCGCCGCGCGTCGTGCCTGCCTGGAGCTGTGGCTCAAGCAGGCCGGCAAAGAGCCCGCCGCAAATGCATCGATGGACGACCTGGAGCTCATGGCACAGGAAACCTTCGCCGAAACGGGCGTCGCACCGCCGGTCTTCGGGAAGATGACCGTCTATGACGGCCGCACTGGCGAAGCCTTCGACCAGCCGGTCACGGTCGGCTTCATCTACATGCTCAAGCTCAACCACCTGGTCGAGGACAAGATCCACGCCCGGAGCACCGGTCCTTACTCGCTCATCACCCAGCAGCCGCTTGGTGGGAAGGCGCAGTTCGGTGGCCAGCGCTTCGGCGAGATGGAGGTCTGGGCGCTCGAAGCTTATGGCGCCGCCCACATCCTCCAGGAGCTGCTCACAGTCAAGTCGGACGACGTCGTCGGCCGCGTGAAGACCTACGAGGCCATAGTGAAGGGCGAGGACGTCCTCGAACCCGGCGTCCCCGAGTCCTTCAAGGTGCTCGTCAAGGAGCTCCAGAGCCTTGGCCTCTCGGTCGTCGTGGAGAACGACACCGGCAGCCTCTCGCTCGTGGAAGAACAGACCAGCGATATGCCGGAGCTCGGCATCAACCTCTCCGGGTTCGAAGCGGAGGATCTCTTCAATGCTCGAAGTTAACGATTTCAACCAGATCCGGATCGGGCTCGCCAGCCCCGAGCAGATCCGGAGCTGGTCCTACGGCGAGGTCACCAAGCCCGAGACCATCAACTACCGGACGCTGAAGCCAGAGAAGGACGGCCTGTTCTGCGAGCGGGTGTTCGGCCCGGTCAAGGACTTCGAATGCCCCTGCGGGAAGTACAAGCGCGCGCGGTACAAGGGCATCATTTGCGACAAGTGTGGCGTGGAAGTGACCCGCGCAAAGGTCCGTCGCGAGCGCATGGGGCACATTGAGCTGGCAACGGCCGTGTCCCACATCTGGTTCGTGAAGGGCACGCCGAGCAAGCTCGGCGTGCTGCTCGACCTGTCGCCGCGGAACCTCGAGCGCATTATTTACTTCGCGCAGTACCTCATTACCGAGGTGGACAACGAAGCCCGCGACATGGAGCTCAGCCGGCTCCGGGACGAAATGTCGCGCATCACCGAAGAGCGCGTCGCCGACATCCGCCCGAAGCGGGAAGAGCTCGAGAAGAAGCTCGAAGAAGCGAACCTCGAGCTCCAGGCACAGGTCGAATCCCGCATCGAGCAGATTGGCAATGAGCGGCAGGGGGCGCGTGAAGAACTGGAAGCAGCCATCCAGTCAGCCGTTGAACTTGCGCAGGAGCAGCAGGGCGGCCCGGCGACCACGCCCGTCACCGTGAAGGGCAACGAGATCATTGCCGAGGGGACCAAGGTCACCAAAGCGTCCGTGACCAAGGTGACTCGCGAAGGCAATAAGATGCTCACCGCCTTCGACAAGGAAACGAAGAACCTCCAGGAGCAGGAACGCGCGATGAGCGACGACGCAGTCGACGATGCGCGCGCCAGCCTCTATGACGAGCTCCACCCGCTCCAGGAGAAGGAACGCCAGATCCGCGAGGAGATCGAGGGCCAGTACCGTGAGCGGCTGCAAGACCTCGAGGACCTGGCCGACCCGATCCGGGACGACCGGGTCGCGCTGCTCTCCGAGACGCGCTACCGCGAGCTGTCCGACCTCTTCGGGCATGTTTTCAAGGCGTCGATGGGCGCAGAAGCGATTCTCGAAGTGCTCGGGCGCATCAACCTCGATGAGCTCCGCAAGAAGATGAAGCAGGAGATCCTCACCGCGTCGGGCCAGCGCCGGAAGAAGGCGACCAAGCGGCTCAACGTCATCGAGGCGCTCCGCGATTCAGGGAACCAGCCGCAGTGGATGATCTTCGAGGTGCTGCCGGTGCTCCCGCCCGAGCTTCGCCCCATGGTGCAGCTCGATGGCGGCCGCTTCGCTACCAGCGACCTCAATGACCTCTACCGCCGCGTGATCAACCGCAACAACCGGCTCAAGCGCCTGCTCGACCTCGGTGCGCCCGAGATCATCATCCGTAACGAAAAGCGGATGCTGCAGGAAGCCGTCGACAGCCTCATCGACAACGGCCGACGGGGCCGCGCCGTCAGCGGCAGCGGCAACCACAAGCTCAAGAGCCTGAGCGACATGCTCAAGGGCAAGCAAGGCCGCTTCCGCCAGAACCTGCTCGGGAAGCGCGTCGACTACTCGGGCCGAAGCGTCATCGTCGTTGGCCCCGAGCTGCGACTCAACGAGTGCGGCCTGCCCAAGAAGATGGCGCTCGAGCTGTTCAAGCCCTTCGTCATGCATTCGCTCGTGGCGAAAGGCCTCGCACATAACATCAAGAGCGCCAAGCGCATCGTCGAGCGCGCACGCCCGGAAGTCTGGGACGTCCTCGACGAGGTCATCCAGGATCGCCCCGTGCTGCTCAACCGCGCACCCACGCTCCACCGCCTCGGTATCCAGGCCTTCCAGCCGCGGCTCATCGAAGGCTCGGCCATCCAGCTTCACCCGCTCGTTTGTGCGGCGTTCAACGCCGACTTCGACGGCGACCAGATGGCTGTCCACGTACCGCTGAGCCGCGAAGCGGTCGCCGAGGCACGGCAGGTCATGCTGTCCAGCCGCAACCTCCTGTCACCAGCGAGCGGCGACCCCATCGTCGCCCCTTCGCTCGACATGGTGCTTGGCTGCTACTACATGACTGACGTCGATGCCTCGGGCCCAGGCTCGTTCGGCTCGAACGGCCATCCCATGACCGGGATCTATGCGAGCGAAGAGGAAGCCCGCCTGGCCTTCGAAAACGGCAACCTTGGCCTCCGCTCGGCGATCCGCGTTCGGATGAGCCGTCCGGTCGACAAGGGTGGCGTCGTCGACTACGGGGAGACTACCGACGATGGGCGTCCCATCGCGCGGCTCGTGGATACGTCGGTCGGCCGCATCCTCTTCAACGATGTGTTGCCCGGCGAGCTCCCCTTCTTCAACGACAACATGGACCGGCCGAACCTTCGCCGTGTGGTCGCCGCCTGCTATCGCACGATGGGGAACGAGGCCACGGCTGAAGTCGTGGACCGCATTAAGAATACCGGCTTCCACTACGCGACCCGGAGTGGCGTCACGATCGCCATGCACGAGATCCAGGTGCCGCGGAACAAGGGCGAACTGCTCGGCAACGCCGACAATGAAGTCGACGAGCTCAACGAGCAGTACCAGATGGGCCTCATCACCGATGAGGAGCGCTACCAGGCCACGGTCAACATCTGGACGAATGTGACCAAGGAGGTCGAGGACACCATCAAGGGCCGCATGAGCGACTACGGTTCGCTCAACTACATGGCCGCCTCGGGGACCAAGGGGAATATCACCCAGATCCGCCAGATGGCCGGCATGCGTGGCCTCATGGCAGATCCGAACGGGAAGGTCGTGGAGCTTCCCATCCGCTCTTCCTTCCGCGAAGGGCTCTCCGTCCTCGAGTACTTCATTTCGACCCACGGCGCCCGCAAAGGTCTCGCCGACACTGCGCTCCGCACGGCGGACTCGGGTTACCTGACCCGCCGCCTCATCGACGTCGCGCAGGACGTCATCATCCTGGCGGAAGACTGCGGGACGACCGTCGGCATCTGGATGACCCGCGAAGACGACCCGGACGCACCGGAGTCGATGGTCCAGCGCATCGCTGGCCGCTTCCCGGCATCCCCGGTCGTCAATGAGCACACCGGCGAGGTCCTCTGTGACACCGACACCATGATCGTCGAGAGCCTGGCCGCCGAGTGCGAAGAAGCCGGCATCACCCGCGTGCTCGTCCGCTCGCCGCTTACCTGCGAGGCAGAGCGCGGCATCTGCGCGAAGTGCTACGGTCGCGACCTTGGCCGCGGCGAGCCGGTGCTGATGCGCACTGCAGTCGGCATTATCGCGGCCCAGTCCATCGGTGAGCCGGGTACGCAGCTCACGATGCGGACATTCCACACCGGTGGTGTCGCGGGGACGGCCGACATCACGACGGGTCTCCCCCGCGTCGAGGAGCTGTTCGAAGCTCGTGCGCCAAAGGGTGAGGCCATCATCAGCGAAATCGAAGGTTCCGTGGACGTCGTCCAGGAGGGTGAGCGCCGCATCGTCCGCGTCACGGCGCTCGATACGCTCGTCGAAGAGTACGACCTCCCGGCGAAGACGCAGCTCCTCGTGGAAGAGGGCCAGCACGTGAGTGCCGGCGAGACCATCGCCGGCCGCGAAGAGACAAAGGCTGAAGATGCGAAGGCCGCATCGAAGGCCGCATCGAAGGACCTCGTCGACCGCGTGGTATCCCGCATCTCCGGGGTTGTGCGGCTTTCCGGCCGCAACAAAGTCCAGGTGGTGTACGAAGAACGCGAAGAGCGCGAATATGCGATCCCGGCAGCGGCTCGCCTGCTCGTCGAGCCCGGCCAGTACATCGAAGCCGGCACGCAGCTCACGGAAGGGGCGCGCAACCCGCAGCACATCCTCAGCATCCAGGGGCGTGACGCAGTCCGCCGCTACCTGGTCGATGAGGTGCAGAAGGTCTACCGTTCCCAGGGTGTGAGCATCAACGACAAGCACATCGAGGTAATCGCCCGGCAGATGCTTCGCCGCGTCAAAGTGGACCACCCCGGCGACGCCGGCATCCTCCCTGGCGACCTCATCGACCGGCGCGAGTTCGAGGACATTGCCAACCGCGTCGTGGCGGAAGGTGGCGAACCTGCCACCGCCCAGCCTGTGCTCCTTGGCGTGACCAAGGCGTCGCTCAATACCGACTCCTGGCTCGCTGCCGCGTCCTTCCAGGAGACCACGCGCGTGCTCACCAACGCCGCGGTCGAAGGTAAGGTCGACCGGCTCAGCGGGCTCAAGGAAAACGTCATCATCGGCAAGCTCATCCCCGCCCGCGCGGAGATCGAGCTGCCCAAGCGCGAACATCTCCCCGAGCTCGACCTTCCCGAATCCCTCCTGTTGGAGGAGGAGGCGGAGCTCGCCCGCATGCTCTCGGAACGTGAAGCCGGGTCTGTCACCGGTGGTGGCCTGCCCGGGCAGGACGAGGGCTACAGCATTGAATACGACGAAGATGGTGACTTCACCATCCCCGCCGGCCCTGGTGGCGGCGACGAGGATGATGCGGAATAGGCGTCCGTCGTAACCGCTGATGCCAACGGGCCCGCCATTTGGCGGGCCCGTTTCAGTTCCAGGCAGATGCGACTGAAGGGCGAAGGCAGGCTCAGTAGAGCCGTTCGCGTGCGTCTTTCTCCAGGCCCTTTTCGAGCTGCTCTGGCGTCATGTCGTAGCCCTGCTGCTCGATGATCGCCTTCGACAGTGACGGGACCGTATCGGAATCGGGCCACGTCGCCGGGTCCCACAGGTCGCTGCGGATGATGCACTTCGCGCAGTGCATGAACGCCTCGCGCACCTCGATGACGAGCGCGAGCTCCGGGGGCTTCCCGTTCACCGCCATCCGTTCGCGCAGACCCTCATCACGCACGATCATTGCGCGGCCCTGCACGCGGAGCGTCTCCCGCACGCCCGGTACCAGGAAGAAGAGTGCCACGTCAGGGTTTTGCAGGATGTTCGTGAACGTGTCCGCGCGCCGGTTCCCGGGGCGGTCGGGGATTGCGAGCGTGTGCTCGTCGAGCACCTGGACGAAACCCGCCGGGTCGCCCTTTGGTGAGATGTCGTGGTTGCCTGCGCCGTCGGATGACGCGATGAGCAGGAACGGCGACTTCGCGATGAACCCTTGGAAGTGATGGTCGATATGGTCGATCGCCTTGCCTGCCGCCCCGGCTGACGGCGTGCCGACAATGGCGCGGAGCTCCTCCTCCGTCGTGATGACCTCGTCGAACCGCGCGGCTGTTGTCATAGCGTGTGCCCCCTTGCGAGTGCGCGTCATTGTACGCCCGCATGCATGGCCTGTAATCTCGCGGCCTCGCCCGGCACACGCCGCTTAGCGCGGCTGCAGCAACACCACCGCCTGCGCCGACATCGCCTCGCCGCGGCCAATCGCGTCCAACCCTTCGGCCGACTTCGCCTTTACGCTCACCTGGTCGGTCGCGACGCCCGCGATTTCGGCAAGCCGCTCGCGGATGGGCTCGATGTAGGGCGCCATCCTGGGCCGCTCGGTGGTCACGGTGCTGTCAATATTCGCCAGTTCCCAGCCCGCTTCGCGCGTCAGCTCCAGCGCCTTGCGCAGGAAGTCAGCGCTGTCGGCGTGTTCGTAGCGCGGGTCGTCGGGTGGAAAATACTTGCCGATGTCGCCAAGCGCGGCGGCGCCCAGCACCGCGTCCGTGATCGCGTGCAGCAGCACATCCGCGTCGCTGTGGCCGACGAGCCCTGGCCCTTCCTCGATAATTACGCCGCCCAGGACGAGGATCTCCCCATCGTCGACCCGGTGGAGGTCGCTCCCGGTCCCTATCCGCATTCCGCCTCCCGTTCGCGCAAAACTGCCTCGGCCACGGTGATGTCGAGCGGCCGCGTGATCTTCAGGTTGGTCGCGTCCGATTCGACTACCACACACGCCAGGCCGAGGCGGTCGAGCATCGCCGCGTCATCTGTCTCGTCATCGTCGCCCATGCGGGCGGCGTCGAGCCATGCCTGGCGCAACACCACCTGGGGTGTCTGCGCCGCCCAGAGCCGCTCCCGGTCGGGGTGACCGCGGATAACCCCATCCGCGGCTTCCTTGATGGTGTCGGTCACGCGCATCGCTGCGATCGCGCCGGGGTTGCCCTCGGCTGCCGCGCACGTCCGCTCAATGAGTTCGGGCGTCACGAGCGGACGTGCCCCGTCCAGGATCGCCACATACCTCGTTGAGCACGCCCGCAGGCCAGCCTCGACGCTGTCCCGCCGCCGGGTGCCGCCTTCCACCGTTATCACTTCGAGCCCGGGGTGGTGCTCGGCGGCGAGGCGGTCGATTTCCGCGTGGTCAGCGGCGTGTGCCACGAACACGGCCCGTCCAATGGAGGACGCCGCAATCGCCCGCAGGGTCCAGCCAATGACCGGGATGCCACGAAGTGGCTCGAAGAGTTTGTTGCGGCCACCAAAGCGGCTTGAAGCCCCAGCAGCCACGACCACGGCGTCAATGCTCATCTCCCAAACGGTAGCACCGGCTGCGGCTTCACTGGAGACCGGCGCCGCCTGTAAGCGGAGTTGCGACGCTTTCACCTTGCCATTTGGGCACGGCCGCCAGCACCGCTACGATAGAGGATGTGCACCTCGCACGACCGTACCGGAGAGTGACCTTATGACCGCGACTATCGAAGACCTGCTGCAGCGAGTGTCCAAACCCGCAAGATATACAGGCGGCGAATGGAACACCGTGACCAAGGACTGGTCGAGCGTGGACAGCCGCTTCGTGCTCGCGTATCCCGATTCCTACGACATCGGGATGTCGAACATGGGCCTCGGGATCCTGTACGACCTGCTCAATCAGCGCGACGACGTCCTTTGCGAGCGCACCTTCGCGCCGTGGGACGACATGGAAGCCGAGATGCGCCGCGAGGATGTCGCCCTCTGGAGCCTGGAGACGCGGCACAACGTCCGCGATTTCGACGTTGTCGGCTTCACGCTCCAGTACGAGATGACGTACACGAATATCCTGAACATGCTCGACCTGGCGGGAATCCCGATCCGGTCGGCCGACCGGACTGATGAGCACCCGCTGGTGGTCGCTGGTGGCTCCGGCTCGTTCAACCCGGAGCCGATGGCCCCGTTCGTCGATGCGTTCATCATTGGCGAGGGCGAAGAAGTCATCCTCGAACTCGCGAACATGATGCGTGAGTGGAACCATGCCGGGGCGACGCGCGAACGGCGGCTGCGCGACCTGTTAATCCTGCCCGGCGTCTACGTCCCCGCGTTCTACCAGGCACACTGGGACCAGGAAGGGCACTTCCAGTCGCTCGAGCCCACCGATGGTTCGGCGCCGCCCGTCATCAAGCGGCGCATCGTCGAAGAGCTGCCGTCAGCGCTCACCAAACCGATTGTCCCCTTCCTCCAGACGGTCCACGACCGCGCGGCGGTCGAGATCCAGCGGGGCTGCACGCAGGGTTGCCGCTTCTGCCAGGCGGGCATGATCTACCGTCCTACCCGCGAGCGCAGCCCCGACGAAGTCGTGGATGCGGCCCGCGAGCTTATCCAGAACACGGGCTACGACGAGCTCTCGCTCCTGTCGCTCAGCACCACCGACCATCGCGAAATCGTCCCGATGGTGGACAAGCTCACGACCGAGTTCCCGGACCTGAAGATCAGCATCCCGAGCACGCGCGTCGATAGTTTCTCGGTCGATGTTGCGAATGCGGTGGCGAAGGGCAAGAAGCACACGCTCACCCTCGCGCCCGAAGCTGGCAGCCAGCGCCTCCGCAACGCGATTAACAAGCTCGTGAGCGAAGAAGACCTGCTCGGGGCCGCCGAGAACGCGTTCTCGCGCGGCTGGACCGGCATCAAGATGTACTTCATGGTCGGCCTTCCCACCGAAACCCTCGAAGACGTCGAGCACATCGTGGAGATGGGCCGCAAAGTGAAGGAGATAGGCCGCAAGCACGTTGGTGGCCGTGCCCGTGTCCGCGTGAGCACCAGCAACCACGTGCCGAAGCCGCACACGCCTTTCCAGTGGGCGCGGCAGGACACTGCCGAAGAGCTCGAGACCAAGCATTTCTTGCTCAAAGACGGCTGCCGCAAGGCCGGCGTCGAGTTCAGCTGGAACGATCCACGTGACAGCTTTCTCGAAGCGGTCCTGAGTCGTGGCGACCGCCGGGTCGCCGAAGCGGTCTACATGGCGTGGGAGAACGGCGCGAAGTTCGACGCCTGGGGCGAACATTTCAAGCCTGACGTTTGGGACGCCGCAATGGAAGCGGCCGGCGTAGACCTCGATTGGTTCGCCCACCGTGAGTGGGACACTCGCGAGCCGTTGCCGTGGGACCACGTCGACTGCGGCGTTACGAAGGCGTACCTGCGTGGCCAGTGGAAAGACGTGATGTCGACCGAGACGGTCGGCGACTGCCACCATGGCCCGTGTAACGTCTGCGGCATGCAGAACTTCCCGGTGGGCGATTGCGTGACCAAGCTCGATCAGCTCATCGAACTCCGCAAAGCGGCGAAGCAGCGCAAGGCAGAGCTCGTGGAGCTGGTCTAGCCCGGGGGGCCGCAAGAGCAGCTCCACGTCCGCAGGCCCGCGCCTTGAGCGCGGCTATCGCTCGAACGCGACCACCAGCCCGTTTGCCTCGCTCGTCCCCACGACGACCAGCTCGTCCGTGAGCGTGGGGCCGGTGAAGACGCCACCCGGCGCAGGATAGCTCCACGCATCCGCCTCGTCCGGTGGCATCGCCAGGACCTCGTCCGTCATCACGTACACCGTGTCGCCCGCGATGGCGCCGAGCCACGGGCAGTCGCAGTACTGGTGCGCCGCGACCTCGTTGCCACTCGCTGCGTCCAACAGGTACCAGTCCAGCGCACCGCTCGCTGCCGCCACCATGCCGTCGCCCGCGGCGGCGGCCGTCATCGATTCACCCTCCACGTCGAACGTCCATTCGATTTCGCCGTCCTCCCTCGACAGCGCGAAGAGTTCATCCGATGCCACGACCACATGGGCTCCGGTGACTGCGGGGTACGAAGCGGTGTCTTCCGCCAGGCGGGTCCGCCAGGCTTGCTCGCCGGACGTCGCGTCAATCGCGGCAACGGTTGCCGTCCCCCCGTCCTCGGGCGTCGAAGCTGTATAGATGACGCCGTCCACGACGGTCATCGCGATCGTCGCAGGTGCCCCGCCGAGCATCAGCCATTCCTGATCGCCCGACTCGATCCCGATGGCTTCGGTCCATCCCTGTCGTTCCCCGGCAGGTTCGGATGGGAGTCCGAACTGGCCCGGCCGGGCGTCCGCTGCGATGACGAGCCCGTCCGAAACGGCCACCTGACCGGGCGCGCTCCCGGCTTCGTATGACCACAGCGGCTCACCGTCGGCGCTGTCGAATGCGTGGACGGTCCCGTCGGTTGTTGCCACGGCCGCCACGCCCTCGCGAAGCCCGGGGACGGTGGGCGCCGCCTGGAGATCTTCGCGCCAGCGCTCTTCGCCGCTGGCCGCGTCGAGCCCCACCAGCGCGCCCTGGTCGCCGTTGACGACCGCAATCACGACTGTCTCTCCCTCTGCGACTGCCAGCGTGCTGGCTCCCTCGCCGGCATCGAACTCCCAGATGACCGGCGGCCCGGTTTCTCCGGGCGTTGGGGTGGGCTCCGGCACCGGGGTCGGGGTTTCTTCTGCTGTGGCCGCTTGTTCCGTCGCGGGGGCGTCGCCAGCCGGTTCGGGGGTCCCGGTCGTGTCGTCGTCACTTCCGCAGGCGCCGAGTGCGAGTCCGGCCGCGGTTGCCACGGCCAGGAGCAGCTTGTTTGAGAAGTGCATTCGTCTCTCCCGGGCGCGAGGCATGACCGGTCGTCCCCGTCGCTGCCGCAGTGTCACAGGGATTATCGGCGCGGCCGGTGCCCATCTTCATGTCTGCCTGGCGGCGTGTTTGCGACCCTTCGGTGCTGCTCGCGTGTAATGCGGGGCGCTAAGCTGGGTGGGACGTTGACATTGCTCTGTGCGGCGGACCACGTGCCCACACGAGGTTGTGCCGTGCCAGCAGGCTAAAGGAGGCCGGTGTATGTCCGAATCAACACACGATGGTCCATATGTGCTCCCGTTCCGCGAACTCGGGATGGAATCACTCCCGGAGGTGGGGGGGAAGAACGCATCGCTCGGCGAGATGATCCGTTCGCTTGCCGAGGCCGGCGTCCAGGTCCCGGACGGCTTTGCAATTACCGCCAATGCCTTCCGGCGCCATATGCACGAAACGGGCCTCGCTGACGCCATCTATGCGGAGCTCAGGGAACTCGACATCAACGATGTGAAGGCCCTCGCCCGCACCGGGCGCTCAATCCGCGAGCGAATTCGCCGCTCCAAGCTGCCGCAGGAAATCCATGACGCCGCCATGGAAGCCTACGACCAACTGTCGCGCCAGTATGACGAAGACGCCGTCGATGTCGCCGTTCGTTCCAGCGCAACGGCCGAGGATCTCCCGACTGCGTCGTTCGCCGGGCAGCAGGAGACCTACCTCAATATCAAGGGGCACGAGCAGCTCCTTGATGCGATCCGCGACTGCATGGCGTCGCTCTTCACCGACCGTGCGATCGTCTATCGCGAGCAGCGCGGGTTCGACCACGAAGAGGTCGCCCTTTCGGTGGGCGTGCAAAAGATGGTGCGCAGCGACATGGCCTCGGCCGGAGTTATTTTCACGCTCGACACCGAAAGCGGTTTCCGCGACGTCATCCTCGTGACTGGCGCCTACGGCCTGGGCGAAACGGTAGTGCAGGGCCGCGTAAACCCGGACGAATTCTGGGTACACAAGCCGACTGCACGCCTTGGCTACAACTCGGTGGTCCGCCACGAACGCGGCGAAAAAGAAGTGAAGCTAATCTACGCCGAGGGTGGCACGAAGTCCGTCAAGGAAGTCCCGGTGCCTTCCGCCGACCGGCTCCGCTTTGTCCTGACCGATGACGAAGTCCTTCAGCTCGGCCGGTGGGCCCTCGCCATTGAAGACCATTACGTGGACGAAGACGGGAATCCACGACCCATGGACATCGAATGGGCAAAAGACGGCAAGAGCGGCGAGCTCTTCATCGTCCAGGCCCGGCCTGAAACCGTCCATTCGCAGGCCGGTCCGGCCCGGTTCGATAGCTACCGGCGTGTGGGCACGGGCCGCATCCTCGCCCAGGGCAAGAGCGTCGGGAACCAGGTGCGCTCCGGCACAGTTCGGGTTATCCATTCGCCCAACGACCTGGGGAACTTCCAGGAAGGCGAGATCCTCGTCGCCCCCATGACCGATCCCGACTGGGAACCCATCCTTGCCCGGGCCGGCGCTGTTGTGACCGACCACGGCGGGCGCACATGTCACGCTGCTATTGTCTCGCGCGAGATTGGCATCCCATGTGTCGTGGGTACCGGCGCTGCCACCAGCGACCTGACGGACGGCACAGAAGTGACGGTCTCGTGCGCCGAAGGCGACGAGGGGCGCGTCTACGAGGGCTACGTCGAGTTCGAAAAGCAGGAAATCGCTGCGGACGAGCTCCCCGAATCGCCAATACCGGTGATGCTGAACGTTGGCAACCCCGAAAACGCCTTCTTCCTTGGTCAGTTGCCCACCGCAGGCGTCGGGCTTACCCGTATCGAATTCGTTGTCTCCAGCTGGGTTGGCGTGCACCCCATGGCGCTAATTCATCCCGAGCGCGTCAAAGACCTCTCCACCCGCGCGGAGATCGCTGACCGGGCCAACGGCTATTCGTCGCTCCCCGAATTCTTCATCGAACGCCTGGCGTCCGGGGTCGGCCAGGTCGCGGCGGCCTTCTATCCACGGCCGATCATCGTCCGCTTCTCCGACTTCAAGACGAACGAGTATGCCAGCCTCCTCGGCGGCAGCGCCTTCGAACCGGAAGAGTCGAACCCCATGATTGGCTTCCGCGGCGCCTCCCGCTATTACAACGAGCGCTACCGGGAAGGTTTCGCGCTCGAATGTGCAGCCATCCGGCGGGTACGCGACGACATGGGGCTCACCAACGTCAAGGTGATGGTGCCCTTCTGCCGGACCATCGAAGAGGGCCAGCTCGTGCTCAAAGAGATGGCCACGAACGGTCTTCACCAGGGCGAGAACGGGCTCGAGATCTACGTCATGTGCGAGATCCCGAACAACGTCTTTATGGCGGACGAGTTCGCCGACCTGTTTGATGGCTTCTCCATCGGGTCGAACGACCTGGCCCAGCTCACCCTCGGCGTGGACCGCGATTCCGATGTGCTCGCCGACATCTTCGACGAACGGAACGAAGGTGTGCAGCGCGCCATTGCCACGGTCATCAAGGCCGCGCACGCGAAAGGCAAGAAGGTGGGCATCTGCGGCCAGGCGCCGAGTGACCATCCCGAGTTCGCCGAGTTCCTCGCCTCGCTGCAGATCGATTCGATCTCGGTCACGCCCGATGCGTTGCCCGCCGTCTGCCAGCATCTCGCAAGACAGCGCGAGGCAATTGCCTCTGCGTGAACCGCGGTGCTTCTCCGTTGCCGGTGAGGGCGGCATCCTGTGTGCGTGCCAAAGCGCCTTATGGATCTCGCCCTCACCTTGCTGGCACTTCCGTTCGTTGTGCCTGTCATCCTCGTAATGGCGCTCATCCTTGCTGTCGAGCTGCGTGGAAACCCCTTCTTCGTGCAGGAGCGCATTGGCCTGCATGGCAAACCTTTTCGCATGTACAAGCTCCGCACCATGCGCCATGCCGGGCCCGGCGAGGAAGAGCACTATCACGTGGAAGACTTCCGCACCTTCGTCTTCTCGCCAGCCGGCGAGGTGCACCCGCGCCTCACGAAGTGGGGCGCCTGGGCCCGCAGGCTGTCCATCGATGAGCTCCCCAATCTCCTGAATGTCCTGCGCGGCGAAATGTCACTGGTTGGCCCCCGGCCCGAGATCCCGGAAATAGTGGAGCAGTACCCGGCGCACTATCACCGCCGCCACGATGTCCTCCCCGGCGTGACTGGCCTCGCCCAGGCGACGGGCCGCTCCGATTTGACCTATGACGAAACGCTTACTTACGATCTGCAATACGTGGATAATCATTCTGTATTGGAGGATCTCCGTATCCTCTGGCGGACCGCCGCCACCGTCTTGACCGGCACAGGAGCGCGATGATGTCCGCACGGCGTGCTCCGGGCTTCGCGCTTCGACGGGTCATGGCACGGGTGGTCGCGGGCGACCCGCTCAGCTTCGTCGCCGCCGTCGCGCTCGACATCGTTGTCCTGGCGATCGCTTTCAGCGCGGCGCTCATGCTCCGTTTCGATGGAGACGTGCCGGCGGAGAACACAACGTTCGTCCTCCAGCTCTTCCCGCTCATCGCGCTCGCGTTCATCGCGACGAACCTCGCCTTTGGTGTCTATCGCACGGTCTGGACCTACGGGAGTATCGGCGATGTCCTGAACCTCTTCCGGTCAGTGGTGCTCGTGACCGGCGTCCTCTTCGTCGCGAGTATCTTCCTGCCGGAACGCCAGTTGCCGCTTTCGGTCATCCTCATGGCGGGGGCGCTCGCCTTCCCCGGCATGGCACTGGTGAAAATGCGGACACGCGTCTTTGCGCGCGCCCCGTGGGCGCCGGGGGCCTCCCGCCGCCTGATCATCATCGGCGCCGGGCGAAATGGCCAATTACTTGCACGCGAGCTGCAGGACAGCCCGAAGCTGAATTACCAGCCCGTCGGCTTCATCGATAACGACCCGCGGCTGCTGCATACGCGCATCCATGGGCTCCGCGTCCTGGGGACGGACGACGACCTCGAGCGCATCATCGTCGACCGTGACGTCGACGCCGTCGCCATCGCCATCCCCGATGCTCCCGGCGCCACCATCCGCAGGATCGTCGGCATCTGCCAGGATTCCGGTATCCCGGTGCGCATGGTCCCGACCATTGATAGCTGGGCCGGCGGAGCGCGCGTCCAGGACACCTTCCGGGACGTCACACTCGACGACTTGCTCGGGCGCGAACCAGTCGAAATTGACCACACCGCCTGTTCCGAATCCGTCCGCGACCGCGTTGTGCTGGTGACCGGGGCCGCAGGGTCGATCGGCTCGGAGCTCTGCCGCCAGCTCATGCGCTACGAGCCCCGGGAGCTCCACCTCATCGACAATAACGAAACGGGCCTCCACGAGCTGGCGTTGGAGCTCTCTCCCGCTTCGGGCGAAACCGTCGTCCAGACATGGATTTCGAATGTGGGTGACGGGGGAAAGATGGACGCCATATTCCGCCGGGTCCGGCCACACCTCATCTATCACGCCGCCGCCTACAAACACGTCCCCATGATGGAAGCGCATCCCGACGAAGCGTTCCGCGTGAATGTGCTCGGCACGCTCAATGTAGCCCGCGCCGCCCGGACCTACGAAGCTGGCACCTTTGTGCTCATCTCCACCGACAAGGCCGTACGTCCTACCAGCACCATGGGCGCGACCAAGCGTATCGCCGAGCTCATGGTGCTCGCGCTCGCGCGTACCGATACCCGCACGAACTTCGTCGCGGTGCGATTTGGCAACGTCATGGGCAGCCGCGGGTCCGTCGTGCCTACCTTCATGCGCCAGATCGAGCGGGGCGGGCCAGTCACGGTCATGCATCCCGAGATGATGCGCTACTTCATCAGCATCCCCGAGGCGGTCAGCCTTGTCATCCAGGCAGGCAGTTTCGGCGCGAGCGGCAATATCTACATGCTCGACATGGGCGAGGAGATCAACATTCTCGAACTCGCCGAGCGCATGATCCGCCTCCGCGGGCTCCGTCCCGGGCGGGATATCGACGTTGTCTTCACCGGCCCCCGCCCAGGCGAGAAGCTGCGCGAAGAACTCGTGGCCGACTTCGAACAGCTCGAGTCGACCCCCCACCCCAAGGTCATGCGCCTCCTTGCCACGATCGACATCGAAGAGCGCGAGGTCACCCGGCTGATCGACGAACTGACGGCCATCATGTGGGATGAACCCGACGAAGTGAAGCGGCGGATCCACCTGGTCGCACGACGTTACGATGGCCCCATGGATGCACCGGCGGAGGCCGAAGGGAGCGTGACACCGCCATGAGCGACTTCTACGTCCATCCGACCGCGGATGTCGCCGAGAGCGCGTCTATCGGCGATGGGGCCCGTGTGTGGCACCAGGCACAGGTGCGGGAAGGCGCCTCCGTCGGCCCGGGCTGCGTCATCGGCAAAGGCGCGTATATCGACAGCAATGTCCGGGTCGGCGCGAACTGCAAGGTACAGAACTACTCGTGCGTCTACCACGGCACCACGCTCGAAGACGGCGTCTTTGTCGGGCCGCACGTCGTGTTTACAAACGACCGCCTGCCGCGCGCCATCAACGAAGACGGCACGCTCAAATCGGATGACGACTGGGATGTGGGCGAAACCCTGGTGAAGTACGGCGCGGCCGTCGGTTCGCGCACCGTTGTGCTGCCCGGTATCACCATCGGCCGATGGGCCATGGTCGGCGCCGGTTCCGTGGTCACCCGCGACGTCCCGGACTATGCACTGGTCGCCGGCAACCCGGCCCGTGCCATTGGCCGGGTCGACGAACACGGCCGCCGTGTCGAATAAGCGCCGCGCTGGAGTATCCCATGACCGCTGACCGCCCGTTTATCCCCGTTGCAAAGCCCCTGGTTGGCGCCGCCGAGCGCGACGCCGTGATCGAGGTGCTCGAAAGCGGCCAGCTCGCCCAGGGACCGCGGGTCACGTCGTTCGAAGAAGCGTTCGCGAATTACACGGGCGCGCGCCACGCGGTGGCGGTCACAAACGGCACGGCCGCGCTCGTCGTCGCGCTCCAGGCGAACGGCGTGGGCCCCGGCGATGAGGTCATCACGACGCCATTCAGCTTCATCGCCACCGCGACGAGCATCATCGCGTGCGGCGCTCGCCCGGTCTTTGTCGACATCGACCCCTTCGACCTCAACCTTGATCCCGACCGCATCGAAGAAGCAGTGACGGAACAGACGAAGGCCATCATGCCTGTGCACCTCTACGGTCATCCCGCACGCATCGAGGAGATCCGCGAGCTCTGTGACGAGTTCGAACTCGCGCTTATCGAAGATGCCGCCCAGGCGCATGGCGCTGAACATAACGAGCAGCGCGTCGGGACCTTCGGGACGGCCGCTTTCAGCTTCTATCCCACGAAGAACATGACCACCGGGGAAGGCGGCATCATCACGACCAACGATGAGGAGGTCGCCGAGCGCTGCCGGGTCATCCGCAACCACGGCCAGGCGCGCCGCTACTATCACGAGACCTTCGGGCTCAACTGGCGGATGACGGACCTGTGCGCTGCAATTGGCCTCGTGCAGCTCGATCACCTGGAAGCGTGGACGGAAGCGCGTATTCAGAATGCCATCGCCCTGTCCGAACGCATCGAGCGCGCCGAGACACCGCGCGTGCGCCAGGGCGACCGCCACGTCTTCCACCAGTACACCGTCCGTGTTTCGGCCGACCGTGACGCCGTCCAGCGGAAGCTCGAAACGCGCGGTGTTGGCTCGGCCGTCCACTACCCGGTGCCGATCCACCACCAGCCCATCATCCAGGAGCTCGGCTTTGGCGACGCCGATGTCCCGATCGCCGAGCAGGCGGCACAGACCGTCCTTTCACTCCCGGTGCACCCTGCACTTGAAGGGGCTGACCTGGAGTACATCGCCGAGACGGTGGATGAGGTGCTTGCCGGCAACGGGTGACGCGGGGCGTCTACGTCAGGCCCAGAGGTAGTAGCCAGCAAGAATGCCCAGGACGAACCACAGGAGACCGCCCAGCAGGCCGAGGGTAAGCGCTTTGACCGGGTGCATCGCTCCTGAGTCTAGGTGCACGCACGTGGTCAAACCAGCGGAAGGCTGACGCGCCTTGCCCTTCCGCCTCAGCCCCTGCGGGCATACCCTCGGTGTCATGACGCAACCCTTGCGCGCCGGGGTCATTGGGCTTGGCTCGATGGGCGCCAACCATGCCCGTGTCTTGAACGACCTGCCCGGGGTGGAACTGGCCGCGGTCGCCGATAGCGATGCCGAGCGTCTTCAGCGTGCCATTGCCGGCAGCCCGGCTCTGCCGTATCTCGACCACCGCGACATGCTGCGCGAGGTCCCGCTCGACCTCGTGACCATCGTGGTCCCCACCGGCCTCCACCGGCAGGTCGCGCTTGATGTTATCGGGGCCGGGATCCACCTCCTCGTGGAGAAACCCCTGGCCGCCACCAGCGACGAAGCGCGTGACGTGGCGGCTGCGGCCGAAGCGGCCGGCCTGGTGCTCAGTGTTGGACACATCGAGCGGTTCAACCCCGCCATCCAGGAGCTGAAGCGCCGCCTCGGCGAAGGACAGGGAGGCCGCGTCATCCAAATACGCGCCCGCCGTGTGGGCCCCTTTCCCCACCGGATCCGGGATGTCGGCGTTATTCACGACCTGGCGCCGCACGACATCGACATCATGCGCTATCTGCTGGGTGACGAAATCGAGCGTGTCTACGCCGAGGCCCAGGGCCATATCAACACGGACCACGAAGACATCTTTGCCGGGATGCTGCACTTCACCGGCGGCGCGTTCGGTTTGCTCGACATCAACTGGCTTACCCCGACCAAGGAGCGGTCGCTCACCGTCCTCTGCGAAAAGGGTATGTTCGTGGTCGACTATGCCGCGCAAACGCTCGAGTTCTACGAAAACTTCGCCGCGTCGGCCCGCGAGGGGGCGATTGCGAGCGTTACCGAGGGCCCCATGATTCGCTACCTCATCGCCAATCGCGAACCGCTTCGCGCCGAACTCGAAGCCTTCCGTGACGCCGTCGCGGGTACAGCGCCGCCGGTGGTCACGGCCCGTGATGGGCTGGCTGCGCTCGCCGTGTCCGAAGCGCTGGTCACTGCCTCGCGTGAACACGCGCCGGTCAACGTGGAGCCCGTGGCGGTGCGCCAATGAATATCGCGGTCGTCGGTGCTGGCCGTATCGGGTTGCCGCTCGCCTGCGCCTTTGCCGAGCGCGGGCACGACGTGGTCGCGTGCGATGTCAACGACGAGCGCGTCGCGATGATCAACCGTGGCGAAAATCCCATTCCCGACGAGGAAGGGCTCGCCGAGCTGCTGGCCAAAATGGTCGGCACCGGCCGCCTGCGAGCCGCCCGGGACACTCGCTCTGCTGTCGCCGACCGCGAGACCGTCCTGTTCGCCGTGGCCGTCGATATCGATCCTGACGGCCGCGCCGACCTGGCAAACCTGCTGTCTGCTGCTGACGATGTCGCGGCGGGCGTGCAAGCGGGTGCGCTGTGCATTTTTGACACCACTCTGCCGGTTGGTACCACCCGGGCCACGATAGGGCCACGTTTCGAAGCCGCCGGGAAGGCCATCGGCCGCGACGTCTTTGTCGCGTTCAGCCCCGAGCGGCTTTTCATGGGCCGTGTCCTCCAGGACCTCAAGCGCTATCCCAGCGTCGTTGGCGGTCTGGAGGAGGAGTCCGGCCGCCGCGCCGCCACGTTCTATGCAGAAGCGCTCGGGAACGACGTTATCCAGCTCCAGTCGGCCGAAGCCGCCGAACTCAGCAAGCTAGCCGAGGGCGTCTACCGCGACCTGAACATCGCGCTCGCAAATGAGCTCGCGCGCGTCGCCGACCTCCACGGTGTCGACATCAGCGAGGTGACCCGCGCCGCAAACAGCCAGCCGTTCTGCCATCTCCACGTCCCCGGCACCGGCGTCGGCGGACACTGCATCCCGGTCTACCCCCGGTTCCTGGTGCAGGGCGAGGGGCCGAGTGACCTCGCCGCCCTGGGCCGCCAGGTGAACGATGACATGCCGGCCTATGCGGTCCGGCGCCTCGGCGAGCTGGTTGGGGACCTGGCTGGCAAGCGGGTCCTCATCCTCGGCCTCACCTTCCGGCCGAATGTCGCGGTCACCCACCACACCAACGCCCTCGACCTCAAGCAGGAATTCGAGGCGCGTGGCGCCAGCGTCGCCGGGCACGACCCGCTGCTCACTGCCGCCGGTTCGACGTCGCTGGGGTTCCAGCCCGCCTCCGAGCCGCTCGAGGGGTATGACATCGCAGTCGTCCATGCGTATCACCGCGAATACGCTGGCCTCCCGTGGGGAAAGATTGCCCCGCTCGTGCTCGATGCGCGCAACGCGATGGACCGCGACGAAGTGGAAGCGACCGGCGCCCGCTACCTGGGCATCGGCCGGCCAGTCACTCCCGCATAGCTTGCGTGGCTACCCGTCGACCCGGTAAATCACCCCGTCGAAGCCCATCAGGTAGATTTGCCCGTCGAGGTCCTGCGAAAAGCCCGGGAGCATCGGGCCGGAGGAGCGCAGGGTGATGGGTTCAGGTTCTGACCCGGGTTCCGCGTCCGCCGGGATAGCCCACACCGCGCCCGAGCAGTAGTCAGCGTAGAGGTAGTGGCCTTCGAGCACACCGGCCGCTTCACCGCGGGCAACGAATCCGCCGGTTACGGAGCAGTTGGCGCCTTCGTTCGGATAGTCAAGGACCGGGAGGTCGAATTCCGCCGGGTCGCAATTGGGGTCGGCGTAGCACTGGAACCCTTCCATCACGTTCCACCCGTAGTTGCCGCCACCCTCGATGACGTTCACTTCTTCCCATTCTTCCTGGCCGACGTCGGCGGCCCATAGCCGCCCGGTCTCCATGTCGAAGCTGAAGCGCCACGGGTTTCGCAGCCCGTATGCCCAGATCTCGTCCTGTGCACCATCGACATCGGCGAACGGGTTGTCATCCGGGATGGCATAGGGCTCACCCTCTGTCGCGTCGCTGACGTCGATGCGAAGGATGCTGCCCAGCAGCGTGCTCGTGTCCTGCCCGCTGTTGAGCGGGTCGCCGCCGGATCCACCGTCGCCAAGCGCGATGTAGAGCATGTCGTCCGGGCCAAAGGCCAGCTGCCCGCCGTTGTGGTTCGAATACGGCTGCGGCACTTCGAGGATGACGAGTTCGCTTGCGGGGTCGATCGAAAGATCGCTGTCGCTGCCGGATACCTCGAAGCGGGAGATGACGCCGCGCCGTTCCCCCTGTGCGGCGCTGTAGTGGAGATACACGTAGCCGTCGTCCTCAAACGTGGGGCTCAGTGCTATCCCGAGCATGCCTTCTTCGTTGCCCTGCCGGCTCGTCTGGTCGCGCCAGTCCAGGGCGAGCTCGAACGACGACGCTTCGGAATCCTTTGGCAAGGACAGGACCTGCCCATCCTGGGCGATGAGCAGGAACTGTTCGGCGCCGGGGATTTCGACCATCTCGATCGGCCGATCGACCGCCGGGAGGTTCGGGAAGGCTTCGGAGAACGTCACGTTGTCCGCCGAGGGCGGGTCGGAAGGGGTTGGTTCGGGTGTGGGCTCGGGGGTCGGCTCCGGTGCCGGTGTGGCTTCGTCATCTGCGCCGTCACCACTAATCCCGGGCACGGTCGCCTGGGTCGGGGTTTCGGTGATGCTGTCGTCCGCCGGATCCGTCCCGTCGTCGTCACCGCACGCGACCGCCAGGAGAAGCGGCGCGGCAACAAGCAATGTCACCCAGCGTGCGAGCGCGCTACGTCCCTCATGTGGCATGGCCCACCTCCGTGCACACTACGGTAGCGCGGCGCTCCCTGGTCCGCATTCGCCGGTGTTTCACGGTCATGCCTACCACCAGATGGCGTGGAGGTATTCCCCGAGCGTGAGGCCGCTGTGGTGTACCGCGTTGGCAACTTCCGGCCCAACATACCGGATGTGCCACGGCTCGTAGATGTACCCGGTGATGTGCTCGCTGTCCGGTGGGTAGCTCACGATGAACCCGTAGCGCCAGGCATTGTTCGCGAGCCATTCGGCCTCCGGCGTGCCGTAGAAGCCGCTCAACGACCACGTCGGCGGCGTCACAACGTCCGTTGTTGTGCCGAGCTGATGTTCGCTGTGCCCTGCCTGGGCGCTTCGTCGCGAGGCTTCCTCAAAGCCGTGCTGTTCCACATTGCTGGCGAAGATGTCTGCCTGTTCCCAGTAGCTCCGGTACGAACTCGCCGCGTAGAACTCCAGGCCCAGAGCCTCCGCCTCGCCCGCCATCACCATGAACGCATCCGCGGCTTGCGGCGTCAGGTACTGGGGTTCGTTGACGGCGTAGGCGGGGAGCGCCACCAGCTCGGCCGGTGTGCAATCCGCGGGCAGCCGGTGCTCCTTGTCGACCGGTACGAGGATGTCGTTGCACGGCAGGATGACGTTGCCCTCGCTGTCGCGGGGCAGTGGTGTTGGCGATGGCGTGCGCTCTCGTTCGCGCACAACTCCTGGCGCCACCGCTCGCCCGTTTTCGTCCTGCGTCGTCGCATCCTGTGCCCCGGGCTCGTTACTTGGGTTGTCGCCAATCTGATAGGCGCAGGCCACCATGATGGCGCCGACCAGCGCCACCATCACGGGGACTGCGGCCCGTGGCCGCAACACCTTACGAAGGCTCGCCCAGCCGTGCGGCCGCGGCTTCGCGCCCGGCCCGGAGGTCTGCTTTGAACCCGTGCTCGCGCAACAATCTCCCCAGGGCTGCAAGGAACAGCAGGACGTTCCCGGGCGACGATGATTCGCCCATGAGCCCGACTCGCCAAACCTGTCCCTTGAGCTCACCAAGTCCACCTCCCACCTCTACACCGTAGCGCTTTAGAAGCGCGCCTCGCACTTCGGCGTCATTTACCCCATCCGGGATCCGCACGGTGGTCAGTACGGGGAGCCGGTAGCCTTCGTCCGCATGCAGGCCCAGTCCCATGGCCTCGAGCCCTTCTTGCAGGGCGCGCCCGTTGCGCTCGTGCCGCGCCCACCGGTTCTCAAGTCCTTCTTCGACCACCAGTGAGAGGGCCTGGTGCAGCGCATAGATCATTGAAATGGGCGCCGTGTGGTGATACACCCGCCGCTCGTCCCAATAGGCCGCGAGCAGGTCCATGTCCAGGTACCACGTATTCGAGGGGACTTCCCGTGACGTTATCGCCTCCCAGCCTCTCGGCGATACGGTGATGGGTGCGACCCCGGGTGGCGCCGACAGGCACTTCTGCGTCCCCGAATACACGGCGTCGGCGCCCCACGCGTCCGGTTCCACCGGGACACCGCCCAGTGATGTCACGCAGTCGACCAGCAGCAGGGCGCCAGCTTCCTTGGCGATATCGCTGACGGGTTCGACAGGTGTCTGGACGCCGGTCGAGGTCTCGGCGTGCACCATCGTCACCAGCTTCACCCCGCCTGCCTGCTGGACTGCCGAACGGACCGCTTCGGGGTCGACCGGGGACCCCCAGGGCGCCTGCACACGCGTGACCTCGCCGCCAGCCCGCTCGGCCATCTGCGCGATGCGTTCACCGAAGTATCCGCAGATACTGCAAACGACGCGGTCGCCGGGCGAGACGAGGTTCATCACCGCCGCTTCCATGCCGCTCGTTCCTGTTCCCGGTGTGGCGAACGTAATCTCGTTGCCCGTCCGCATCACCGTGCGCAGCAGGTCACGGCACTCGTCCATGATGCGGAGGAACTCGGGGTCCAGGTGGCCGAGCAGCGGCGCCGTCATCGCGCGGACAACGCGCGGGTGCGCGCCGCTCGGCCCGGGGCCCATGAGGATGCGTTGCGGTGGGTCGAAAGCGGGTGTCGTCGTCATGGCCCCCAATCCTACCGCTTCACGCCGGAAGCGGCTGCCGGGAAACCGGACTGCCCGGCCTGTGAGCTATACTCGAGCCGTGGCAACGAAAACGCGGCTGACACTGGATGAGTTTCTCGCCCTCCCCGAGACAGAGCCGCCGAGCGAGTTCCTGGACGGGGAGGTGCGCCAAAAAGTGTCCCCAAACCTCTATCACGGCATCCTTGCCGTTGAGCTGGCATCCCGGCTGCGTGAATGTGGCCGAAAGAGTGGCACTTCGGTCGTTGGCACCGAAGTGCGCCACATCACGCCCGACCGGCGAGGTTCATATTTGCCCGATGTCCACGTGACGCGCGCGGAGCGCATTGCTGGCCGTGGCGAAGAGACCCCGGTGACCGTCACGCCCGACCTTGTCGTCGAAATCCTTTCGCCCGGTGACCGGCCATCGGATGTTCTCCGCAAGGTGGACCTCTACCAGGAGCTCAAGGTCCCGGTGTTTCTCCTTGTCGACCCCACCGAGCGGTCGGTCCGGGAATACCGCCCCGGGGAGCACGTGCGCGCCTGGGCTGAGGGCGACACGGTGGACCTCTCACCGGTCCTTCGCGGTTGCACTATCTCACTCGAGGACCTGTTCGGCGCCCTCCCGTCTTGAACCGCATTCGCCGATAAGGCCCCCCGTGCGCTCCTTGCATGACCGGCGCCCCCTGAGCGTCTAGAATCGACTGCACATCTTGCGACGACTCGAGGAAGCTATGGATTATCGAGATACGCCCGACGAAGCAGCGTTCCGCCAGGAAGTGCGGGACTTCATTGCGAAGGAAGCACCGGACACGAAGTCCGCGGACCCGTTCAGCGGCGGCGGCGAACATAAGGAATGGCTGAAGAAGCTTGCCGACCGGAAGTGGATTGCGCCCGCATGGCCGAAAGAGTACGGCGGCGCCGGCATGACGGCGATGGAGCAGTTCATCTTTAACTCGGAGCTCGCCGAAGCCCGTGCGCCGCGCCCCTTCGGCATCGCCGTAGGGTTCGTCGGGCCCACGCTTATCGTGCACGGGACCGAAGAACAGAAGCAGAAATACCTCCCCGGCATTCTTTCGGGTGACGACGTCTGGTGCCAGGGTTACAGCGAGCCAGAAGCCGGCTCCGACCTCGCATCGCTCCAAACCCGCGCCGTTCGCGATGGCGACGACTACATCATCAATGGCCAGAAAATCTGGACCTCCGGCGGTCACCGTGCCCAGCACATGATCCTGCTGGCACGCACCGACCCGGATGCGCCGAAGCATCGGGGTATCACCTACTTCACCGTCGACATGAGCTCGCCCGGGATCTCCGTCCGGCCGCTCGTGAACATGGCTGGCACCCATGAGTTCAATGAGGTCTTCTTCGAAGACGTCCGGGTGCCGCGCGACAACATCATTGGTGAGGAGAACCGCGGCTGGTACCTGGCGCAGACCACGCTCAGCTTCGAGCGTTCGAACATCGGCGGGGCGATTGGCGCGCGCCAGACCGTTGAGGATTTGGTGACGTTCGCGCGCGAGAACGACATGAGCTCGCTTAATCACAACCCTGCCATCAAGCACCAGCTCATCGAGCGCTTTGTTGAAGCGAATGTCGCCAACCAGATGAGCCAGAAAATCATCTCCATCCAGGCCAAGGAAGGTGTTGCGCCGGGGCACGAGGCCAGTGTTGCGAAGCTCTATGGCACCGAACTCAACCAGCGCATCTACCGCACCGGTATGAACGTGCTCGGACTCTATGGCCAGCTCGATGGCAAGACCGATGGCGCCGAAGCGCCGATGAACGGCCGGATCAAGTACATGTACCTCCGCGCGGTCGCCAACACCATCGAAGGCGGCACCAGCGAAATCCAGCGGAACATCATCGCGACGCGCGGCCTGGGACTGCCGAGGGCGTAACGTGACGCTGGACCCGGTCACTATCACGGAGATGGTGCGCCGCATCGAGGCCGGCCGAGACGTTTTCGACCGGGCGTTTGATGCGGCGGGTCCGCTTACGGCGAACGGATGGACGCCCAAAGATCATATGGCTCACCTTGCGGTGTGGTCCCGTTCGGCATTGAACCTGCTGAATGGTGAAGCACGTTTTCTTCATCTCGGGCTGACCATGGAAGAGTCGGCCAGGATGCACGAGGATGCCATTAACGAGCGCGCGTATCGATCGTATCGTGACACCTCCGTTCAACAGGTGGCGGGTGACTATGATGCTGCCTTCGCCGAACTGATTGCGAAGCTGCGCTCACTCGACGATGAGGATCTGGGGCTCCCCTATTCGCATTACCAGCCACATGACCCACCGTGGAATGGCAGCCCCGTGTGGCCGTGGATCATCGACAATTCGGCTGACCATTGCGAGGAACACGCAGAGATGCTTCGCGCTGTTTGAACCCAGGGTCACCACGCGAAGGGCTCACCCGATCGGCAGCGGCCGGTCGTGCGTGGGCCCCGGCTGCGGGACGCCTTCGCCCGTTACAAGCACGCCGCAATCAGCCGGGTGCTGGTCGAGGTTGAAGTGAAACCGGTAGACCTCGATGGGGCCGCTTGCGAGTTGCCAGCCCCGCTCTCCCACAAACGCCGCGACCGATTGGAATGCTTCGACCTGTTCGTCGGCATCGTCTGCGTAGCAATAGGCGAATGCGCCCCCCGGGAAGAATGTCGTCCGCGCGGGTTCCGGCGGCGTGTAATCGCTACGGATGGGCACTGCGACGCG
Source organism: Dehalococcoidia bacterium (assembly GCA_007118095.1). GTDB lineage: Bacteria > Chloroflexota > Dehalococcoidia > Tepidiformales > Tepidiformaceae > SLAK01. The sequence continues at coordinate 38,390 of SKSF01000049.1, forward strand.
ATATGAAACGGTCTCGCCATCGGCCGATTCCATGTGCCACCCGATGGCGGCGACGTCGATGCGACCGAGCTGCGGGCGGACCTGGACTCGCCATTCGTTGAAGCGGTCCCAGAGGTCACTGAATTCGGGCGCAAGCGCCGCTTCGGGCACCTGTGCCGCCGGCAGGCTCGTCTCGAAGTAGGCCAGCCGCATTTCGGGAAGCTGCGCCACTCGTACCTTGCGCTCAAAGCTCATGCAGTTGCGTCCCCCGCCGCGGCATCGCGAGCCTTCTCCGGTACCATGGTGTCATTGTGACGGATTTGTCGCGCTTCGATGTCTCAGCAGCGCAGCTTGCCAGCTACTGCGCCTATGATGCACGGCGCCGGGCACGTGTCGAAGCGGCCCGCCAGCGCCGGGTTGAGACCGCGTGGGATGCCGCAAAGCGCGCAGCCATGTTTCTGCGTGAACGATATGGCGCAACGCGAGTCGTCGTCTACGGCTCGCTCGCCCGGGGCTCGTTCGGCCTGTACTCAGGCTGACCTTACGGGATCGCCCCTCGCTCCTTCATCGCGATAATCGCATCCCAGTCGTAGCCCATGCCTAGGAGCACCTCTTCGGTGTGCTGCCCCAGCTCGGGCGGCCAGTTCCCCGCCTTTGCCGGCGTGCGATTGAAATCCGCCGGGCTGGCGACTTGCTGCACCGGGCCCTCGGGGCTCTCGAGCTCAACGAAGACGCCCGCCTCACTGGCGAGCGGGTCGTTTGCCACATCGTCGATGGTGTTCATTGGCGCGTGCCACACATCCTCGCGGTCGAAGATCGCCGCCCATTCCGCGTACGACCGAGCCGCGAAGATCTCATCCAGCGCGGTCACAAGCTCCACGGAGTGTTCGCGCCGTGATGGGATGTCCTGTAACCGGGGGTCGTCCGCGAGCTCCGGGGCGTCGAGCGCGCGCATCAGGTCTGGCCAGTGCCGGTCGGCCTGGAGAAGTAGCAGCATGAACCACTTCCCGTCTCCCGCCTTGAATGTGTTGATAATCGGGTTAACGGCGTGGAAGCGGTCATAGGGCTCCGACGCGACCTGGAGGCGGAGCCGCGCGTTCAGGTCCCAGCTCATCATGTATGTGCCCATGCGCATCAGTGAGACCGCTACCCGCTGGCCTTCGCCCGTGCGTTCGCGCGCGAAGAGCGCGGCTGCGATAGCGCCCGCGGCATTGGACCCGGTCATGTGGTCGCCCATCCCGCCGCGCTGCTGTGGCGGGTCCTGTCCCGGCGGAACCAGGCTGAGCGCGACACCCGCCCGGCTCCAGAATGCGCCCACGTCATACGACGCGCGGTTTGCCTCCGACGTATCCGGCCCGTAGCCGCCCACCTGGCAGTAGACGAGCCGCGGGTTCCGCTCCGCGCATGCCGCATAGCCAAGCCCGTACTTCTCCAGTGCGCGCGGCCGCATGTTCGTGAGGAAGACGTCGGCTTCGTCCACAAGGCGGTGTGCGATGGCCTCTGCCTCCGCGCTGGCGAGGTTCAACACCATGCTGCGCTTTCCCCGGTTGTCCTGTTCGAACACCGGGTTCACCGGGACTCCGAGCGAGGCCATGAGACCCCGGCATGGGTCCCCCTCGGGCGGTTCGATCTTGAGGACATCGGCGCCCCAGTCCGCCAGCACCGCGCCACACGATGGCCCGGCCACCCACACCCCCATCTCCACCACCTTGATGCCCTCAAGCGGTCCGCCCATGCTCACTGTCCCTCCGTACTGTGTTCGCGCCGAATTGTAGCGAGCCCGGCGACGCTGCACACAACGTGGTAAGCCCCTAAGCTGGCGAGGAAGTCAACGGGGAGCGTTTCGCATGGTCCTGAGCGACCGCACCATCCGGCGCGAAATCGAAGCGGGCAATATTCACGTCGAACCTCTGGCCGAAGGTGCGATCCAGCCTGCCAGCGTCGACCTCCGGCTGGGCTCGCAATTCCGCGTCTTTCGCAACTCCGCCGTTCCCTTCATCGATGTGAAGCAGGAATACCCCGACCTCACGGACCTGGTTGAAATCGAAGGCGAACAGCCCTTCATCCTACACCCCGGCGAATTCGCGCTTGCTGTGACCTATGAACGCGTGCGCCTGCCCGGCGATATTGTCGGCCGACTCGAGGGTAAATCATCGCTGGGCAGGCTCGGCCTGCTCATCCACTCGACAGCCGGGTATGTCGACCCGGGGTGGGACGGCGCGCTCACGCTCGAGCTGTCGAACGTGGCGAATCTGCCGATAACCCTCTACCACGGGATGAAGGTGTCGCAGATATCGTTCTTTCGGCTCACCGAGCCTGCCGAGAACCCGTACGGTTCGAAGGCGGCGGGCAGCAAATACCAGCACCAGTCCGGCCCGACGCCCAGCCGCTACTTCCTCAATTTCCAGGACCGCCGTTAGCCAACGCCTCCTCGTTTTCAGCGTCAGCAGCCCCACCGGCCACTGCCTCGAGCAGGCCTTCGTGTCGTTCTTCCTGCAACACCTGGGCTTCCGCGTAGAGCCGCAGCACGATTCCCGCCACCGCCAGGAGAATCGTGGGCAGCAGCACCGTCGAGGCGAACATGAGGCTCATCTGCGCATAGTCCGACAGCGCCGGTCCCCCGCTCCCCGCGAACCCGTCCCGTCCGAGCCCGAACAGCACGATGCTCAAGAGCACCACGCCGACGATGAAGACTGCCCCTGCAGCCACCAGGCAATACGCGCTCGCCTGGCGCGCGATGATCTGCAGCCGGTCGAACGCGTCGAGGCTCCGTTCATTTTTCGCACTATCGCCCATTCGCGCGATGCTAAATCAGCGCACAGTGCCTGTCACCGGGCGTGTGCGGTCTCGCCCGGCTAATCCCCCGGCGACAGCGAACGGATACGCGTTGGCGTGAGCTCAATCACCACCCACCGGGTCTCCTGCTCCCAGGACTCGAGGGTCGAACGTGCCTTTTCCGGTGTGTAGTACTCGTATGCCAGCCGCCGGATGAGCGGCAATGCATCTTCATCCGTCAGCCGCACCGTGCCTTCGATGGTGACCCAGGCTTCCGTCTCGCCGACACCCGTTTCCACCGAGAGGGCAGCACGCGGGTCGTTTTCGATGCGACGCAGCTTCGGCGTGCCCTGGATCGTGAACATACGGGCCACCGAGCCATCCCATTCGAACCACAGCGGGACGATGGTGGGCTGCCCATCGGCTTCGAGCGTTGCGAGCTTGGCGATGCGCGGGACCCGGAGGAACGCATCGCGCTCTTCAACGCTCATCTGCGCCATCTAACCTTCCCCCGCTTGCTGGCGCTGCTGCAGTTGCCACTGCAAGACGAAGGGGTTGTGTGCCTTCTCGAACTCGATGCTCGTTTCCTGCATGTGGCCGGGGAGGACCATCGTCTCGTCTGGCAATGTGAGGAGCTTGTTGCAGATGCTCTGCATTTCCTCTTCGAAGCTGCCGCCCGGGAGATCCGTCCGGCCGATCGAACCGCGGAACAGCGTGTCGCCGCTGAAGAGCAGGCCTTCGGTGTAGTAGCTCACGCTCCCCGTGGTGTGCCCCGGCGTGGTGATGGCCTGGAGCTGAAGCCCGTCGACCTCCACCTTGTCGCCCTCGGCGACGAAGCCGTCAGGGTCCGGTGGGCCCTGGCTGACGTCCAGGCCCATGCGCTGGGCAACGTCCTTCCAGCCGTTCCGGAGGAGTTCGAGGTCGCTTTCGTGCAGGAGGAACTTCGCGCCCGTCGCTGCGTGGACGCCCGCAACGCCCATCACGTGGTCGACGTGCGCGTGCGAGTTCGCGATGTACTTGATTTCCACGCCCATGTCGCGCGCCAGCGCCAAGATCTCGTCGGGCTGGTCGCCCGGGTCGATACAGATTGCCTCGCGTGTGCGCCGGCTGCCGACGACCCAGCAGTTTTCCTGGAACACGCCGACAACGATTCCGCGGACCATGAGCTCATTCGCTACTTCCATAGCGTCACCTTGGGCGAACCCGGGCGGCGGGTCAAGCATCGCCCGTTGCCCGCAGCAGGCCGCGGTCGTAGAAGTCCAGTGTGGGCATCTTCGAAGTCGTCGCCGTCATTGTGCTGGTCGCGGGCGCCGCGATCGTCCAGTCGATGACGGGGTTTGGATTCGCCCTGCTCATCGTCCCGCCGCTGGTGTTGCTGCTGGGCCCCCGCGAAGCTGTCGTCATCGCCAATGTTGTTGGCACCGCGCTGGCCGGCGCGATGCTGATTCGCCTCCATGCCGAGGTCCAGTGGGCCACCGCCTTCTTGCTCATCGGTGCGTCGCTGGCAGGGATGCCGATAGGATTGCTGGTGCTCACTCAGACGAGCCCCGATGTCCTGCAGGTGCTGATCGCGGTCACGGTCATCGTCTTCACCCTCCTCCTCATGAGCGGCCTTTCCCTTGGAAGCCAGCTCACGCGGACCGGGAGCATCATGACCGGGCTCGTTGCCGGCACCCTCCGCACAAGCACGAGCATGGCCGGGCCACCGATCGTGCTGTACCTGCAGGGCACAGCCATGCCGTCCGGGGTGTTCCGCTCCACGATCACCGCCTTCTTCTTCCTGAGCGGCCTCGGCGCTGTCCTCGTTTTTGCGGGGGAGGGCAGCCTCACGGGCGAGCTGGCGCTGGTGGGCGTCGCCTCGGCGCCTGCCGTCTACGCAGGTCTTCGTGTTGGGGCGAATCTCTATGGTCGTATCGGGGAGGCGCGCTTCCGGGGCCTCGTATTCGCGGTGCTCATCGCCAGCGCGCTCATGGCTATCGCCGGGGCCCTCATGCCCTAGGGGCTGCCACTCCGGCCGCGAAACCCGTACCCTTCGCGCCATGTCCTGGCCCGATATGCCCATCTTTCCGACACGTACCGACGTCCGCGACCCTGTCTTCAAGGCGAACCGCGCAGCCAACAAGGAGCTGGTGGCTGGCCTCTATGAACGCCTCGATGCCGTTGCCGCGGCGGGCGGTGAGACGGCCGTCGCGCGCCACCACGAGCGCGGCAAACTCCTCGCGCGCGAGCGCGTCCAGCGCCTGCTCGACCCTGGCGCCGCGTTTCTCGAGTTCAGCCCGCTCGCCGCGCACGAGGTCTATGACGACGACGTCCCTTCCGCGGGCATCGTCACGGGTATCGGGGTCGTTTCGGGCCGCGAATGCGTCATCATCGCGAACGACGCCACAGTGAAGGGCGGCACCTATTATCCCGTCACGGTGAAGAAGCACCTGCGCGCCCAGGAGGTCGCTGAGCAGAACCACCTCCCGTGCATCTACCTGGTCGACTCGGGCGGCGCCTTCCTCCCACTGCAACACGACGTCTTCCCCGATCGCGAGCACTTCGGCCGCATCTTCTACAACCAGGCGCGGATGAGCGCGAAGGGCATCCCCCAGGTCGCCGCGGTCATGGGCTCGTGCACAGCCGGTGGCGCCTATGTGCCCGCCATGAGCGACGAGACCGTCATCGTCCGGGGCACGGGCACCATCTTCCTGGGCGGGCCTCCGCTGGTAAAAGCGGCCACGGGCGAAGAGACGACCGCTGAAGAACTGGGCGGCGGCGACGTCCACACTCGGGTCAGCGGCGTCGCCGACCACCTGGCCGAGGACGATGGCCATGCGCTCGAAATCGTCCGCTCCATCGTTGCGGGCATGCCCAGGCGCCGCGAGCTGCCCTGGGAGCCGGCGCCGCCCGAGCCGCCACTCCACCCGGTGGAAGACATCTACGGCATCGTGTCACCGGATTCCCGCAATGCGTACGACGTGAGGGAGGTCATTGCACGGGTCGTCGATGGTTCCCGGTTCCACGAGTTCAAGGCACGATACGGTGAGACGCTCGTGTGCGGGTTCGCGCGCATCGAAGGCTATCCCGTCGGTATCGTGGCGAACAACGGCATCCTCTTCAGCGAGAGCGCGCTCAAGGGGGCCCACTTCATCGAGCTCTGCGGGCAGCGCCGCGTGCCGCTCATCTTTCTCCAGAACATCACCGGCTTCATGGTCGGGCGTGAATACGAGAACGCCGGGATCGCGAAGGACGGCGCGAAGATGGTCACGGCAGTCGCCAGCGTCGAAGTGCCCAAGTTCACCGTCGTCATTGGCGGCAGCTTCGGGGCCGGGAACTACGCGATGTGCGGACGTGCCTACAGCCCGCGGCAGCTCTGGATGTGGCCCAACGCGCGCATCAGCGTCATGGGCGGCGAACAGGCAGCGAGCGTCCTTCTCCAGGTGCGCATGGACCGTGGCGACAGCTTCACGCCCGAGGAACAGGAAGCGTTCAAGGCGCCCACGATCGAGCGTTACGACGCCGAGGGTTCGCCGTACTTCTCCTCCGCACGCCTTTGGGACGACGGTGTCATCGACCCGCTCGACACCCGCCGTGTCCTCGCGCTCGGGATCTCCGCCGCGCTCAACGCGCCCATTCCCGCGACGGACTGGGGCATCTTCCGGATGTAGCGCTGCGACAGGGATGTGGCGTGTTTCGCGCGTATGGAACCCGTCGCGCGAATGTGACGTCTGGTACGGGTAGCACGGCAGCGAGCCGCGCACACAACAGGTACTGGAGGCCACGAACGATGCAGCTACGCCTGCCACGCAAAGCGGCAATGACAGCAGGAGCGGCGGTCGCCGCTCTCGGGCTCCTCGGCGGGGGCTTCGCACTGGGGAACACAACGGGCGGTGATGAGTCGCGGAACGGCGAAGACGACGCGTCCTCGTCCCTCCAGGATCGGGACTCTGCGACTGCCGAACCGCGTGAGCCAGCAGATGGCCAGATCGGGTTCGGTTCCTTCCGTGGCGACGCCACGCACGATGAGGCGGTGGCCGAGGACGCCGATGTCGCCATCCCTCGGGATGGACCCGGCTGCCCGGCGCCCCTCGGAGATGTCGTTTCCGGTGATGCGCTGGACCTCGCTTCGGGCGGCTTCAACCCCCGGCTGCTCGACGGTGAATTCACCCTTGCAGGTGTCAGCTTTCACGCCGTCGGCGAGTGCAACGACGAGGGACGATCAGCATCGGGCAAACGGGTGATGTCGACGAGCTGGCTCCACGATGAATCTGGCCTCGTCGTCTCCGTCGACCAGCGCGAGTCGGACGAGCCGGTCGCCAACGCACGACAGCAAAACAGCGCACAGCTCTGGGACGAGGGCTACACCTTCAACGTGCACGTCCGCGGGGGATATGAAACGCTCCCGGTCGCGGAGGATGCTGCGGTCACCGAAGAGGCCGAGGCTCACGAGATGACTGAAGGCAGCGGCCGCCTTGAGCTCGCCGATGCGCCCCAACCCGACACTCTCGACTTCCCCGCACGTGGCGGCAGCGCCGATGCGGCGGAGATCGAGGCGGTGTTGGACTCGGCGCTTTCCGGTCTCGCGCCCGATATCCCCGCCGGTTGCTACTTCACCGAGCAGCGCGGCGGCTGGGACGACCTTGCCGCGCTCGGCTTCGGCGACCCTCGCGAAGCTATTCCGTCCGGCTTCGAAGGCCAGCACGTCGATGTCCGCACGATTACGACGCCGGAAGCGGATTGTCCCGGTGCTGACCGCGAAGGGCCGGGCAGCGAAGGGTTCCACGCCAGCCTGCGGAGCGACACGGGCGACGGGTGGATCGAGATGAGCGCCTGGCAGGCGCGCGGAAACGGGCACGACCGTCCTGCAGCGGCTGACGAGGACTCGGTCACCTGGACGACAGGAGACTGGCGGTTCGCTGTCCATGGCCACCAGGATGGCGAGGGGCTCGGCGCCGACACACTCCAGGCAATCGCTGTCACCCTCGATCCGGGCTTCGATGTGCAATGCATGGTCGAGGAGCACGAGCTCACATCTTCCGAACTCGGCGAGCACGGTTTCAAGGCCCCCGAACTCCCGGACGGGTACTCCATCGCCGGGGAAGCGCTCACCATGGCTGCGCTCCCGGAGGATTGCGACGGTGAATACGCGGACAAGCTCCCCGCGTACCAGTTGAGCTGGAGCATCGAAGGCCCGGATCACCGCTTCGAAATCCTGGTGACCCGGGATGCGGGCGACAGCGGGGACATGAACGGCCACATCGGCGAGCACGGCATGGGCTGGCAGGACGCTGATGGCACGGTCTTCCGCATTCGCGCCGACAGCCGTGATGAGGCCGCCCGCGATGCCATGCTTGCGATCGCTCATTCCCTCGACCCGTCGCTCGATCCCACCGAGCTCGACGAGGGTGACGGCGATGTCCGCGAGCCGATGCCTGAACCGGACACCGTCGACAGCGACGCGGTTGACGAGAGCCCGGACCTGCCCCAGTAAGGTGCGCGGTCACGGCAGGACGAAGGCCCCGCATCATGCGGGGCCTTCGTTTGGCTCAACCAGCGCGGTACTTCTCCCGTTGTTGGTCCTGCTTCGTCGCGATGTGTTCGGCGCTGCGATTGAAGATGTCGGGCACTTGCCACCCGTTCATGCCGGCGTAGGTGTCGATCTGGCTCCGGTGGTGGATGTCGTGCTCCAGCATCATGAGCAGGATGCGCCAGCCGCCCAGGCTGCCACTCGAGTCGATCATATCCACCTGCCGGTCGAGCCACTCGCCCGGCGTGCCTTCAACGAGGCGGCGAAACTCTGCGGCACTCGCTTCCAGCGCGGGTACCCAGAGTTCGCGGCGGCTCGTGTCTGGCGGTTGCGGGCTGATCCATCCTTCACCGCGGTAGGCGCTGGCGAAGTACAGCCGGGAACCGGCCATGTGGCCTACGAGCTGGTTGATGCTCCACGCGTTCTCACCCTCGCCGGTGGCCGGCGTCCAGCCGTCCGCTTCCGGGGGGAGCGCCCCGATGTCGCGCATGGCGCGCCGGTTGACGCTGTCGAAGTAGCGAAGAAAGGCGTCGATTGAACGGAACATCGGGTCCTCCAGTGGTTCGGTGCCTGGCCTATGCAGGTGTCCGGCTTGCATGGTCGAGCTGTGCCAGCTCATCCGCGCTGAGCGAGATGCGGGTGGCGGGAAGCTGGTCAGTGAGCTGCTGCGGCGAATTTGCGCCAATGATGGGGGCGGTGACGCCCGGCTGTTGAAGCTGCCAGGCCAGGGCGATGGCAGCAGGCGTCGCCTGGCGTGCGCTGCCGATTGCCTGGAGCGCCTCGACGACCGCCCATCCGCGCGGGTTGAAGTAGCCCTGTGCCTTCTTCGAGCGCACGCTCTCCACGTTTCCCGCGGGCGTGTATTTGCCGGTGAGAAACCCGCCCGCCAGCGGGCTGTAGGGGAGCACGCCCAGCCCGTGCTCCAGGCACAGCGGCTGCAGCTCGTCCTCGAACTCGTCGCGGTGGACGAGGTTGTAGTGGGGCTGCAGCGACACGAAGCCCGGGAGCCCATGTGACGCTGCCGTATCGAGCGCTTCCCGCAGATAGGCGGGTGGATAGTTCGACGCGCCGACGAAGCGGACCTTCCCGGACTGGATCAGCTCTTCGAACGCGCGCAGCGTTTCCTCGATCGGCGTGTTCTCGTCGAACCAGTGGCACTGGTACAGGTCGATGGTCTCGACCCGGAGCCGCCGCAGGCTATCTTCTGCCGCCCGCGTGATGTGTGCACGCGAAAGCCCCTCGCCGTCTGGACCGTCCCACATGCGGCCGCGGACCTTCGTCGCCACCACCATGTCGTCGCGGTGCCCGCGGGACGCCAGCCAGCGCCCGATGACGGATTCGCTTTCGCCGCCCCGGTGTCCCGGCGCCCACTGCGAGTAGACATCCGCCGTATCGAGGAAGTTGCCGCCGGCTTCGCCGAATGTGTCGAGTACCGCGAACGAAGCGTCTTCGTCCGCTGTCCAGCCGAACTGCATCGTCCCGAGGCACAGCCGCGAAACATCGAGGTCGCTTGAACCGAGCTTCATGCGCTCCATCGCCATCCCCGGAGTCTACGCCACGGAGTGCTGCGCCGTTACAACGCCTCCTCGCACTCAGTCCGCACGAGGTCGTCGATCGTCTCGCGGCGCGAGATGAGCGTCGCCTGCCCGTCCTTCCAGTACACCTCGGGCGGGCGGCCAAGCGAGACATAATTCGAACTCATCGCCATCCCATACGCACCAGCGTCGTGCAATACGAGCAGATCGCCCGGGTCGGGCCGGCCCAGTGGCCGGGGCTGCAGCAACTCGTTGTCGTCGCGCGTGAAGACGTCGCCGCTTTCGCACAGCGGCCCCGCCACGGAGAACGGCTCGGGGTCGCGCTCCGCGCCGGCGCCCACGATGGAGATCTCGTGGTGACTGCCGTACATGGCCGGGCGCACCAGGTCGTTGAACCCGGCGTCCACCATGATGAACTGCTGCCCGGGGCCCTTGTCGTTCTTCCGCGTCTTCTTCACGTCGGTCACGCGGGAAACAAGCGCGCCCATCCCCGCCGTGAGGTACCTTCCCGGTTCGATTTCAATGCGCACCGGCCGCCCCGCGCCGTGCGAAAGCTTCTCGAGCCCCTTCATGAGCACATCCCGGAAGGCATCGAAGTCCAGCCGGTTGGCGTCGGGCTTGTACGGGTGCGGGATGCCGCCGCCCAGGTTCACCGCCTGTACATCGGGGAAGCCCGGCAACAGCTCGGCGAAGAGGCCAATCACCCCGCGCATGTTGTGCTCGAATTCGCCCGGCTGCGGCCCGGTACCCACGTGCGCGTGCAGCGCGACGATCGACATGCTGGCGCTGTGTGCCGCTTCCTTCACGGGGTCGAGGTCTTCGAACCAGATGCCGTGCTTCGAGGACGGGCCGCCGGTATCGCACGACTGCACGTGCCCATGGCCGAAGCCCGGGTTCACGCGGACTGCGATTGGTCCCGCGTAGCCGCGGCCGGCCAGCTCCTGGATCATCCCCGGCGAGCCGATATTGGGCAGGATGCCCTCCTGCAAGACCACATCGGCGGCGTTGTCCCGCAGCACATCGGTGGTCAGCATCACGATGGGCGGTCCATTCCCCATCGGGAAGCCGGCCCGCTTTGCGCGCAGTACCTCGTTCCCGCTCACTGCGTCGATCCAGAGCCCATGCTCGCGCGCGACCTCCAGCACTTTGCGGTGGCCGTTCGCTTTCACGGCATACCGGGATTGCAAATGGTCGCCGTCGGTCAGGGAGAGGAGGTCCGCGATGCGGGCTCGGAGTACCGCATCGTCATACAGGTAAAAGGGCGTACCGACGTGCCGGGCGATATCTTCCAGGGGATAGTGCGACAGATCCATGCGATTGACTCTATCCGAGCGGCGTCGCTCCCGTACACCTCGTCACAGGCACCCGGCATGGGCTAGGCTTCCGCCATGTTCAAACGCGTCCTGGTCGCAAACCGCGGCGAAATCGCCTGCCGTATCATCCGGACCCTCCGCCGGATGGGCATCGAATCCGTCGTTATCGCATCGATCCCGGACCGCCAATCGCTGGCAGTTCGCACCGCCGACGACTGGGTCCTGCTCGAAGGCGAGTCCGCAGCCGAAAGTTACCTCGACCAGGATGCCGTGATCGCCGCAGCCAAAGCCAGGCGCTGCGAGGCAATCCATCCTGGCTACGGTTTCCTCGCCGAAAACCCGGCCTTCGCCGCACGTTGCGAAGCGGAGGGAGTCACGTTCATCGGTCCCACCGCGGAGGCGCTCGAACAGCTTGGGAACAAGGCCACCGCACGCTCCATTGCCGCCGACGCCGGGGTGCCGGTGGTGCCCGGCTACGACGGCCCGGACGACGACGATACGCTGGAAGCGGAGGCGGAGCGCATCGGTTTCCCGCTGGTGGTCAAAGCGCGTGCCGGTGGTGGTGGTCGTGGGATGCGGGTCGTCCGTGAACCAGCATCGTTCCGTGAAGCCGTCGATGGCGCACGCCGCGAGGCCGCCTCCGCGTTCGGCGACGGATCGCTCCTGCTCGAAAAGCTCGTGGAAGACGCCCACCACGTGGAGGTACAGGTTATCGCGGACGCACGCGGCGCCGTCATCCACCTGGGCGAACGCGACTGCTCCGTGCAACGCCGCCACCAGAAGGTCATCGAGGAAGCGCCCGGTCCTGTCGTGACGGGCAGCCTCCGCGACCAGCTCACCTCAGCCGCGGTCCGCATCGCCCGCGCGGCGCACTATCGCAACGCCGGCACGTTCGAGTTCCTGGTGGGTGCGCCGGGTGTGGACGGGCAGCGCCCCGCGTGGTTCATCGAAGCGAACCCCAGGCTGCAGGTCGAACACCCGGTGACCGAAGCAGTGACGGGCCTCGATTTGGTCGAGCTACAGGTGCGTGTCGCCGCGGGCGAGCCCCTGCCGCTCCAGCAACAGGACGTCGAGCTCGAGGGCCACGCGATCGAGGTGCGACTTTACGCCGAAGACCCGTCGCGCGGCTTCGAACCGCAAACCGGGCGCATCCACCGGCTCTGGCTCCCGGATGCTTTCGCCCGTGTGGACGCAGGATACGAATCCGGCGATGCCGTGCCCGCTCACTACGACACCCTGGTCGCCAAGGTCATCGCCCACGCCCCCACGCGTGCCGCATGTGTTGACGCTACGCTCGAAGCACTTGGGGAGACGGGCGTCGACGGCTTACCCGTGAACCTCGGGCTGTGTCGTGCCATCGTCGCGAGTGAGGCATTCGGGTCCGGGAGCGCGACTGTCGAATGGCTTGATGCGGTGGTGGACGAGCTCGCGGTGGCGCCGGTGGTGCCCGTTTCCTTCCGGGCGGCAGCGGCCGGCATCGCGGGACTTGCCGGGCCGTGGATAGGCGCGGGGCCACGGGCGCTCTGGCTCTCCGATGGTTCCGGCGTGGAAGACTGCGCGGTCAACCGCCGTGGGCCACGCGAAGCGCTCGTGACGGTGTGCGGCGAGACTCTCCCGGTGTCCGTGCCGGCGGGTGCCGACCTGGCGGCGCCGGGTGTGCTCCGTGTCTTCGTGGGCAACGATAGCGAAGAAGTCCGTGTTGCGCGCGATGGTGATCAGTTCGACTGCGAGGCAGGCGGGCGGCGTTATCGCCTGTCGCTCGCGCTCCCACCCCCGTTGCCCCGGCAGGCCGCGGCTACGTTTGCGGGCGCCACGGTGGTCACGGCGCCGCTGTCCGGCACGGTCGCTGCCGTGTACGTCGCCGAGGGTGACGAAGTCGAGCCGGGCCAGCTTTTGCTCACGCTTGATGCGATGAAGATCGAGCACCGTTTGGTAGCTCCCGCCCCGGGCACTGTGAAGGCCATCAACGCGACCGAGGGACAGGCGGTGACGCGCGACGCCGTGCTTGTCGAAATCGGCTGATCAGCAAAGGGCGCCCCGAGGGGACGCCCTTTGCACTGCTTCCGTCCGATCCCGGTCAGTCGCTGCTGAACGGCAGCTCCACGCCTTCGACGCGGCGGCCCTGGGTGGCGTGCACCCTGGCGATCGATTCAGGCTCCGGTTCGTGCACCGTCGTGGTCTTCGGCCCGCGTACCATCGACATGCGCCCGGTGCGGCTCAGCTCGCGGATGCCGTAGGGTTCACACATCTTGATGATGCCGTCGATCTTGTCGGCGTCGCCGACCACCTGGAGGATGATCGAGTTCGTCGCCACGTCGACGATGTCGGCGCGGAAGATGTTGGCGATTTCAATGATCTCGTGCCGGTTCACATTGTTCGCGCGCACTTTGATCATCGCCAGTTCGCGGGCGACGGTGTCCTCGTGTGAAAGGTCCGAAACCTTCACCACGTCGATGAGCTTGTAGAGCTGCTTTTCGACCTGCTCCACGGGCGCGCTTTCGCCATCGACCACGATCGTGATGCGGCTGAGCCCCGGGGATTCTGTCGGTCCCACTGTGAGCGACTCGATGTTGAAGCCGCGGCGGCGGAAAAGGCTCGCGACGCGCATGAGGACACCGGGCTTGTCCTCCACGATCGCAACGACCGTGTGGTTCTGGACTGGTTGCACCTTTCCGTTTCGGCTCGTCATCGGGCAAGCTCCTCGGCCGGTGCTTCGATAGTCTCCGAGAGCGCGGCGCCCGCCGGGACCATCGGCCAGACGTTCTCCTCCTGGTCGATCTGGAAGTCCACAAGCACAGGGCCCGGGTGGGCGCGTGCCTCGCGGATGGCCGGGATGACCTCGGCCTTCGTTTCGACCCGGATAGCGCGGATACCGTAGGCGTCGGCGAGCTTCACGAAGTCAGGCTGTGTCACGGCCACCGACACCAGGTTCTTGTCGTAGAAGAGCTGCTGCCACTGCCGGACCATACCCAGGTACCCGTTATTGAAGATCGCAATCTTCACCGGGAGCTGTTCGTCCACCAGCACGGCCATTTCCTGCATGGTCATCTGGAAGCCGGCGTCGCCGCAGATCGCCCACACTTCGTCGTTCGGCCGGCCAACCTGCGCGCCAATGGCGCCCGGCAGCTCGAAGCCCATGGTTCCGAGGCCGCCGGAGCTGACGAGCTGGCGGGAACGCTTGAAGAAGTAATGCTGGCCAGCCCACATCTGGTGCTGCCCAACGCCGGTGACGATGGTCGCGTTGCCGTCAGTCTCCTCGTGCAGGCTCCGCATGACGTACTGCGGAAGCATCCGCCGGGATTCGCGGACGTGCAGGCTGGGGTGCTCTTCGCGCACGCGGTCGATCCATTCGACCCAGTTCGGGTGGCGCGTCTCCGCGACCTGTTCGGTGAGCTTCGGCAGGACGCGCTTCACATCGCCAACGATCGGGACGGCGGTGGAGAAGTTCTTGCCGATTTCCGCCGGGTCGATATCGATGTGGACGATCTTGGCGCCCGGGTTGAAATCTTTGAAGCGGCCCATCGCACGGTCGTCGAAGCGCATGCCCACGCCGATGACCACGTCGGCGTTGTCCGCGGCCATGTTCGCGTAGTACATCCCGTGCATGCCGAGCCAGCCATAGCTGAGCCTGTGCGATTCCGGGAAGCCGCCGATGCCGAGGAACGTGTTGATCACGGGGATCTCGGCCTTTTCGGCGAACTCCACCAGCTCGTCCATGGCGTCGCCCCAGATGACCCCGTGACCCGCGATGATGATCGGCCGTTCGGCGCCGTCGATAAGCTCGGCTGCGCGGCGGATCATTCCGGGGTGGCCTTCGGTCGTCGGCTTGTAGCCGCGGAGGCTCAGGCGCTCGGGCCATTCAAACTCGGCTTCCTCCTGGAAGACGTCCTTGGGCATGTCGACGAGCACCGGTCCCGGGCGGCCCGTCGTGGCGATGTGGATTGCCTCGCGCACGCTCATTGCCACGTTGTCAGCGCGCATCACCAGGTAGTTGTGCTTCGTGATCGGTTGGGTGATGCCGGTGATGTCGGCTTCCTGGAAGCCGTCTTTGCCCAGCAGGGCACGCGCAACGTTCCCGGTCAGCGCAAGCACGGGGGTGGAATCCATATACGAAGTGCAGATGCCCGTTACCAGGTTGGTCGCACCCGGGCCGCTGGTGCCGAGGCACACGCCGAGCTTGCCGGTCGCGCGGGCGTATCCGTCGGCCATATGGGCCGCAGCCTGTTCGTGCCGTACAAGCACGTGGCGGATGCCGGGGAACTGGGGGAGCGTGTCGTAAAGCGGGAGCACCACACCTCCGGGATACCCGAAGATGGTGTCCACTCCCTCGCGCTGGAGACATTCCAGCAGAATCTGGGCACCTGTCATTTTTGCCATGGGTCTCGGTCCTTCCTACGGTCGAGAAATTTGTACCCGGCTGCTTCCCCGGTGAGGGATGCCGGTGCCAGCCACGCCTTCGGTCGTGGCTGCCACGCCGCCGCTGTGATGCTGCGACGTGGCCGCGGGCAAGGGAGCGTGGCCGGTAAACCACGCCTCCCCGACGAGGTCCGTAGACCTTTAGTGTAGTTGCGATATCCGCGTTACGGAAAGTCCGGGCAAGGCCGTCGCACCCGCTATATGCGGCGCGTCACGAATCGACCCCGGCCAGGGATTTGCCGGCTTCGAGCACCGGTGTCACAAGTGACTCGTCGCGGACTTCCGTATATACACGCACGAGCGGTTCCGTCCCCGAAAGGCGCAGCAGGAGCCACCCGCTATCGATGTGGAACCGCCAGCCATCGACCCGGTCGCTGCTGATGACCGGCTGCCCCGCGATCTCGTCCGGGTTCGCTTCGTCCAGGCGCGCCCGCACCTCGTCGTTTGCACCTGGTTCGAGCTCGAGGTCGATTCGGCGGTAGTGGTGCGGCCCGGTAATCGCAAAGACCTCGTCCAGCAACGCGCTCGGCCGCTTGCCGGTCCGGGCAACGTAATCCAGCAGGAAGAGTGCCGCGAGGATGCCATCTCGCTCCGGCAGGTGACCGCGAAACCCGTATCCGCCGCTCTCTTCACCACCCAGCAGCGCGTCGTGCTCCATCATGAGCGGCCCGATGTGCTTGAACCCGACCGGCGTTTCGAAAAACGGCACGTCGTAGTGCTCCGCCAGCAGCCGTGCCATGTCGGTCGTGGTCAGCGATTTCACAATTGCGCCGCGCTGGCCGCGTTCCCCGAGGAGGTACTGCGTCAGCAGCGCGAACGTCCGGAGCTGGTCAACATACCCGCCGTGCTCGTCGAGCAGCCCGACCCGGTCGGAGTCCCCGTCGAGCGCAATGCCCACGTCGAAGTTGTCGTCCCGCATCGCCGCCATGACGTCGCCAAGGTTCGACTCGATCGGTTCTGGCGCCCGGATGCCCGGGAACAACGGGTTCCGGTCGGCATGGACTTCGTGCACCGTCGTCGTGCCGCCCTCGATCAGCCTCGAGAGCAAGCCCGAACCCGTCCCGTACATCGGGTCGAAGGCGATGCGGAGGCCGGCGGACCGTATCTGCTCCACGTCGACGAGCTGTGCGAGCGTCTCCAGGTAGCCGGGGATGGGGTCGAACCGGGTTATCGCCGGGTCGTCTGGTCGTGCGAGCGGCGGCTCGCCCTGCTGGAGGATGGCCGGGATGCGCCGCTCGATGTCTTCGACGATTTCCGGGCTCGCGCTGCCGCCGTAATGTGGCTTCACCTTCACGCCGTTCCAGTTGAATGGGTTATGGCTGCTGGTGATAACCACGCCGCCACATGCCCCCTCGTGGACCACCCGGAGGCTTGCCGCGGGCGTTGGCGACGCCTGTGTCGCGAGCTGCACACGGAAGCCGGCCGCGGCCAGCACGCGGGCTGCTTCAAGCGCGAAATCGCCCGAGAGGAACCGCGTGTCGTAGCCGACCACGATCGGCCGGTCGGTCCCGCGGGCCTCGGCGAAATGTTCCGCGGTTGCGCGAATGCAGGCGCGGACGTTCGTAAAGGTGAAGGTGTCGGCAATGAGGGCGCGCCACCCATCAGTGCCGAACCGAATCGGACTATCTTCCATCGTCCGCATCATAGCGCGTGCCCGGCTCAAGTATCGTCCCCGGGGGGACAACGGCCCCGGATTCGACCACGGCGCCACGCCCGATCACTGATCCCTCGACATGGGCCCCCGCTCCCACTTTCACGCTGTCTGCAAGGATGCTCCTCCAGACGGACGCGTCCCGTCCGACCTGGCACTCATCCCACACAACGCTGTCGACGATGCTTGCCCCCTGCTCAACGCAGGTCCCGTCGCCAATGGCGGAGCGCTCCACATGACCTTCCGCAGCCACCTTTGCGGAGGCAGCAATCGCCGCCTCCCCGCGCTGGTGAAGGAGTTGGAGATTGAGGTCGAGATACCGCTGCGTGGTGCCGATGTCAGCCCAGGTGCCGTCGAAGCAGTACCCGAGTACCGGGCGCCGCCGGGCCACGAGCGATGGGAACAGCGTCTCCTCGACCCGCACGGCGCCAGCCGGGATCTGGTCGACAATCTCGCGTTCGAAGATCCATGCCCCGGCGTTCACCAGGTTGCTCGGCGCCTCACCGTGCGGCGGCTTCTCCACAAAGCCGGTCACGAAGCCGTCATCGTCAAGCACCGCCACGCCGAAATCCGACGGGTCGTCGACCGGCGCAAGCGCCAGGGACAGGTCCGCCGACGCCGCGCGGTGGGCACGTAGCGCCTCCTGGAAATCGAAGTCGACGTAGATGTCGCCGTTCAGCACCACAAATGTGTCGTCGATGCCTGCTGTCTGCACCGCATTACGTATGGCGCCGCCGGATTCGAGGCGCTGTTTTTCGACTATGTGCCGTAATTCGAAGCCGTGGTCTCGCCCCTCCGGGAAAGCTTCGGCAAGGTCCTCGTTGTTTTGCCCGATCGCCAGGATCACCCGCTCGATCCCCGACGTGCGAAGCCACTCGAAAAGATATGTGATCGCCGGGCGGTTACAGACCGGGACGAGGCTCTTGTGTCGCGCTGCCGTCAACGGGCGCAGACGGGTTCCTTGCCCGCCGACCAGGATGATTGCGTCCATCCGTCACCAGCCCTTTCTCAGGACGCCTGTTCCGCGGCCGTCCGCAGGCGATCGGCCCTGCTGACGTCTTCCCACGGGACATCCAGGTCGTCGCGGCCGAAATGGCCGTAGGCCGCCGTTTGCCGGTAGATCGGCCGCCGCAGGTCGAGATCGCGGAGAATCGCCCCGGCGCGCAGGTCGAACGTCTCCCTGACCGCCCGGAGGATTGCGCTGTCTGCCAGGGCACCGGTGCCGTATGTCTCGATGCCGATCGAGGTCGGCTGCGCGACGCCGATGGCGTACGACAGGAAGAACTCACAGCGCTCGGCGAGACCCGCTGCGACGATCGTCTTCGCCACCCATCGCGCCGCGTAGGCGCCCGAGCGGTCGACTTTCGTCGGGTCCTTGCCGCTGAACGCGCCGCCTCCGTGGCGCGCGATGCCGCCATATGTGTCCACGATGATCTTGCGGCCGGTCAGCCCCGCGTCCGCCCTTGGCCCTCCCAGGACGAAGCGCCCTGACGGGTTGACGAAAATCTTCGTGTCCTCGTCGACGAGCGCAGGGTCAATCACCCGGTCGATCACCTGTCCGCGGACGTCGCTGCTCACCACCTCCTGGTCGATGTCCGCAGCATGCTGGGTCGAAATGACTACTGCTTCGACGCGCCGTGGCTGGCGGTCGTCGCCGTATTCCACGGTCACCTGCGACTTCCCGTCGGGGCGTAACCACGGCAGTTCGGCGCCTTTTCGCGCCTTCGCCAGTCGCTGCGTGAGCCGGTGCGCTAGCGAGATCGTCAGCGGCATGAGCTCAGGCGTTTCGCGGCACGCGAAGCCGACCATCATCCCCTGGTCGCCGGCGCCAACGTTGAGGTCAGCCTCCACTGTCTGTCCGTGCCGCGCCTCCCACGAGCGGTCGACGCCGCCCGCGATGTCCGGCGATTGTTTGCTGATGGCTGTGATGACGCCGCACGTCTCGGCGTCGAAGCCAATTTCCGACGAAGTGTACCCGATCTCCCGGATGGTGCCGCGGACGACGTCCTGGATGTCGGGCATGGCGGTTGTTGTGATTTCGCCAGTGACGAAGACGAGCCCGTTTGTGATTGCCGTTTCACATGCGACGCGGCCGGCCGGGTCCTCGGCAAGGATGGCGTCGAGCACGGCATCCGAGACCTGGTCACAGATCTTGTCCGGGTGCCCTTCTGTCACTGATTCGGAAGTGAGGAGCCGCTGTTCGCCCACGTCTGTGTCTCCCTGCGCTTGCGCCGGCCCGGGAGATCCAGCGGGCAAGGCGGCGCGGCGCACGGCAAATCCTAGCACGCCCGTAACGTGCGCCGGTCTCGTATTCGTCGGGAGATGGTACGCGTCGCGGGCTGGCTGTGTTAACGCACCGAAACGAATGCGCCGTCGTAACGCCGGCCACGCAGCCTGGCCTTCCAGCGGCGCATTGTGGCCCCGAAACCAGACGGGTCACGGCGGATGGCGCTGGCTTCGACAAGCTGGCAGACCTCTTCGTAGCCGAGCCGGCGATACGCGGTCACCGCGGGGGAGTTCTTCGGGTCCACGGTCAGGACCACCTGGTCGCAATACTGCAGGAGAGACTCCGTGACCGCGCTCGTCGCCGCTGTCGCGTAACCGTGGCCGCGGTAGTCGGGGTGGGTGAACACGTTTCCCACGACCGCGATGCGTTCCTGGCGGGAAACGACGTGGGTTCCCGCAATCGCGACCAGGCGTCCGCCGGCGACAACGCCGCGGTAGACACCGTGGTCGATGTGGTCCGCGATGTAGTACGAGGGGTTGCCTTCGGCGCTGTAGAGCTGGTTAATCCGCCGGATATCCACCCCGTGTAGCGCAATCGTGCGGACGCGTTCGGCCGGCTCGAATGCCTGGGGATCGACCGCCATGCGGATCATCGGCTGCTGATTTGACAGGCGGAACACGGACTGCAGGCGGTCGACGTGCTGCGGCTGGCATGTGACGTAGGTGTTCACGGCGCCCGGGTGGATCGACAGGATGGCCGAAACGGCGTCCGGGTCGCCCATCACGAATGTGGCGTCACCCAGGCCGCCCCGGCTGTGCAACACGAGGCCAGTGCCGGTGCCTCCGCGCGCGTGATACCAGTGGGTGCGCTCGAAAAGGCCCGGCTCAAGCTGGCCAAGTGCATATGCCGTGTACTCAACACGAGGGCGGAGCAGCGAACGGATTTCCCCCATCGCGGTCAGTTCCGCGATGACGTAATCCTTTCGCACCGGGCGTAACCCGACACGCCCCGCCTCGCGTTCAGCCATTAGCCATCGACCTCGAAGTGGGTCAGCGCACCGAACTGCCGGTAGCGCTCGTCCACCTCTTTGCGGGTGAGGTTCATCAGCCGGGTCGGCCCGAAGTCTTCAACCTGGAACGACGCGACAGTCGAACCGTACACGATCGCGCGGCGGATTGCGGCAGGCGTGATCTCGGGCACGGAGTCGAGGTAGCCCATGAAGCCGCCGGCGAAGGAGTCGCCCGCACCGGTCGGGTCGATTACCTCTTCGAGGGGATAGCCGGGCGCGATGAAGTAATCGTGGCCGCTGCGGAAAGCAGCACCATACTCGCCCAGCTTCACAATCATGCCTTTGGTGCCGGTTTTCAGGAGTTCCGCGCTCGCCTTTGCAATGCTCGGGACACCGGCCAGCATCCGGGCTTCGCTCTCATTGATGGCGACAAAATCGGCCGCGCCCATTGTCTCCCGGAACTTCTCCGGGACCGTTTCCAGGAAGAAGGCGATGGAGTCCACCATCGAGGCCTTGGGCTGGTGCAGCGAGGTGATGAGACGCTTCTGGAGCTCGGGGTCTCCTGCCGCGCAGAAAATGGTGTCGGACTTTTCCCAGCCCTCGGGAAGGGAAGGGTTCCAGTCAGCATTCACGCCCAGCTCGGTATACAGCGTGTCGCGCGAGTTCATGTCGTAGTGGTAGCGGCCGCCCCACTGGCTGGTCTTCCCACCCGGGATGGGCGTCACACCCGTGACATCGATCCCGGTACTCGCGAGCTGGTCGCGATATCCTTCGGGAAAGTCATCTCCCACTGCTGCCAGCAGGCGGACGTCGGTGAACAGCCCTGCTGCCAGCGCTGCGCAGGTGGCCGACCCGCCAAGCAGGCCTTCCCGCCGGTCGAACGGCGTTTCGATGGTGTCGATGGCTACCCATCCGGATACCAAAAGTGTCATAGATTCCTCTCTCTCAGCCATCGCCCGAGGATTGGCCCCAGCCGCTCCCGCGCTGCTGGCGGGATCGCGTCCGGTGGCGTGACGATGGCGGTATCTAGGGCGGCGTTGCCGCCGCCGCTCCCGTCTTCGGGCAGTTCCTTCACCACTTCGGTGATGATCTGCCGGCTGCGTTCAACATTCTGCGCCAGCACCTGGAAGACCGTGCTTGCGTCCACATCGGCTTCAGTGTCGTGCCACGCGTCATAATCAGTGACGGCGGTGAGTACTGCGTAGCTCATCTCCGCCTCCCGCGCCAGCTTCGCTTCCGGTAACGCGGTCATACCGACGACGCTCGCTCCCCATGCGCGGTAGAGTTCGCTCTCGGCCCGCGTGCCGAAGGCCGGGCCTTCGATCACGATGTAGCTTCCGCCGTCGTGCATCGTGGCCCCGGCCCGGTTGCCCGCTTTGAGCACGATCTGCCGCAGGTCGTCCGAGAACGGGTCGGCCATGCCAACATGGCCGACGATACCGTCGCCGAAATACGTTTCGGGCCGGTGGTGCCGGGTCCGGTCGATAAGCTGGTCGGGCACCGCCAGGTGCCCGGGACTGTAATCAGCGCGCAGACTGCCGACGGCAGACACGCCAAGCACACGCCGAACCCCCAGCGACTTCAGCGCCCAGAAGTTAGCGCGCTGGGGGAGTTCGGTCGGCAGGTACTTGTGCCCGGGCCCGTGCCGCGCGAGGAACGCGACACGCCGCCCTTCGAGCGTCCCGACGCGGATCGCGTCACTTGGCGCCCCAAACGGCGTATCTACTTCGTGCGTTTCCACGTCGACAAGCCCCGGCATTTCGTAGAATCCGGAGCCTCCCAGTACAGCGAGCGCAATCTGTCGTTCCAATACATCACAGCCTGTGTCGGGGATGCCGTAGCCAGTGTAGCGCGACCGTGGATTGCGTTCAGCCGAGCGCTGCAATCCCGGTCTCATAGGGATGTTCGGCGATTCCGCGCTCGGTGATTATCCCCGTGATGAGTGTGGCCGGTGTCACATCGAATGCCGGGTTGTATGCATCGACGCCTGCTGGCGCCCATCGCGTCTCGCCGAAGCCGCCCACTTCGCTCTCGCGCCGGAATTCAATCGGGATGCCGTCGCCGCCGCGGCACGCGCGGTCGACGGTCGTCATCGGCGCGGCGATGTAGAAGGGGATGCCGTGCCGTGCCGCCGCGAGCGCCAGCCCGTAGGTCCCGACCTTGTTCGCGGTGTCGCCATTTGCGGCGATGCGGTCCGCGCCGGTGATGACGGCCTGCACGTGTCGCGATGCGATCAGCGAGGCGGCTGCCGCGTCAGGGAGGAGCGTCGCCGGGATGCCCAGCTTCTGCAGCTCCCATGTGGTGAGCCGCGCGCCCTGGAGCAGCGGACGCGTCTCGGTCGCATAGCATCGTTCGATGCGCCCCTGTTCCCATGCACGGGCGATGACCGCGAGCGCGGTCCCGCGGCCACCGGTCGCCAGCGCGCCCGTGTTGCAGTGTGTCAGCACCGACCACCTGGGCTGGATGAGCGGGGCGCCCATCTCCGCCAGGCGCTCATCCTCGTCCAGTCGTTCGCGTGCGACTGTCTCGGCGTGGTCCCAGAGCAGGTCGCGACGTTGCTCCTCCGGTGCGTCCAGTGCAAGCGTCAGCGCTCGCCGCAGCGCCGCCCCGAGGTCGACGGCGGTCGGGCGGGTCGCATCGAGCTCGTCCATGGCCGTCCGCAGCGCCTCGTCGCTTACTCCCCGGTCCTCCGCCGCAACTGCGAGCCCGGCAGCACCGCACAGGCCTAGCAGCGGCGCGCCCCGCACGCGGAGCTCACGGATCGCTTCGCCCACTGCCTCGACCGTCCGCATCTCCAGGTACCGCTCCTCGTGGGGCAGGCAGGTCTGGTCCAGCACGACAATGCCCGTGCCACGTTCTATCCGAAGCGGGGTATATGGGCGTTCCATCGGTATCACCTGGACACGGGCGTGAGTACTTCCCGGGAGAAGAGCTCGGCCGATTCGAAGGTGGCTTTGGGGTGCACCCCCGGCGGGATCGCCCACCAGTACAGGTGTGTCACCATCGGAAGCCGCTTCGCGATGGATTCGACGATTTCGCGCGCCCGGGCCGGTGTCACGACGATATCGGGATTGCCCTCGCGGATTTCCTCCGCCGTCTCCGGGATGCGCGAGAAGACGTTCATCCCGGCAGCGGTGAACCAGTGCGCGTACGCGTTCCGCTGGTAGAGGATCTGCGGGGCGATTTCCGCCCAGGCCTTCTCGGGGTCTTCCGCCACCATCGCCCAGGGCACGGACAGCGCGATCGGTGGCTGCCCTTCGCGGCCCTGCTTTTCCCATTCGTCCAGGAAGTCCGGGATGACATTTGCGGCCGCGAGCAGCCCGTCGCCGGCGCGCCCGGCGCGTCGCACTGCTGGCTCGGTGAACCCGCCGATCCACAGCGGCATCGGATCCTGCGCAGGCTTGGGCGTCACGTTGATGTCGGTGTAGTGGTAGTAGCGGCCGTGGTAGCTAAAGGCTCCCGGCGACCACGAACGGCGGATGATTTCGACCGCCTCGTCCATGCGGCGGCCGCGCTCGCGCCGGTCGATGCCAAACCCGGTGAACTCCTCATGCTTGTATCCCACCGCCACGCCCAGGTCCATTCGCCCGCCCGAGATGACGTCCACGGTCGCCGCGTCCTCGGCGATGCGGACGGGGTCGTGCAGAGGAAGCAAGAGCACGTTCGTCCCGATGCGGATGCGCGACGTTTGGCCGGCGATGGTGGCGCAGATGGCCAGGAGCGACGGCGAGTAGCCGTCATCGATAAAGTGGTGCTCGCTCGTCCACGCGTGGTCGAACCCGAGCCGCTCCGCATAGCGGATGTGCTCGAAGGTGCGCGCGTAGAGCTCGGGCATGTCGCGGCGCCATGGTTCCGGGTTCCGGAAGTCGTACCACAGGCCAAATGACAGCGGCTTCCCGCCAATGCTGACTGGCATAGGGGCTCCTAGTAACGCAGCAGGGTGGCTATGTCGTAGCTCTCGAGCGTCTTCCGCCCTTCCAGTGCGGAGAGCTCGATGGCGAACGCAAACCCGGCGACTTTCCCGCCTACCAGCTCGACCAGCTTGGCAGTGGCGAGCGCCGTCCCGCCCGTAGCGAGCAGGTCATCGATGATGAACGCACGCTGTCCTGGCTTAAGGGCGTCCTGGTGAATGTCGAGCTGACTGTCGCCATATTCCAATGAGTATTCGACCGACATCCGTTCCGACGGCAGCTTCCCGGGCTTGCGGACCGGGATGAAGGGCACGCCGAGTTCGAGCGCGACCGGGCAGCCGAAGATGAAGCCGCGGGATTCGATGCCGACGATGGCTTCCGTCTTGCTGCTGCGCGCCTCTTCGGCCATCTGCTCGACGACATGGCGGAATGCGCCGTGGTCCTTGAGCAGCGGTGTGATGTCCCGGAATATGATTCCCGGTTCTGGAAAATCTGGGATGTCTCGGATGTAGTTCTGCAGGTCCACGGCGCTCATTCTATGCGGGCCGGGCGGGGCCTGCAGCGGCGCCGATCTCTCACACCTCCAGCCCGAGTCCGCGAAGGAATGCCTGGTTCTCCGGTTCGCGCCCCAGGAAGTTCCGCACCATCGCGTCGCCGTCGACCGAACCGCCCGGCTCCAGGATGCGCTCCCGGTACTCCCGCCCGATGGCCGGGTCCATCAACCCCGCTGATTCGAACCGGGTGAACATGTCGTCGCCGAACACATGCGACCAGAGATAGCCGTAATAGCCCGCGTCGTAGCCAAACAGATGACCGAACCCCGACTGGAAATGCGTCCCCTCGATGTACGGGAACCCGGTGATGTCGTGCAGGCGGGCGAGCGTTCCCGTGGTGTCGCCGTCGAACCCGGGCGAATGGTAGGTCAGGTCGAGCGTCGCGAAGAAGAGCTGACGCATGTAGAATACGCCGCTGTTCAGCGTCTTCGCCCCCACCATCGCGTCAATCGTCTCCGCGGGGAGCGGTTCGCCCGTCTGGTAGTGGCGCGTGAAGCCCTGGAGGACCTCCTTGTCCCAGCACCAGTGCTCGAGCATCTGGCTGGGCGCCTCGACGAAATCGCGCTCGGTTGCGGTGCCGCTGAAGCGCATGCAACGGGCGCGCGTCAGGCACTGGTGGAGGATGTGCCCGAACTCGTGGAACAGTGTGATGACCTCCTGGTGGCGAAGGAGCGACGGGCGCTCACCGCCGGGCCGCGTGAAATTCGCGACGATCGCGCTCACAGGCCGCTGGTACGAGCCGTCTGGCAGTTCACGGCCTTGCCGGAGCGGGAACGCCGCCGCATGGCTGAACGTGTTCGGCCGCGGGAACAGGTCCATGTAGAAGCGGGCGAGCGGCTCGTCGCCCTTCGCGTCGTAAACATCAAACGCCTGTACTTCCGGGTCCCATACCGGCGCGTCGGGGACTGGTTCATACCGCACGCCGAGCAGCGACTGCGTCACGTCGAAGAGCCCGGCCAGGCACGCATCCAGCGGGAAGTATTCGGCCACCTTGAAGTCGTCGACCTGGTAGTCCTGCTTGAGCTGCAGGTTGTTGTAGAAACGCCAGTCCCAGATGTTCACGTCGCGCGACCCGGTGTGCGCTTCCTTCGTGTCCGCGAGCGCTTCCATATCTCGCGTCGCCTTTACGCCGACGCGCTCGCGCAGGTCCGCGAGGAACGCCTCCACCCGCTGACGGTCCCTGGCCATGCGCGTTTCGAGCACGTACGAAGCCCACGAGTCGTATCCGAGGATGCTGGCAATCTCGGTGCGCACGCGGATGGCCTCTTCGAGCCGGTCCACGTTCTCGCGCCCGCCCTTGCACTGATCCTTGATGAAGAGTTCGCGCCGGAGATCTTCTCGCTCGGCATTCGCCATGAAGGGGTGAAGCTCGGGATAGTCCAGGGTCACGCGGTAGCGCGTCGCGCCGTCCCGCTCGACCGTCCGCAGTGCTTCGACGAACGACGGGGGCAGGCCGGTCGTTCCCGCTTCATCGATTTCGATGCCGTCGTCCCAGTCGGCTATGGCATTGCGGAACTCGTTGCCAAGCTCGATCAGCCGGTCGAAGAGCTCGCGAACGCGCTGCCGCTGCGCCTCCTCGAGCTCGAACCCGTTGCGCCGGTAATCGCGGAGGGTCCGCTCGAGCAGACGCGCTTCTTCGCCCTGGAGTTGCTGCGCCTCACTGGTCTCGGCGTAGCTCCGGATGGCCCGGTACAGGTCCTCGCGGAACTGGACGTCGACCATGAACTTGTCGAGCTCCTGGTCCCACTCACGGGCAGTCGCCCGCAACTCTTCGTCGTTCGCGACCTGCGACATGAACGCATAGGTCCCTGACGCCTGCGCCACGTGGTCCATTGCGCTTTCGAACGCGTACAGCGTGTTCCGGTACGTCCGCCCGCCGTCGTTGATGGCGACGATGGCGTCCAGCTCGGCACTGCATCGCGCGACAGCTCCCTCGCATTCCCGCGCGATGTCACGCGGGGTGAGGGATGCGAAATCAATCGGCGCAAGGTCGTCTACGGGCATCTCGAGGCTCCAGTCGAAAGCTATGGGCCAGTGTAGCTGTCCGGTGCAGGCACACGCCCGGTGCCCGCCTCCCTACTTCGCCGGGTGCTTGCGCAGGTGGTCCAGCACCTCCCGGCTGACGTCGTCCAGCCGTTCCTGGACGAGCCAGTGACCCGCGTCGAGCTCCACCCACCGGTTGTACCCGTTGATGAAGTCGTTGTGCTTCAGTGTTGTTGAGCGCCCCACCGCCTGGTCCTGGTTCCCCCAGATGGTCAGCGTGGGTGTCTCCACGGTGAACTCGCCGCCGAGCCCCTGGCCGCCGCCGAACGCGGCACGGTACCAGTTCAGCGTCGCCGTCATCGCGCCGGGCTCGGTGAAGACGGACAGGTATTCTTCGACTTCTTCCGGCGGGCTCTGCGCCCATACGCTCTTGAGCAGCGCCCAGTCGTTCTCGGCGAAGGCCGCTTCGGCTGCCCCCGGCTCCTGGAAGAACTGGATGTATTGCCCGCGCTCCTGCTGGTCCGGGTCCGAATACCCCGCGGCATACGAACCCGGGTGCGGGATGGAGAGCGATGTCCAGCTTGCCAGCCGTTCGGGATAAAGCTGCACCACACGCCAGCCCACACCGGCGCCCCAGTCGTGCCCAACGAGGTGGAACTTCTGCGGGAACCCGACTGCGTCGGCGATTGCGACTACGTCCGACGCGAGGTTCTCGGTCGCATAGCTTTCCTTGCCCTCGGGCCGGGCGCCGGGGCTATAGCCGCGCTGGTCGGGTGACACGCAGCGGTAGCCCGCTTCCACCAGTTGCGGGATGAACGGCTCCCACATGTGCGAAGTCTCGGGGAATCCGTGCAGCAGCATCACGGGTTCGCCGCCTTCGTCCCCGGCCATGCGCGTCCGGAACCGCATACCGTTCGCTTCGATGTCGCGGATCTCAATGGTCGTCATCTCATGCCTCGTGCTGTTTTCAGGTGATCGGAGCATACACGAATGACATTCGAATTTGCACCAGTTTCAGTGTGCGATCAGAAACGGGGGCCACATGGGCCCCCGTTTCGTGTGACGCTACGGTGCTCCCGGCTAGCGCGTCAGCCAGGCAAACTGCTGCGGCTTCCGCTGCGCCTTGGGGTCGATCATGATGTTCACGATCGACGGCTTGTCGCTGTTCATCGCTTCCTTGAGCGCGGACTGGAGTTCGTCCGGCGTCTCCACGAAGAAGCCCTTACCACCGTACATCTCCGCCATCTTTTCGTACCGGGCGGACGGCGTGTAGGCCGACGGCGGTACCTTGGCGGGGTCCAGCTCCGGCGGGCCGCCGCCGATGCCGTTGTTGTTCACGATGATGAAGGTGATGTTCATCCCGTAGCGGGCTGCCGTCTCCACCTCCATGCCACTAAAGCCAAAGGCCGAGTCGCCTTCCACGCAGACGACCTTCTTGTTCGGCTCTACCGCGGCCGCGGCGATCGCCTGCGCGAGCCCGACCCCCATTGTCCCGAAGGTCGCCGCGTCCAGGCGTTCCCGCGCGTCGTAGTTCTGGAACACGGTCCGGCCGATGTCCATGGTGCTCGCACCCTCGTTCGAGAGGATGGCATCGCGCGGCATGATGTCGCGGATCTCCTTGAGCACCTTGTAGTAGCCCATCGGCACGCTTTCGTCTTCCATCATGGCTTCGACGGCCTGGTGGTTTTCGCTTGCCTTGTTTTCGAGCTGCGTGCGCCAGGTGGTTTCCGCCGGGTACTGCCACGGGTTCTGCTTCAGCGCCGTGTTGAGCTGGCGCGTGATGGCCTGTGCGTCGCCGACCAGCGGCACCTCGGTGGGGACGTTCGTGCCGATCTCCTCGGCGCTGATGTCCATCTGCACCACGCGCACGTTCTTGTCGAATCGTGGCGGGTGGCCGAAGTGCAGGATCCAGTTCAGCCGCGCGCCCATCAGGAAGATGAGGTCAGCGTTCTGGAGTGCGTGCGACCGCGCCGGCGCCATCGAGAGCGGGTGGTCGTCAGGGATGACCCCCTTGCCCATCGGCGTCGGCAGGAACGGAAGCTGCGTCTGCTCGATGAAGTCGCGGGCCTCGTGTTCTGCGTGCGCATAGGCCATGCCCTTGCCGACGATGACCAGCGGCCGTTCCGCGGACTTGAGCGCCGCCAGCGCCGATTCGACGTTCTCCTGCGGCGCCGTCGCCTTCGGCGGGTCGGGGCACCGGCCGGGGAACTCGACCTCTTCGTCCTCGACCGTGCCGGTGATGATGTCGCCGGGGAGGTCGA
>SKSF01000220.1 GCA_007118095.1 Dehalococcoidia bacterium
CCGGGTGGCGAGCGGCTCCCTAGCATCGCCCCGTGAACGACCCCTATTACGCCGACGCACAGTATTACGACGTGGTCCACGCGGGCTTCGATGCCGACGTGGGCCTGTGGCTTTCGCATGCCGGGAGGACGCAGCGGCCGGTGCTGGAGGTCGGCGCCGGGACGGGCCGGATCGCGCTGGAGCTGGCGCGTTCGGGGAGTGACGTGGTGGCCGTCGACCCGTCGCCGGCGATGCTTTCGATCGCCGAGAAGCGTGGAGAGGATGACGCGCTTTCGGTGGAGTTCCGCGAGGGGACGGCGACGAGCCTGGAGCTGGAGCGTGGGCAGTACGGGTTCGTGCTGGTGCCGCTGGACGTGTTCCTGTACCACGTGGACGGCGAGGAGCAACTGTCGACGTTGCGCGCGCTGAAGGGCGCGTTGCACTTCAGCGGGCAGCTCGCTATCGATGTGCCGGGGCCGGCGTTGTGGCTCGACCCGACGGCGAACGGACAGCCGTTGCTCGTGCACGCGAGCGAGCTGGAGGACGGGTCGCGGCTGGATGTGTGGCACGTGCATGAGGACGACCTGGCGTCGCAGACGCGGACGTTGCGGGTGAGCTATGAGCGGACGCGGGAGGACGGGTCGGTGCACCGGCTGCAATCGGTGCATGAGTTACGCTACCTGTACCGGTTCGAGATGGAGTACCTGTTGCACCTGGCGGGGCTGACGCTGCTGGGGGTGTATGGCGACTATGAGCTTGGGCCGCTGACGAACGAGAGTGAACGGATGATTTTTGTGGCGCGAGGGATGGACGCATGACGGCGCGAATTGTGGTGGACGCGATGGGCGGGGATGAGGCGCCGGCGGAACAGGTCGCGGGCGCGCTGCTCGCGGCGCGCAAGCTGAAGGTGGACGTGACGCTGGTGGGGGATGAGCCGGCTATCCGCGCAGAGCTGGTCGGGAAGGAAGGCGCGGACCTGGTGCGGGTGGTTCATGCGGCGGACGTGATTGGCATGGACGAGCACCCGACAGAGGCGGTGCGGCAGAAGCCGGAGGCGTCGATCAATGTCGGGTTGCGGCTGGTGAAGGATGGCGAGGCGGACGGCTTTGTGACCGCCGGGAACACGGGTGCGGCGATGGCGGCGGCGCTTCTGCGGCTGGGCCGGATCAAGGGGATTGGCCGGCCGGCGCTGGGGGTTGTGGTGCCCGGAATGGAGGACCGCCGGACGCTGCTGCTCGACGTGGGGGCGAACGCGGATTCGCGGGCCATCCACCTGGTGCAGTGGGCGCATATGGGTGCGCGGTTCATGGCCGCGACGTACAAACTCGAACGCCCGGCGGTGGGGTTGCTTTCCAACGGGGAAGAGGACACGAAGGGCAGCGAGCTGGTTTTGGAGGTGAACCCGCGGCTGCGGGCGAGCTCGTCGCTGAACTTCCACGGGAACGTGGAGGGGCGGGACGTGACGGCGGGGGTGGTGGACGTGGTCGTGACGGACGGGTTCACGGGGAATGTGGTGTTGAAGACGGGCGAGGGGGTCGGCGAGCTGATCTTTGCGGAGCTGCGGCGGGCGATTGGCAGCAAGTGGTGGGGGAAGCTGGCGGGGCTGGCGCTGATGCCGGACCTGCGGAAGGCGCGTCGGCGGCTGGACTACAGCGA
Organism: Dehalococcoidia bacterium; assembly: GCA_007118095.1. Classification (GTDB taxonomy): domain Bacteria; phylum Chloroflexota; class Dehalococcoidia; order Tepidiformales; family Tepidiformaceae; genus SLAK01. The sequence goes on from SKSF01000220.1 coordinate 1,636, forward strand.
GTACGGCGGCGCGCAACTCCTGGGAGTCGATGGTGTGACGGTCATTGGGCACGGGCGGTCGAACGCGCGTGCGATTGCGAACGCGGTGCGCGCGGCGCGGGACGCGGTGGAGAACGGGGTGGTGGGGCAGATCCGGGATGTGGGGGCGGAGATCCCGGCGAAGGGGCGGCGGGACGGCGGGGATGGCGACGAATAGCGACGGGCCGAAGGCGGCGCACAGCAGGTAACTGTGGCGAAAGTCGCCAGGAAGATGTCGCGGGAGGGGATTGCCCCGAGCGCTGTGTTGACGTGTTAGTGTACCCGGAACTTTTTAGACCGCGCGGATATGCAGATTGTGCACGCGGTGGTAGGCGCGCAGGTCGCCAAACGGCGGCCCCTTGATGGGTCGAGGGTCAGTGATTCATGAGGCTACGCAAAGAGGTGTACGCGGTACCAGGAATAGTCGCTGCGCTCGTGGTGGTGCTGGGCGGCTACGTGATCGCACAAGGGACAGGCGGCGGGGCGCCCGACGGGGGAAATGACGGCGCTCGCGGGCACGATCGATTCCTTTCATCGGCGATAGACCTGTCGGCTGACGACTTCCACGGGACGCGCGAGGCGGCGCTGGACGAGCTCATTGCATGCGTCGAAGCCTCGGGCATCGTCGAGGCGGACGTGACAGCAGGCGAGGGTCTCCGCCCGACGCGCGTCACGTGGCTGATTCCGAGCGACGAAGAGAACAAGGAGCGGGATCGCGAGGCCGGCCAGGCGGTGCTCGACGCATGCTACGACGATCACCAGCGGGGCGGGGAAGCGCCCGCTGATGGTGGCCCGCAGGGGTATATGGATGAGGAGGAAGGGGCGGAGTTGCTGCGCGATGCGCTGTCGCATGTCGAAGCTTGCATGGCAGCAACGGACGAGATCCCCGGGGACGTGCCCACACAGCCCTTCGTCGGTGTGCCAGGAATGGAAGAGGTGCTTGAGGAAGACCGGCTGACCATCCCACGGGAGGAATGGCCGCTTTATCGTGCATGTGCGCTGGAAGCCGAGGCCGCGACGGGAGTAGCGCCGCCGCCACCGCTTTTCGAGGAGGACCCGGAGTTTGACCCGCTCGAGGGGTGGTTGGACAGGCGGGACTAATCCTGCGCCGGTATCTGGCGGGCGCTGTGCTATGCTCGCGGGCCATGAAGACGGACATATTCGATGCGGACGCCTTTAGCGGGCGGAAGGGTGACCTGCTGTGCACCATCGAGACGGACTACCGGTGGGAGAAGGGTGACGAGGTGTGGGTTGAGACGGGTA
>SKSF01000195.1 GCA_007118095.1 Dehalococcoidia bacterium
CAGCGACCAGGGGGTGTTCACGGCGATGCGCGGCGAGGAGCGCCTGGCTGTGGCAAACACGAACGTACTGGGCGACCTTGCTCTCCCACGCCGCGAGCTCGAAGAGAACGGCTGGAGCCCGATAGCGACCGCGATCCGCGGGGAAGCCAGCGACGACCCTCGTGAAGTGACGATCATCGGGGTTCTCGGGGACGCACCGTTCGAGCTCATGGGCTGGCAGATGCGCGGCCTCTTCCTCAACAACGCCCACTTCGAGCTGATTGGGGGGACGGGGACCCACGACATGTTCTTCGTGACGCTGGGGAGTGACAGTGCTGACGCGAACCGTGTCGTGGGCGACATCGAGTCCGCACTGCTTGAACACGGAGTGCATGCCACCTCGCTTGAGCAGCTCGGCGAGGACATCGTCGCCCAGTTCGGCGGGGTCTGGACCCTCTTTGAGGCCTTCATGGGGCTGGGCTTGATCGTCGGTATCGCGGCACTTGCCGTGGTCGCCTCCCGGACGGTCGTGGAGCGCCGCCAGGAAATCGGGATGCTCCGCGCTATCGGCTATTCGCGCGGTCTCGTCGCGACCTCGTTTTTCCTCGAATGGTCGTTCATTGCCATCGGGGGCATCGCGATAGGCATCGGCCTCGGGGCTGCGCTGGCGTACATCCTCTTGACCGGTCCGGACTTCCCCGTTGACGAGGTGGCGGTGCCCTGGCTGCAGCTCGGCACCCTCGCGGCCATCACCTATGGAGCCAGTGTGCTGATGACGATTGTCCCGACGCGGGCAGCGACAAGGGTCCCTGTCGCTGACGCCCTCCGGTACGAATGAACGCGTCACTATGCGTGCATAGCGTGCAGCGCCGGTCGACGGTCGATTGCTCACCGACCGGATCGGAGACGCGGGTCCACTGTATCTCGGATCGAATCACCAAGGAGGTTGAAGCTCATAACCGTCAGGCTAAGCACGATGCCTGGGAAGATGGCCATCCATGGCGCCTGGTACATGAAACCGCGTGCGTCGCTGCGCAACATCCGCCCCCACGATGGTTCATCTGGAGCGGCTCCGAGGCCAGGACTTCCGTGCGGTGATTCCTGGCACGGCCTGTACTAGCGAATGCGGACCACATGGTCCGCGCATTCGCGACGAAGAGCCGTCCCCAGCGGGCTCGGCCGCGATTAGTGTTTTATCGACCACCGGCTGACCGCCGGCTGGAACCAGAGGTGCGACTCCATGACGGCACAGAGATAACCGCCTACTGCGTGCATTTGATGGTTACCTTTGCGCTGGATGAACCGTCAACCTTCCCGGTTTTCACCGGGCCCGCACGCTGTCTGCCAGCATCCGGTGAGCAGCCTTGCGCCGACGGCATCGAGTGGCCAGACCTGTGCAACACACGGAGTTCGGATGCCTGACGAACGCGACAGCCGCCGCAGCTGGACACCGCCGCTTATTGCGGCGCTTATTGTCTCGCTGATCCTTCTGGTAATACTTGGGCCGACCTTCCTGTGGCCAACCGAGGAACGGGACGACGTGCCCCTCGGCACAATCATCGAAGACGCAAAGAACGACCGTATCTTGCGAATCGAGGTGAAGGGGACCGAAGTCACGGCGACGTATCACGCGCTCGATCCCGACACAGACCAGCCGCTGATCCGCACGTCACACGTGGGCCCAAACACCACTATCGAGACGCTTCTCATCGCCGAGGGGGTCTCGATTGACGGTCCACAGGCTGACCGGCCTGGCGTCATCCTCGAGTACCGACCCGAGAGCGCGGGGCTCGGCGGGCTCGGCTGGCTGCTGAACCTCCTACCTTTCATCCTGATCGGTGCCTTCTTGCTGTTCATTCTGCGGCGGAGTTCAGGCGCGACATCCGATGCCCTGCGCTTCAGTCGCAGCCAGGCACGGCTATTTCAGCCGACTATGGCTACAGTCACATTCGCGGATGTTGCGGGTGTCAATGAGGCCAAAGTCGAGCTAGCCGAAGTGGTGGAGTTCCTTCAACACCCGGACCGCTTCCGTGCACTTGGGGCGCGCATCCCGCGGGGCGTGCTTCTGGTGGGCTCACCGGGGACGGGCAAGACCCTGATGGCACGCGCCGTTGCTGGCGAAGCGGGTGTGCCGTTCTTCAGCATCTCCGGGTCCGAGTTCGTGGAGATGTTCGTGGGCGTGGGTGCGAGCCGTGTTCGCGATCTCTTCACCGAAGCGAAGAAGCACGCACCGTGCATCGTCTTCGTCGACGAGATCGATGCCGTGGGACGGCAGCGCGGCGCTGGTCTGGGCGGCGGACATGACGAGCGCGAACAGACCCTGAACCAGATCCTGGTTGAAATGGACGGCTTCGAGCCGGACCTCGACGTGATCGTCCTCGCGGCAACGAACCGGCCTGACATCCTTGATCCGGCCCTTATTCGGCCGGGGCGATTCGACCGGAAGGTGGTGCTCGATGATCCCGACGTTGACGGACGCGAGGCCATCCTCAATGTCCACGTGAGGGGCAAGCCACTTGCAGACAGTGTGGACATCCGGGCACTCGCCCGCGCAACCCCGGGCTTCAGCGGTGCCGACCTCGCCAACCTGGTCAATGAGGGCGCGATCCTGGCAGCGAGGCGCAGGCAGCCGGAGATCTCCATGGATGAGCTAAGCGAGGCCATCGACCGCGTCACCCTTGGCCCCGAGCGACGCAGTCGGGTGATGACTGACGAGGAGAAGCGCCTTACCGCGTACCACGAAGGCGGACATGCGGTGGTGGGCCATCTCATGGAGCACCATGACCGTCCACAGAAAGTGAGCATCGTGGCGCGCGGCATGGCCGGCGGCTATACGAAGTTCCTTCCGCAGCAGGAAGCGCGGTATCGCACCGTCAGCGCCCTCCGCGATGAGATCTGTGCTGCCCTGG
>SKSF01000112.1 GCA_007118095.1 Dehalococcoidia bacterium
AGGACGCCGGCGAGGATGGAGCCGAGGGGGATGAGGCCGCGGTCGAGGCTGAGCAGGGACATGACGCGGCCGTGCATGTGTGATTCGGCGTTGTCGAGCAGGATGCTGTTGGTGAAGGACATGTAGGTGACGGTCATGCTGCCAGCCACGGCCAGGAGGGCGCCGGTACCGATAACGGTCTGCTGGAGCGAGATGAGGACCAGGGCGCAGCCGAGGATGATCATGTTGATGACAAGCTGGAGGCCGGGGCGGCGCACACCTCCCCAGCTCGCGATGACGAGGGAGCCAAGCACAGCGCCAGCGCCGGTCGCACCCTGGAGGAAGCCGACGCCAGAGTCGCCGATGGCCAGGGTTTCGGTGGCCAGGAGCGGGACGAACACCTGCTGGAAGGGGAAGGCGAAGATGAAGAGGATGAGCGCAAGCATGGTGACGAGGCCGAGGTTGGGGCGCTCGCGGATGTAGCGGTATCCCTCGGCCAGGTCGGCGGCGATGCTCTTCTGTTCGCGGACGGGGCCTTCTTTTGGTGGGATGTGGAGGAGGATGGTCGTGAGCGTGACGAATACGTAGACGCCCACCGCGACCAGGTAGACGCCGCCGACGTTGAAGGGAATGAGCAGCACGCCGGCCAGGCTGCCGCCACCGATGCGCATGAGGCTGACGGCGGTGGAGTTGAGCGCGATGGCGTTCAGCACGTCTTCACGGGGGACCACCATGGGGATGAGCGACTGGCGGACAGGCTGGTTGAAGGCCATCGCGGTGCCGGCGACGAAGGCGGTTACGAAGACCTGCCAGGCTTCGATGAAACCGGCGACGACCGCGACACCAAGGAAGAGATGGCTCCCGAGCGTGACGCACTGGGTGGTGAGCAGGATCTTTTTGCGGTCGGCGCGGTCGGCAATGGCACCAGCGAGGAGGCCAAAGAGGAGAATGGGTACCAGCCGGGTGGCGATGACAAGGGAGAGGGCGAGCGCCGACCCGGTGAGCTGCAGGATGAGGACGGCTCGCGCGACCTGGTCCATCCAGAGTGCGCAGGCGTGGCCTACCTGTCCGAGCCAGAGATAGCGGAAGTTGCGGTGGCGAAGCGCACGGAAGGTCTGGATGCCGCGGAGCCGGTCGCGGAGGGGCATCCCGGGGATCTTACCCTTTACGCGAACGTGAAGGAAGGGCTACGGCGAAAGCCGGCGTTTCTCCGCGGTTCGTTGGCAGGGAAGCTGCGGGGTAGCATGCGGACGTGTCCGTAACCGGCAACGGCGAATCCCGGAGCGCGATCCCGGTGGGTGGCGGGCTCGCCGTGGCAGCAGCGATCGTGGCCTTCGGGTTCATCGGGAGCCGCCTGCTGGGGGTGTTACGGACGGCGGCGATCGCCGACGCCTTCGGCGCGGAGCCCGAACTCGACGCGTGGCGCGTGGCGTTCCAGATCCCGGACCTGATCTTCCAGGTACTGGCCGGGGCGACGATGGGGAGCGCGTTCATCCCCGTGTTCGCGCGGTTGTACAAGAACGAGAGCACGGAGCGCGCGTGGTACCTCGCGAGCTCCGTGCTGACACTGGTGACAATTGCGACAGCGGTGCTGTGCGCGATCGCGTTCATCGCGGCGCCGGTGCTGGTGCCGCTGATGGCGCCGGGGCTCGGCGAAGGGGTGGATGACCCGGACGCGCTGGTGGACCGGGCGGTGTTCCTGACGCGGATCATGCTGCTGTCGCCGCTGCTGTTTGCGGTTAGCGGGATGCTGACGGGGATTTTGAACGCGCGGCAACAGTTCTTCCTGCCAGCACTGGCGCCGATGCTCTACAACCTGGCGATCATCGCAGGGGCGGTCGTGCTTTCGCGGCCGTTCGGGGTCGAGGGGCTGGCGATCGGCGTGGTGGTAGGCGCCGGGCTGCACCTGGCTGTGCAGGTCCCGGGGCTCATTCGGGAGCGGATGCGCTACCGCTTCCTGCTGGATGTGAAGGACGCGGCAACGCGCGAGGTGGGGCGGCTGATGGGGCCGCGCATCCTGGGGCTGGCGGCGGTGCAGCTCAACCTGTTCATCACGATCTTCTTCGCGTCGCAGATCGGGTCCGGGGCGATCGCGAACATGACGTATGCGTTCACGATTGCGCAGTTGCCGCTGGCATTGTTCGGGATGGCGCTTTCGACCGCGGTGTTCCCGCGCCTGGCTGACCAGATGGCGGACGGTGACCTCGCAGCGTTGCACAACACGGTCTCGCGCGTCCTGCGGTTGATCATGTTCCTGACCATCCCGGCGGCGGTGGGCCTCGCGTTGCTGCGGGAGCCGGTGACGGTGCTGCTCCTGCAGGGCGGAGCGTTCGGCCCCGGCGACGCGGCGGTGACCGCTGCAGCTCTCGGGTGGTATTGCCTCGGGATCGTCCCCCTCGCCGGGACGGAGATCCACAGCCGCGGGTTCTATGCGATGGGTGACACGCGGACGCCGGTATTGATGACGCTGGTGGCGCTGGGGGTGAACGTGGTGGTGAGCGCGCTGGTGTGGGAGCCGTTCGGGACCCAAGGGCTGGCGTTCTCGGTGTCGCTGGCCGCCTGGGCGGAATGGGGACTGCTGTCGGTGCTGTGGGTGCGGCGGACCAGGCAGCCGGTGCTGCCGGATGCGCAGGTTATCGCGCGGGTGGCATGGGCGGCAGCGCTGATGGCGCTGGTCGTGGGGGTGTTGAGCGCATTCTTCCCGAGTGACGCGCGCCCGACCGCGGCGGTGGCGACGGTGGCGCTGACCAGCGCGGGGGCGCTCGTCTATGCGGCGATGGCGATGTGGTTGCGGCTGGACGAGGCGACGAGCCTTCTTGACCGGGTGCTGGTGAAGTTGCGGCGAGGCCGGGGCGAAACTGGCGAGGCGAAGGATGAACCGCCGTCATAATGTTTGCGATGTAGCGGGATGCGGGCCATACTTTCGCACAGATGTTCGACACGTGGCGGGTATGGCAGGTTTGAGCGATGGGTGACCTTCGGGACCGGTTGCGGGGAGCACTGACACAGCCGGTGCGGGACAAGCCGCCCGTGCGCGAGGACAACGTGACCGGGCAGATGGACCTTTCGATGCTGGGCGGGCGGTGGTTCGAGACGCAGCACGGTCCGGGGTATGTAATCGACAGCTACTACGAGGGCGGGCACCTGCACGGGGCCATCCCGCTGCACCAGGCGCTGGAAGCGGACACGACGATGCTCGCTCGCCAAAGCGGGGACGACCGCCTTGGGGCGCACGGGCCAGACCGGTACCTGTTCATCGACACGGAGACGACGGGGATGGGCGGTGCGGGGGCGCTGGTGTTCCTCGCCGGGGTGGCGCGTTTCGAGGGGTCGAGCCTGCGGTTGCGGCAGTTCCTGTTGCCCGCGCCAGTTTACGAAGGCGGGCTCATGGGCGGGCTGGCGGAGGAGCTGCAGCGCGCCGGGGCGCTCGTGAGCTACAACGGGAAGTCATTTGATATGCCGGCGCTGGAGGCACGTTCGATCCTGTCGCGGGCGCGGCTGGAATTGCGCGGCCTGCCGCACCTGGACCTGTTGCACCCGAACCGGCGGCTGTTCAAGGGGCTGTTTGCATCGCACCGGCTGCCGGAGGTGGAGGTACGGCTGCTGGGGTTCGAACGGGAGGATGATTGCCCGTCGGCGGAGGTACCCGCGCGGTATTTCCACTTCCAGCGGAGCGGCGACCCGACGCACATCGCGCCGGTGTTGCGGCACAACGCATGGGACATTCTTTCGCTGGTGGCGCTGACAGCACGGCTGTCGGCGGATTGTTCGGGCGGTGGGCAGGCGTTGCAAGCGGCCCGGGCGGCGGAGTACGCGCACGATTACGCGGCGGCGGCACGGTATTACACGGAAGCGCTGGAGGCGGAGGCGCGTGGCCGGGCTGCTCGCGGGGAGGTGCTGGAGAAGCTGGCGGAGTGCTACCGCAAAGCGGAGTCCTTCGAAGACGCGGCGGGGTGCTGGGAGCAAATGCTGCGCGAGCCGCGGAACCGCCGGGTTCGGCCGTATGTGGAACTGGCGAAGCACCTGGAGCACCGGCGGAAGGAGCCGGGCCGGGCGCTGGAACTGGTGGAAGAGGCGATCGGGCTTATTGAGCGCGGGCTAGTGCGGCCGGGACGTGAGGGGACCGAGGTGAGCCGCGCGGCGCTGGAGCACCGGCGGGGAAGGCTGAGGAGGAAGGTGGGAGGTGGGAGGTTGAAGGTGGGAGGTTGAAGGTGGGAGGTGGGAGTGCGGCGACGGGCGTGTGGCCGGTGGTGCGGTTTGGAACCGTGCGGGGCTGGAGCACCTGAATAAGAAGACGACGACGAAGAAGGCGGGAGTGCCGCGGGCGTGTGGCCGGTGGTGCAGTTTGGGCGGAGCGTCCAAAATCAATGCATGATCCTGCATGACACCCTGACGAACGAACATCGCGAGCTGAAACCACTGGACGGCACGGTTCGGATGTACGTCTGTGGTGTGACGCCGTACAGCCAGAGCCACGTGGGGCATGCGCTGAAGTCGATCGTGTTCGACGTGTTGCGGCGCTACCTGGAGTGGAGCGGCCAACCGGTACGCCACGTCGAGAACTTCACCGACATCGACGACAAGCTGATTGCGCGGGCCGAGGAACTCGGGGTGTCTTCGGACGACCTGGCGGAGCAGAACATCGAGGACTACCTGGGGCAGCTCCGGCGGCTGAACGTGTTGCCGGCACATGAGTACCCGCGGGTGACGCAGATGGTGCCGGAGGTCGTGCGTGTTGTGGAGGGGCTGATCGAACGCGGCCATGCTTATGAAGCCGGTGGCGATGTCTACTACCGGGTGCGGAGCAAACCGGACTACGGGAAGCTTTCGAAGCGCGATATCGAGGACCTGCAGAGCGGGGCCCGTATCGACCCGGGCGAGCTGAAGGACGACCCGCTGGATTTCGCTCTCTGGAAGGCGGCGAAACCCGGCGAGCCGTCATGGGAGAGCCCGTGGGGCCATGGGCGGCCGGGCTGGCACATCGAGTGCTCGGCGATGGCGCTACACACGCTGGGAGAGCAGATCGACATCCACGGCGGGGGGGCTGACCTGATCTTCCCGCACCATGAGAACGAGATCGCGCAGTCGGAAGGGTACACAGGGAAGCCGCTGGCGCAGTTCTGGATCCACAACGCGCTGCTGCGGATGGGTACAGACAAGATGTCGAAGTCGTTGGGGAACATCGTGAGCATCGGGGATGCGCTCGATGAGCACGGCGCCGACGCGTTCCGGATGCTGGTGCTGACGAGCCATTACCGGAGCCCCGTGACCTACAGCGACGAGTCGATGGAGTCGGCGAAGGCGGGTGCGGAGCGCCTGCGGGATGCGGCGTTTGCCGAGCCGGGGCCGGGCAGCTCGGGCGAGGCAATGGCCAGCCAGGCGGCGCGGGAACGGTTCCGCGAGGCAATGGACGACGACCTGAACACGCCGCGCGCGCTGGCCGTGCTCTTCGAGCTGGCGCGGGACATCAACCGCGGGCGGACCGAGGGCGCGGCGACGGCGGAGGCACAGGGGACGCTGCGGGAGCTTGCGGACGTGCTGGGGCTGACGCTGCAGAAGGCGCCTTCGAAGGTGACGGAGGCGGCGCCATTCATCGACCTGTTGCTGGAACTGCGGCAGGAACTGCGGCAGGCGAAGCAATACCAGCTTGCGGACCGGGTGCGCGACCGGCTGGGCGAGCTGGGAATCGAAGTGAAGGACGGGCCGCACGGTTCCACGTGGGATGTGAAGTAGGTGGGAGGTTGAAGGTTGGCGGTGGGATATGGCCTGCGAGCTCCCCGTGCGCCGTTGCCGTGCCGGATGGGAGCACCTGCGGGTGTTGTGAGGTGACACGATGAGTTTCGAGCGGGTGCGGGCGCTGACGTTCGACGTGTTCGGGACGGTGGTGGACTGGCGCACGAGCGTGATCCGGGAATGCGAGGCGTTTGGGAAGCAGTACGGGATAGCGGCGGACTGGGCGAGCTTCGTGGACGACTGGCGGTATGACGGGTACATGGGCGGGATCTCGCGGGTGCGGAAGGGCGAACTGCCGTTCATGACGGCGGACGAGCTGCACCGGCAGAAGCTCGCCGCGCTGCTGGCGGAGCGCGGAATCACGGGCGTGCCAGGGGAGGCGGTAGTCGAGCTGAACCGGGCATGGCACCGGCTGGACCCGTGGCCGGACGCGGTGGAGGGGCTGGAGCGGCTGCGGCAACACCGGATCGTGTCGACGCTTTCGAACGGGAACGTGGCGTTGCTAGTCAACATGGCGCGGTATGCGGGATTGCGCTGGGACTGCGTCCTGTCGGCGGACATCACGGGGGCGTTCAAGCCGGACCCGGAGTGCTACCTGGCGGGGGCGCGGTTGCTGGGGCTGGAGCCGGGGGCGGTGATGATGGTGGCGGCGCACAAGCGTGACCTGCAGGCGGCCCAGGAAGCCGGGCTGCGGGCGGCGTTCGTTCCGCGCCCGTCGGAAGCAGGGCCCGACCGGGATGTGGACCTGGAACCCGACCCGGCGTTTGACGTGGTGGCGATCGACTTCCATGACCTGGCGACGCAGCTCGAAGCGGTGGCACCGACCGCGACAAACGGTTAGCGCACAACAAAGCGGGAAACGTAGAATCGTTTTCACGCCACCGGGAGGTGTCGGCCGATGAGCTATGCACTGTCGATTGCTGTGGGGTCGCGGGGTGGCCGCGACCGGGACGCGACGTTCGACGACATCCGCGCCGCTGAAGATGGCGGGGTGGACACCGCATGGGTCGCCGAGTCATGGGGTGAGGACGCGTTCACGTTAATGACGCAGATGGTGGACCGGACGAAGCGGATGAAGGTGGGCAGCGGGATCGTCAACGTATACTCGCGGACACCGGCGGCGCTGGCACAGCATTTTGGGACGCTGGACGTGGTGTCGGGCGGCCGGGTGATCATTGGCCTCGGCACGAGCGGGGCAAACGTGATCGAGGAGTTTCATGGGCTCCCGTTCGACAAGCCGTTGCAGCGCCTCCGCGAGTACGTGGACATCCTCAACATCCTGATGTCTGGGGAGCCGCTCCAGTACGAGGGCGAGATCTTCCAGTTTTCGCGCGGGTTCACGTTGCGGTTCGACCGGGAGCGCGACCACATTCCGATCTACCTTGCAACGCTGGCGCCGAAGAGTGTCCGGATGACGGCGGAGCTCGCGGACGGCTGGCTGCCGATCTGGACGCCGATCGAGAAGCTGCCGGAAGTAGCCGGGCAGATCGCGTCACAGTCGGTGGCTGCCGGGCGACCGAGCGACGCGGTGACCATCCGTTCACCGGGCGGCGTGGTGTTCACCCAGGACGTGGAAGGCGCCCGCGCCCGGGTAGCAGGGAACTTCGCGTTCTACATCTCGCGGATGGGCGTGTTCTACCACCGGCACCTCACACGGCTCGACTATGGGGAAGTTGCCGACGCAATCCGGGGCGCCTGGGACGAAGGTGGCTCGAAAGCTGGCGCGGCGGCGGTACCGCCCGAGCTCCAGCAGTCGCTCACGCTGGTGACGGATTCGGTCGAAGCAGCCCGGGAACGATTCGCCGCGGAGGAAGCGGCGGGGGTAAGGCTTCATAGCGTGACGGTTGATGTCGAGAGTCCACACGAAGCCGAAAAAATCTATGCCGCACTGGCGGGTTAAGGCGCCGCGCTGTTTGATAGCGACGCGACAGGATCGGCGGGGCGCCCGGAGGGAAGCAGTGGGGAACATCCCGAGATGCACTACAGATGCGTGGCCGCAAGGTGTACCACGAGAGAACGGGGCGGATGCTCGTGAATAAAGGAGCGGGTATGAGCCTGTCGAAGGGCATTTTCGTGCCTGTGATCGTCATTGCGCTGGCGCTGATGGCGGCAGCGTGCGGGGATGACGATGCGACCGAGCCCAATGCCACAGATGACACGCCGGAGGCGACGCCCGAGGCGACCGAGCCGGCCGTGGAGAACCGGGAGCAGCGGGCCGGCGGCGAAGTCACGGTACATTATGTGGACTTCCAGTCGTTCGATCCGCACTTTTCCGGGTTTACGCAGGACATCGGGCACCAGGGGATGGTGTGGCGCGGACTCTATGACCTTTCGAAGGACAACGAGCCGGAGCCGCTGATGGCGGCGGGCGAACCGCAGGTCTCGGCGGATGGGCTCCGGTACACGATCGCACTGCAGGACGACCTTGTCTGGTCCGATGGGGAACCGCTGACGGCGGAGGACTTCGTAGCGGCGATCGAACGGACGTGTCACTTCGCGATCGCGGGACAGTACCGGTCGTTGCTATCGAACGTGGTGGGCTGTGATGCGTATGCGGACCCGGGGAATGCGGAGCTGAGCGAAGCGGAGCAGGAAGAGGTCCGCGAGGCCATCGGCGTGGAAGCGGCGGACGAGACGACGCTCGTGTTCGAGCTGCAGCAGCCACAACCGACGTTCCCGCTCATTTTGTCGATGTGGGTGGCGTGGCCAGTGCCGACGCACATCGTGGAGCACCCGGGCGACGAGTGGCCGGGAGCGGAGGAGCTGGCCTTCAACGGACCCTTCGTGGTGGAGGAGTACCAGCCCGGGACGCAGATGGTGCTCGCGCGAAATGAGGAGTACGCGGGAAGAATGGCTCTACTCGACCGGATCACGCTCCGGTACGTGGACGATGCGGAGACGGCGAACAATGCCTTCCGGACCGGCGAGCTGGACATGGCCACGGCGAACGTCGCGAACCTGGCCGCACTGGAGGACGAGTTCCCGGACGAGCTTGTATCGACACCGACGGCCGCAACGGTGGGATTGATGCTGAACCTGGGGGTGGAGCCGCTCGACCAGGAGGAGGTGCGGCTGGCGCTGGCGAAGGCGATCGACCGGGAGTCGCTGGTGGGTGTGGTGTTGCAGGGGGCGCACGTGCCGACGACGGACTGGGTGCCTGCCGAAATCCTCGACGTCGAGCCGGGGACGATGGACGAAGCCATCGGGTTTGACCCGGAAGGCGCGCAGGAACTGCTGGCCGAGGCAGGCTTCCCGGATGGCGAGGGATTCCCGGAACTGGAGATTGTCGTGGCGGACACGGGCGAGACGCGGACGATCGGCGAGTTCCTGCAGGAGCAGTACAACGAGATCCTGGGGATTGATACGACGGTGGAGGTGCTGGACGGGCCATCGCGTGCCGAGCGGCTGACGACTGGCGACTTCGAGCTGCACCCGGGGGGCTTCGCGCAGGACTACCCGGACCCGGAGAACTGGCTGACCTCGCTCTTCCATTCGGAGGGGAGCCTGAACTTCTGGAACTGCGCTGACCCGGAGATTGACGCGTTGATCGACGATGCACGGTACAACCGAGACGATGACGAGCGGCGGGAGCTGTACCGGCAGGTCCATGAGCTTGTCGTGGGCCGGGTCTGCGGCATCGCGCCGTACCACCACATGGCGGGGCACTACCTGGTCTCCCCGGAGATCGGCGGGGCACGGGAGCTTTCGGACACGAAGAACCGCGTGCTACCGGGCGACTGGGCCGTCGAGGAGTGGTATTTGATCCAGGAGTGATGCTCCTGCAGCGAGGCGGGGACGGCTGCGGGCGCTGGGGGTGCGATGAGCGGCTACGTGCTGCGCCGGCTGCTGGGGATGATCCCGCTGCTCTGGGCGGTGGCGACGGTCACGTTCTTCCTGATGCACGCGGTGCCGGGTGGGCCATTCGCGGCGGACGGGGAGCGCCTGCAACCGGAGACCATCGCGGCGCTGGAAGAACGGTACGGGCTGGACGCGGGCGTCGCCGAGCAGTATGTGCGCTTCCTGGGCGGGCTCGCGACGGGTGACCTAGGCATTTCGTTCCAGCAGAACCGGCCGGTGACGGATGTGGTGGCGGAGCGCATTGGGCCGACGGTGCAACTCGGGCTGTACGCGTTCGTGTTCGCTGTCGTGGTGGGCGGCGCGCTAGGGACGGTCTCGGCAGTGAAAAAGGACCGCTGGCCCGATTACGCGGGGGTCGCGTTCACGACGGTCGCCGCCGGCGTGCCGAGCTTCGTGCTGGCGGTCCTGTTGATCGTGGTGTTCGCGCTGGAGCTTGGCTGGGCGCGGGTGCTCGGGTGGAATGCGTTCGACCCGCGGGCATTTGTCCTGCCGACGGTTGCGCTGGGGCTGTTCCCGGCGGCGTTCATCGCGCGGATGACGCGGGCGGCGCTCATCGAAGCACTGGAGCAGGACTACGTGCGCACGGCGCGGGCGAAGGGGCTCGCCGAACGGAGCGTGGTGTTGACGCACGCGGTGCGCAACGCGCTCATCCCGGTGCTGACGGTGGCGGGGCCGATCCTTGCGGGGCTCGTGACGGGGTCGTTCATCATCGAGCAGATCTTCGAAGTGCCGGGCATCGGGCGGGCGTTTGTGCGGGCGGTGCAGACGCGGGACTACGGGATGATCATGGGCGCGACGTTGCTGTATGCGCTGGTCATCGCGCTGCTGAACCTGGTGGTGGACGTGCTGTACGGGGTGGTGGACCCGCGGACCCGGGTGAGCGCGCGATGAGCGTGCACGGGCCCAGCGCGACGGTCGCTACGAAGTCCGGGCAAGGAAGCGCCGCAGGCGGGCGCAGCCCATGGAGCCAGGCCTGGCGGCGATTCGCGCGGCGGCGGGCGGCGCTGGTGGGGCTGGGGATCGTGGTGGTGTTGCTGGTGGTGACCGTGGCCGCGGCGTTTGTGCCCGGCGTTGAGCGGCACGACCCGGCGGCGCAGCAGTTCACGCATGTTCAGTCGGGGCCGAATGCGGAGCACTGGTTCGGGACGGACAACCTGGGGCGAGACCTGTGGGCGCGGACCTGGGAAGGGATGGGGATCTCGCTACGGATCGGGCTGGGGACGCAGGTGCTGGTTGTGGCGATCGGTGTTGTCGTGGGAGCGGTGGCGGCAACGGGGGGACGGTTCGCCGACACTGTGCTCATGCGGTTCACCGATGTGACGTAT
>SKSF01000063.1 GCA_007118095.1 Dehalococcoidia bacterium
ACCGGATGCAGCTTCGATGTCGCGGTAGCGCTCAATCGAAGCCTGGGCCAGGCGTGCCCATGTTTCATCCTGGTCGAGCACGCGCGTGATGCGGCCTTCGTCGTAGTGACTGCCGAAGACCCCGTGATGCCGTTCTTTGGTGACGGGCTCGTCCGGGCCAACCAGGGCGACGCTCTCTGCTTCGAGTGCCAGGTGGCGTGCAGCCGCCGAGCCGATGAGCCCGCGGCCGACCACGACATATTGATAGTGCGTCATTTCTCCCCCGCTGGTGGGCTGCGCGGGCGCCCGTCCCGGGGGCTGATTGTACCTGTGGAGGGCGTGCGCAACACCCGCCGGGCCGTACAATGGCGCCAGTACTTCGTTGCCTGGTGATGCTGGAATGGAACCGATCTTTGATCGCAAAGGGAAGGCTGTGGCCTTTCGCATGCGCGACTACGTGTATGACCGCGAAGGGAAAGCCATTGCGCTCGTCCGCGAGCGTTCGCTCTTCACCTTCGCCGGGGATTTCCTCGGGCGGTTTGAAGACGGCTTCTACCGGGATGCCCGTTCGCGTGCCGTCGCCTTCGAGAAGGGCGCCACCGGCGGTCCGACCAAGCCGGTCCCGGAGCGGAACGTCATCGCGCCGCTTCGCCAGGAGCTGCCACACCCGCCCGAAAAGCTGGAGGTGCCGCCGCGCCCTCCCTTCCGCTCGAACCAATGGTCGGACCTCGACTGGGACGCCTTCATCGCGGGAGGCGCCACGGCCTCCGCGTAACGGCGGCACCGCGCCACTTGCTCGCCGTGTGTTATGCTGCGCCCCAGCACTTACGAGAGGTAAGCCCATGACGACAATTCCCGACGAGTTCAAAGACCTGTTCACCGGCAAGCACTTCGCCCACATCGCGACGATTCAGCCCGACGGCTCGCCACAGGTGTCGCCCGTCTGGGTGGCCCTTGAGGGGGACCTTGTCGTCTTCAATTCCGCCGAGGGGCGGCAGAAGGTGAAGAACCTGGACCGCGATACCCGCGTCGCACTTTCGATCCACGACCAGGAAAACCCGTACCGCTACATCCAGGTCCGCGGGAAGGTTGTTGAGAAGACGCAGGAAGGCGCAGTCCAGCACATCGATCAGCTCGCGAAGCGGTACCTGGGACTGGACGAGTACCCGGGCCACCAGCCGGGAGACGTCCGCGTCATTTACAAGATCCAGCCGGAACGTGTGCAGACACAGGGCTAGAACGCTCTTTGGCCCCGGCCAGCAGGCTCCCCAGGCGGGGAGCCTGCTGGCCGGGTGGCGTCACATGGCGCGCGCGAAGCCGACGATGAGCGCCAGTGCGACGACCAGCACGATGGTGCCCACACCGGCCGCCGACCAGTTGCGGCGGCTTTGCCGTGACGCGGGAGGGTTGCGCCGGCGCCGACGTTTTCGTTTTGCCATACCCTGCATCTAACATGGCGCGTCGAGCGGCGACAAGGCGATGCCCGCTGCTTACACGGCCTGAACCGGGCAGGGCTGCCGCGCGGTTGTCTCTCACCTAGACTGGGCCCATGCGGCAACTCCGGTGGCTGGTGCTGTTCCCCGTATTCGTGCTTGGCGTCGTCCTCGTCGCCGGGTGCGGGAACGACGACGAAGAAGATATCAATGGCGCTGGCCCTCGCCCGGGCGACCCCGAGCAATCGCTGACGGCAACACCGGCCGACGATGATGGCAACGGGGACGCAGTCACGGCAAACGGTATCGACGCCGGGGACTTCCCGCAGCTCGGCGACTACACTGGCGCGTCGCATACTGTTGCCGACCCTGCGTTCGAAGCGATCCCCGGCGCGACCGCGCACTACGGGACGCTTGGCGATGCCGGGTATCGAATTGAGATGCCCGATGATTGGAATGGCGACCTGGTGCTCTATGCGCACGGGTTCCGTGGCTTCGAGTCGACCCTCACCGTCGATAGTCCGCGTGGTCCCCTCCGCGAAGAGCTCATCGAGCGTGGATATGCATGGGCCGCCAGCAGCTTCAGCGAAAACGGCTACGTCCCGGGCATCGGCGCGGACGATACCCTCGCGCTGCTCGGATACTTCGAAGACGAGTTCGAAGCGGCGGGGCAGACTTACCTCGTTGGCACTTCGATGGGCGGCAACGTTGTGTCGCTGTCTCTCGAACACTTCGACGGCGTTTACGATGGCGGCCTGTCGCTCTGTGGGGCGGTTGGCGGTCAGACGCAGATTGACTACCTGGTGTCCTGGGTGCGGCTCGCCGAGTACTTCGCCGAAGTTGAGTTGCCCCTCGGCGAAGGCGCGAGCGTTGGCGAACTGACCGGCGTCCTGCTCAACGACATGGCGGAAGCGCTCGGCACGCCGTCTAACCCGACCGCAGATGGCGAAGCGTTCATCTCGGCGGTCCGGGAACTCACTGGCGGTGCACGGCCCTTCTTTGTGGAGGGGATGAACGAACAATACGTCGCGAACTTTGGCCTCCTGCTGGCCGACCCGCAGCTCCAGACAGTGCTGGCGCGCGCGGCGACCAATGCCGATGTGGAGTACGAGATCGAGCCGGGGCTGGGCTATGACGCGGATGAGATCAACGAGGGCATCATTCGCCAGGAGGCCGACCCGGACGCGCGCGACGCTGAAGAGAACCCATCACGCGTGCCAACGGACGGCACACCGGACGCTCCCTTGCTCGCGCTCCACACGACCGGTGACCTCTTCGTGCCGATTACGCAGGCAAGCGACTATGCCGAGGCGGCGGACGAGGCCGGGCATGACGACCGCTTCGTGGCCCGTGCCATCCGCGCTTCGGGTCATTGCAGCTTCAGCGACGCCGAGATCATGACGGCGTTCGACGACCTGGTGGCATGGGTTGAAGACGGGGAAGAACCTGCCGGTGATGACCTGTC
>SKSF01000083.1 GCA_007118095.1 Dehalococcoidia bacterium
ACAAACGGCCGGGCGAAGAGCCCGGCCGTTCAACGTAGCCGAAGCCGAATCGTTAGTCCTTGATGAGCGCGACCAGCTCCTTCGTCGCTTCGGAGGCCGCGACCACGCGCTGCTTCTCGTCGTCGGTCAACGGCAGCTCAAACGTGCGCTGGATTCCGCCCTCGCCGAGCTGGCACACCGTTCCCGAGTACACGTCGTTGATCCCGTACTCGCCCTGGTGCAGCACGGAGCACGGCATCAGCCGCCGCTGGTCGAGCAATACCGCTTCAACCATCGCGATGGTCGCCGCCGAGGGCGCGAAATAGGCGCTGCCGGTCTTGTACAGCTCGCCGATCTCGGCGCCGCCCCGCATCGCCCGTGCAACTACCTCGTCCACTTTCTCCTTCGGCAGCAATTCCGTGAGCGGCACCCCGCCGATGCGTGTCTGCGAAACCACCGGCACCATGGTCGTGTCCGTGTGGCCGGCGATAACGTACCCGTGGACATCCTGCGGCGAAACGCCTACGGCGTCGGAAACGAAGTACCGGTAGCGCGCGCTGTCCAGCATCCCGCCCTGGCCGATGACGCGCTCCCGCGGGAAACCGCTGGCCTTCAGCGCCACGTGGCACATCGCATCCATCGGGTTCGAGAAGATGATGATGACCGCATTCGGCGAATGCTTCGCTGCTTCGCTTACCTTGGCGCGCACAATGTCGGCGTTGCCGTTGAGCAGCTCCTCGCGGCTCATGCCTGGCTTGCGCGGGGCGCCGGCAGTCACCACCACCACGTCCGAATTCGCCGTTTCTTCCCAGCCGTCGGTTGCGCTGATCCGCATCGAATAGCCGGACCACGGGCCCGCCTGCGATTCGTCCAGCGCCTTGCCATGGTGCATCGTCCCCGCGAACTGCGGGTCGTCCTGCAACACCACGTCACAAATGTCGAGTTCGATCAGGCGCTGTGCCATCGCGCCACCGGTCATCCCGGCGCCCACGATCGTCACTTTCTTCCGGGCCATGGGTCCTCCTTCGCGGTCCAGAGTCGTTTCCGGCGAAGGCTACCATGGTCAACGGTTAGGGAGTCCCCCGGCGTATTTCGAGGTGTTTCAGCCTGGCGCTTCAGCCCAAAACGCCGCTGTCCCCTACACTGGGGACGTGGACCAGTCCCGCATTCGCAACTTCTCCATCATCGCCCACATCGACCACGGGAAGTCGACGCTCGCCGACCGCCTGCTCGAGACCACCGGCACCATTACGGACCGCGAGAAGGCCGACCAGGTGCTCGACTCGATGGACCTCGAGCGTGAGAAGGGCATCACCATCAAGGCCGCTGCCGCTCGGATGCTGTACCACGACAAGGACGGCACCGAGTACCAGTTCAATCTGATCGATACCCCCGGCCACGTTGACTTCAGCTACGAGGTTTCCCGCTCGCTTGCTGCGTGCGAAGGCGCGCTCCTCGTGATCGACGCCTCCCAGGGCATCGAGGCCCAAACTCTCGCAAACGTCTACCTGGCCATGAACCAGGACCTTGTACTCATCCCGGTCCTGAACAAGATTGACCTCCCCCACGCCGAGCCGGACCGTGTCATGGTCGAGCTCGAACGGGTCATCGGCTTTTCGCGCGACGAAGTCATCTATGCGAGCGCCAAAGAAGGCATCGGCGTCGAGCAGATCCTGGAAGCCATCCGCGAACGCATCCCGGCGCCCAATGCCCCCTCCGATGCTCCTACTCGCGCGCTCATCTTTGACTCCAAGTACGACGTCTACAAAGGCGTGCTTGCACATGTCCGCGTCTTCGAAGGCAAGCTCCAGGACCGGCAGGAGCTCTACCTCATGCAGACCGAAAAGTCCTTCGAGCCGCTTGAGTACGGTGCGTTCAGCCCGCGCATGGTGGCCCTCGCCTCGCTCGGCACCGGCGAGGTCGGCTACATCGCCACCGGGCTGAAGGACGTCGCCGACTGCCGCGTCGGTGATACGGTGACGCTGAAGAGTGCTCCCGCGCCTGAGCCGTTGCCCGGCTACCGCCAGGCCAAGCCCATGGTCTTCGCGGGCCTCTACCCGACCGATGCCGACCAGTACCAGGAGCTCCGCGAGGCGCTGTCGAAGCTCAGCCTCAACGACGCGTCGCTGGTCTACGAGCCCGAGAACTCTGCCGCGCTCGGTTTCGGCTTCCGCTGTGGCTTCCTCGGTCTCCTGCACATGGAAATCGTCGCGCAGCGCCTCGAACGCGAGTACGGTCTGGACCTCCTGACCACGGCCCCGAGCGTCGAATACCACGTCACCACCACGCGTGGCGAAGAGGTAAGAGTCGACAATCCCGGCGCGTTGCCCGACCCTGCGTCCATCGACGAGATCCAGGAACCCTGGGCGCGCATCGACATCATTGTTCCCAGCCGCTACATCGGCCAGGTTATGGACCTGGTGACGAATCGCCGCGGCGACTTCCTCCGCATGGAATACCTCGAGCCCGAAGACGACGCCGGCAAAGGCGAAGCGCGTGTCCTGCTCGAGTACGAGATCCCGTTGGGCGAAATCCTTGTCGACTTCTACGACGCGCTGAAGGGTTCGACTTCGGGCTATGCCAGCCTCGATTACCACGTGACCGGCTACCGCCAGGCGAACCTCGTCAAGGTCGATGTGCTCGTGAACGGCCAGCCCGTCGATGCCCTCTCGCTCATCACCCACCGGTCGAACGCGCAGAAGGAAGGCCGTGCGCTCATCGCCAAGCTCAAGGATCTCATCCCCCGCCAGATGTTCGACGTCCCCATCCAGGCTGCTGTGGGTGGCCGCATCATCGCGCGAGAGACGATCCGCGCCATGCGCAAGAACGTGCTTTCCAAATGCTACGGCGGCGACGTCACGCGAAAGCGCAAACTGCTTCAGAAGCAGGCCGAAGGGAAGAAGCGCATGAAGCTGGTCGGCAGCGTTGAGATCCCGCAAGAAGCCTTTATGGCGGTGCTCAAGCTCCGCAGCGACTGACCCGGCCTGTCACACTGGCGAAACACCGTGGAAACGCGCCCTTGCTAGCGTGCGGGGCGCTGCCACCCGTCTGAACCGAGGAGAGCCCCCGTGCCGATCAAAGCCTTCGTCCTTATCGTCGTCGACCCGGCCATGACTACCGAGGTCTACAAGCAGCTCAGCGCCGTGGATGGCATCTCCGAGGTCTACCAGGTGATGGGGCCCTACGATATCGTGGCCGTCATCGAAGTTCCGAACCTCTCCGACGTCCCCGCCGTGATCAGCCGCCATATCCGCCGCGTTGAAGGCATCGAAAGCACCACCACCTGCGTCACCTTCCCGGAAGGCGAACAACCGGCCTGATCCCGGTCCGTCCGCACTATTCGCGCGGGTCCGGGACGTTCACCACAATCGCTTCCTGGCTGTTCCGTGCCAGCAGAAACTCGGCCGGCTGGTCCGGGTCCAGGTTCTCCTCCGAGTGGACCTCGTAGGGCGGCACGAAGACGAAGTCGCCGGGCTCCGTATCCACGACGTTTTCGAGGTTGTCGCCCCAGCGGAACCGGATACGGCCCTTCAGGATGTAGATGCCGCTTTCAGTGTGTCCGTGATGATGCACGCCTGAGTAGCCGCCGGGCTCATTCATCCCGGTCCCCATCCAGAGGCCCTCGGAGCCGGTGAGCTTTTGCGAAATGCCCGCCTCGCGCTTCATCCCGGACGTCTGCGCTGTCCCGCTGTCCCGTTCGTTCGGTCGAATCACGTGTACCATGCCGCGCATTCTACCCGCGTCTGGCCTGTCAGCGCCGCACGAGCAGTTCCGCCGAGGCCACCAGGCTTGGAACGCCCATGGGCGTCGCTTCACCACCGTCGACGATGACGCTCGCTGGAAGCTGTCCGGCCGGCAGGGACGCGGATGCTATTGCCCGCAATCAGCGACCGGCGCCGCGGCGAGCTCCTAAAAGATCGTCCCGGGCGCGCTTGGTTCATCGCCTTCGGCCAGCGCTTCCTCCAGCGACAGCTCGCCGCTCGTGCGCAGGATCTTCCTGCGGATGGACGCGAGGTCCGCTTCGTCGGCGCCGCCCAGCGCACGCTGCACCAGGTTGAACAGCGTTGTCGCCGTCACAAGTCCGTACCGATAGTTTTCGCACGCAACCCGCAGCGGATCCGTGTACTGGGCCTTCCGTTCTTCCGGGGCGGAGCCGCGGTCACCGTTCACGATGACCAGCCCACGCTGCTGCTGCCGCTTCCGCAGGAGCTGTTCCTCCAGCCGCCGCTGCAGCCGGATGTACGGCCACTCCACGATCTTCTCGCGCGAACTCTCGAACTCCACATACACCTGGTCATCGTCGGCGTTCGCCACCATCGGTTCGCCGGGGTTGCTCGTGACCGTAAACCCGAGCGCCTGCAGCGAAAGCCGCACAGCGTTTTCGAAACGGTGCCCTTCGGCCCAGAGGAGCGCGCGGTAGTCAGAGAGCCAGGTGAGCTTCTCCCGCGCCTCGTCGAGCCGTGCCTTCGCGTCCTCGGCTTCGGCTTCGGCTTCCTCCACCTCCGCTTCTAGCTGTTCCATTCCCGGGAGTGCCAGGCTGCGCGCCCACTTCGGCGCCGCCGATTCGGCCGGCGTTCCATGGACTCGCTGGATCGCGCTCACCAGCGTTTGGGCCAGGCTCGACCTCGCCGACGATGCCGTGAGTTTGATAGCCGGCATGAAGATGACGCGCCCCGCGAGCACATCGAACTGGACACCGATCGGCACGTTCGCGCCCCCGGCCGCGATTGTCCGCGCATTCCGCATCGCAGGATGCCGGTCGTCGAACGCGACCCGGTACGCGACATGTTTCCGGAATTCTCGCAGCACTTCGGCCATCGGGTGCACGTCGTCCCGGATGCGCACGGTGACCCCTTCCGCCGGGCGAAGGAGCGGTGGCGACCACGCTGCACCCTCGGGAGCAGGCAGCCAGGTGTACCGGTCGCAACCCTCGAATCCGATGACACCGGACATCGAAGCGTTCGGCCGGCCCATCACGACCACTGTGCCTCCCGCTTCCAGCAGCCGCTCGGTTTCTTCGGTGCGCCGTCTGAGCTGATCCGCCGCTGAAACCGCGGCCGCCGTCGTCGCGCCGTTCACCACTGGCCGCCCGTCGTGGGCATCGAACCCCTTGCTTTCTTCGAGCAGCTCCCGCGTAACCCGGGTGATGCTTTCGGGGTCCACCACCAGCGCCTCGTAGTCGAAATAGCTGGGCGCGGTCAGCACATTGTGGTTGTCGACCGCCGCGTTCGGCATCGGGTGCCCAATGCTCAGGATCTTCATAGCTCAGTCCTGCTCCAGCGCCTGTTGCACAAGCGCGCGCGTAGAATCGGCGAGGTCGGGGCGCTGCATCGCCGCTGCCACGTTCGCCGCGATGTATCCGGGTGGCCGCCCCGTATCGTAGCGAGCCCCGGTGAAACGTACCGCACTCACCGGCTCCCCGGCCGAGAGCTGCCGTGCCACCGCATCGGTGAGCTGGAGCTCACCACCCTTCCCCGGTGTGAGCTGCGCAATGTGCTCAAAGATTGAGACGGGCACGATCAATCGCCCGACAATGCCCAGCCGCGACGGTGCTTCCTCCGGCGACGGCTTCTCAACGACGGCGCGCACCGGTATGGGATCGCCCTCGCCTGCGGGGTCAACGATGCCATAGCTCGAGACTTCGGAATCGGGCACGTCCTCGACCGCCAGGATGGTCCCCGGCCGCCGCTCGTACGCGGCCGCGAGCTGGCCGATGACGGGCGCCTTTCCGAAGATGACGTCGTCCGGGTATACCACCGCCATCGCTTCGCCGCGGACGAGTGGCTGCGCCTGCTGCAGCGCGTGCGCGATACCCTTTGGCTCCAGCTGGTACGCAAACTCCACCGTCGCGAGCTGTGACGGCGCCGCCGAGGTCTCGGCGAACTCGGTGCGGCCCTGCGCCCGGAGCGTTTCAGTTGTGGGCGCCGGTTCCGTGAAGTGCTCGCGGACGGTTTCTTTCCCCTCCGAAATCACGATCACCACGTGGTCCACGCGTGACGCGGCCGCCTCTTCAACGGCATACTGGAGTATGGGAC
The DNA here is from genome assembly GCA_007118095.1 of Dehalococcoidia bacterium. GTDB lineage: Bacteria > Chloroflexota > Dehalococcoidia > Tepidiformales > Tepidiformaceae > SLAK01. The sequence continues at coordinate 6,015 of SKSF01000083.1, forward strand.
GGTCGGCGAGCGGCAGCATTTCCTTGGGAATGGCCTTGCTCGCCGGCAGCATGCGGGTACCAAGCCCGCCTGCGAGGATGACTGCAGTGCCGACAGCGCTCATGTCACGATCCTAAGCCGTTGCGACACAATCGGATATACATCCAGCCGCCAACGATGATAAGATCCCCAATCGTCTACATCTGAACAGGAACGCGTTTGAGGAAACGACCGAAACCACCACCGAAGCCAGCGCCGCCCGAACCGCGGGTCAACGAACGAATACGCGTGCCCGAGGTCCGGCTCGTCGACGCAGAGGGCCAGCAGATCGGCGTCGTGAAGACAGCCGAAGCTCTCGCTATGGCCCGCGAACGTGATGTCGACCTCGTCGAAGTCGCCGCACAGGCAAGCCCGCCTGTCGCGCGGCTCATGGACTACGGAAAGTACAAGTACGAACAGTCCAAGCGAGATCGCGAATCGCGCAAGCACCAGCAGAGCGTGCAGCTCCGCGAAGTGCGGATGAAACCGAAGATCGATGAACACGACATCGACTTCAAAACCCGCATCGCCTACAAGCTCCTGAAGCACGGGGAGAAGGTCAAGGTCACGGTCATGTTCCGTGCCCGCGAGATCACCCACCCCCAAATCGGCAAGAACCTGCTCGACCGCATCAAGGAGCGGCTCGACGAAGTCGCGACCCTTGAAAAGGATGCCACGCTTGAAGGCCGTCACATGTCCATCATCATGGCGCCCGACAAGAAGAAGCTGGCAGCACTCCAGAAGAAGCAGCAGGAGTCACCGGACAGCGCCGAGGCGGAGGACGATGACCTTCCCGTCGACGACGAAGACCTCGATGATGAGGACTTCGACGACGACGAGGACGATATGGAGCCCGGGCAACCGGACGCGGCCGAAGCCGAGGCGCCCGGTAACGCGGACGTGGGAGAAGAGGAAGGCGGAGAGGACGAACGTCCTGCCGCTGGCCAGGGGTGACCACAACGCCCATATATCGGAACATAGTTTGAACGGCGGCGCCTCATGGCGCCGCGAAACAAGGAGATGAACCTGTGCCCAAGCTGAAGACTCACAAGGGTGCGGCAGCTCGCTTCCGCTACAGCGGGACGGGTAAGCTCCGGCGCATGTATCACGGCCGGAACAACTTCCGGCGCAAGAAGCGCGGCCCGACCAAGGTGCTCTTCGGCCGGACCGTCGGCGTTGCGAAGCCGGACCAGTCGCGCATTGACCGCCTCCTGTCGAACTGACAGGCCATCATAACTGACCGGGCGAGAGAACCATGAGTAGAGTGAAGCGTGGCGTCACGTCACATAAGCGACATAAGAAAGTCCTGGCGCAGACGAAAGGCCATCATGGCCAAAGGCATCGCGTCTTCCGCCGTGCAAACGAGAGCATGCTGCACGCGCTCCGCTATAGCTGGGCCGACCGGCGCCAGCGCAAGAGCGACTTCCGCAAGCTCTGGATCGTTCGCATCAACGCCGCCGCGCGCATCCATGGCCTCACCTACAGCCGCTTCATGGATGGCCTGAAGAAAGCCGGCGTTGACCTCGACCGGAAGGCGCTCGCCGACCTCGCGGTTACTCGCCCGGATGCCTTCGCAAAGCTCGCCGAGCAGGCCAAAGCAGCCGCATAACCGCGAGCCTGTTGCACACGAAAGAAGGGGAGCCCCGGCTCCCCTTCTCTACGTTGCGTCATCCCTGGAACTGCGGTCTCGAGCCCTATTGCCCCGACCACGTGAGCCGCGGGACGCGCACAAAGCTCAGTGCGTATACGCCTACGGCAAGTGCCGTGAGCACCCCAAAGTCGACCCAGAGCCCGATGAAGCCCGCGTCATCCCCGGCGTAGACGGCCAGTTGCAGCGCATCTACCGCGTAGGTGAGCGGGTTGATGCGGGCGAGGATTTCGAGCCAGGTCGGCACATCCGCAATTGGGAAAAACGCACCCGAAAAGAACAACAGCGGGAACAGCACCAGGTTCATCACCAGGTGGAACCCCTGCATGCTCTGGATGCGCGACGCCAGCACCTGTGCCACCCCGGCCAGCAGCAGGGCGGTTAGCGCCATTGTCGCAACCGCGATGGCCACGCCCGCGATGAACCCGTGCTGCCATTCGAAGTCGACAAACGGCGCGGCCACCGCCAGGACGACGATGGCCTGGAGCACACCGATTACCACGCCCGCCAGGGACTTGCCCAGCAAGATCCGCCGCGCAGGGTGGGGCGACGACAGGAAGATGCGCAGGATGCCGCTGTCACGGTCGCGGTAGTACGAAGCGCTCGAAAACGTCGACGAAAAGACCAGCGTCATCACGATAACGCCCGGCACCAGGTAGGCCGTGAAGTTGCCCGCGGGCAGGTTCGCCGGCTGCAGCCCGTGCGTGACACCGGCGCCCAGGAACACGAGAAAAATCAACGGCGTGATGACCGACGAATACAGTTGCGACCGGGCCCGCAGTACCGCCCGGAGGTCGCGTTCGAGCAGGATCAGTATGGCATTCATAGCGGCGCCTCCGGGTCGTCGTGCGCCATCGGGACCCCCACATGGTGGAAGTACGCGTCTTCCAGGGTCGCCGGGTGGATGCGCACCCCGCGGATGTCAGCCCCGGGGATGCGAAACAGCCGCGGCACAACCGACGTGGCATCGTCGACCGTGAGCTGCACCGTACCGTCTTCGGCGGTCACCGAACCCACGCTGCTCCACTTCCAGACCGCTTCCAGGTCCGATTCCTGGGCGTTCGGCCACTCAAGCCACACGGCTTCGCGTTGCAGGCCTGCTTTCAGCTCGGCCGGCGTGCCCATAGCTGCGACACATCCTTCGCGAAGGAACGCGGCAGCGTCACAAACACCGTCTGCTTCGACCAGGTCATTCGTCGCGACGACGACAGTCCGCCCCGAGGCGGGCCACGCTGCCAGCGCTTCCCAGATTGCCTGCCGTTCGCCGGGATCGATGCCCGTGGTCGGTTCGTCCAGGAGCACCAGGTCGGGGTCATGGAGCAGCGCCCGGACCATCTCCACTCGCCGCCGCATCCCGCCCGAAAGCTGCGCGACCGGCGCATCGTACCGGTCGGCAAGCCCGAACTGTTCCAGCAGTTCGACTCCCCGCTTGCGGCACATGGCGCGCGTGAGCCCAAAGAGCCGTCCCGCGACTTCCAGGTTTTCGCCAACCGTCGTCACCGGGTCGAGCGTGCTCTCCTGGAACACCATGCCCATGCGCCGCCGCAGCGCCGGCGCCGGATCGGAATCGAAGACGCGCAAGGTCCCGTCGTCGGGCCGTTCCGCCCCGGCCACCAGCGACAGGAAGGTGCTCTTGCCGCTGCCGTTCGGGCCCAGCAGCCCGAAGATGCACCCTGTTGGTATCAGAAGTGTGAAACGGTCGAGGCCGCGGTGGTCGCCGTAGCTCCGCACGATCCCTTCCGCCTCAATGGCGGGCACGGCATTCGACCCGTCTGCTGACACGCGAGTAGTGTCGCACCGCGATGCCCAAGCCGCGAGGGGTCCCGTTCGGGTTACAGGTCCTGCAGGTTAAGGATCGCCGACTGCATGAGGATCAGCGCGAAGATCACAACGATCGGGCTCAAATCAATCATCCCGCCCAGCCGTGGCACGTGCCGGCGGATGGGCTCAATCAGCGGTTCGGTCACCCGCATGAGGAAGTTGAAGGCGGGCGTCCCCTGGCCAAAGGAGAACCAGCTCACCAGCGCACGGGCAATCACCGCCCACATCAGGATCTGCAGGAACGTGTAAGTAAGCTGCGCAAGATACGGATTGATGACCTCGCCCCTCGCATTGAAATGCGCTTCAAGAGCATAGCAGAGCCCCGTGGTGCGAAAGCAGTGGGGTCGTCTAGTCCGCGGCCACCTGGTTCACCACGTTGATGGCGATGTACAGCAGCACAATCACGACCAGCGTGCTGAAGTCGATCATCCCGGTTCGTGGCATCACGCGCCGCACCGGGTCGACCAGTGGGTCTGTGACCTGGCGGACCGCGTGCGCGAACGCGTTGTTCTGCGCCCCCGGGAACCAGCTCAAGAGTGCTCGGATGACGACCGCGATAAGCAGTACCGTGAGAAACGACGTGAAGATGCGCGCGATCAGGGGGTCCATTTATCCGCTTCCCAGCTCCCTGGCTCGTTCGAAAGCCGCGTCCACACAATCGATGATCGCCGCCCGGAATGCGTGGCGTTCCAGTTCGCGTGTCCCGGCGACCGTGGTCCCGGCCGGTGAGCTCACCATCGCGCGGAGGTCGGCCGGGCTCTTACCGGAAGTTGCCGCGTACTCCGTCGCGCCGCTGACCGTCTGCAACGCCAGCTTTTCGGCCTGGGCGCGCGTCAGCCCCACGTTCACGCCCGCATCGATGAGCGCCTCGAGGAACAGGAACACGTACGCCGGGCCGCTGCCACTGACCGCGGTCGCCATGTCCAGCTTCGACTCGGCGTCGAGATAGAGTTCCTCTCCGATCGCCGCGAGCAAGGACCGCACGAAACCGCGTTGTTCGTCCGTGACCGCCGTCGTCGCCGTCCAGGCAGTCATGCCGCGCTTGATCGCGACCGGCGTGTTCGGCATTGCCCGCACGATGCGGTGATGCCCCACCACGTTTCGTATCGTTTCCATGCGGACGCCGGCCATCACCGAGATAACGAACGCGTCCGGCTTCATCGTGCCGCTCACCGCGTGGAGGTCCTGCGGCTTCACTGCAAGCACCACCACATCGCCCGTCGCAACGGCAGACGCCGCATCTCCGGTCACCTCGACGCCAAAGCGGCTCGCCAGCTCGTCCCGGCGTTCCGCGATCTTCTCGCAGACAACGGTGTCGGACGCCGCAATGACGCCCTGCTCCAGGGCGGCCGACAGGAT
>SKSF01000032.1 GCA_007118095.1 Dehalococcoidia bacterium
ACGGGGCGCGGACACGCAATGCCGCCCACATCAAGAAGTTCAATCGGCACCCACCGGAACTTTTCGCATGGCTTTACCGGAGCTTTGGGTCAGTGAAGGTCGCGGCCGGTAGTGATGATTGCTTGCATGATGTCGGTGGTCTCTGCGAAACCGAAGCGGCGGTAGAGGGAGCGGCTGCCTTCGGTGGGCCAGAGGATGGCGGAGTCGACGCCCTGTTCGCGCGCGAAGGCGATGGCGGATTCCATGAGCGCGGTGCCGATTCCGCCGCGGGCGGCAGGGTCGACGTAGATGCTGGTGATGTAGGCGTGGGCTTCGGGCTCGGGGACAGGGTTCGGAAGCTTTTCGAGGAGATAGAGCCAGAGGGTGCCGATGACGGCGCCATCGGACTCGGCGACCCAGCAGTGCCAGGGGGAGCCGGGCTCGAGGCGGGCGGCCATCCAGGGTGTGCAGCGGGCAAGGAAGGCATCGCGGTCCTCGGTGGCATCGTTCATGGCGGCGCGGAAGTGGTAGCGCAGGGCGGCGAGCGCGGGGGCGTCGGCGGGGGTTGCGGGGCGGATGGCGATGGTCACGGGTTGGAGGATAGCGGCAAGGCCGAGCAGGTGTGAATCAACAGATCATTCAGATTACGCCGGTATTCTTGATGTATTGACACGTTACCCCCCCCCCGCGCGAATACCATTCGCTTATGGCCACACTCGTCAAGGAACCGTGAAGGAGCACGTCATGAGGCGAAATCTACGGGTATTGATCGTTGGGATCACGTCCTCGGTGTTCTAGCCGGAGGCGGTGCAGCCGTCGCAAGTTCGCACATCGACAATGGCGGAAGCTATGGCGGCGTCGACTACGGGGGGCATGTGCTTGTCCCCGGCCAGCAGAACAGTTATGCGCACGCATACACGTGGCACGATAGCCCCGGCGTCGTTGTCTTTTTCTACGTGCAGGTCTGCCCCTGGAACGCAACAACCCAACAGTACGACTGCCACAATGCGGGACAAGTGCCCGGGTGGGAGGAGAATCACTACCACTATCATTGGAGCTATTGGACGCCCTATGCCTATGGGCACCATCAGATCGAGTGCTGTGGAGGCATGAGTCCAACGCTCGAAACATTCCACAACCCGTATTAGCGATGGGCGATTGCGCCCCTCGTGCAGCAGAAAGGAGTGAGCAATGACCTCACAACCGATCCGCCTCGCAACCGTTGGCCTCATCGCGATCGCCGCGCTCGCTGCCGGGTGGGTAGGCGTAACCATGGTGGCTGCAGGCAACCAGGATAATGCGCCCACGGGGGACAACCAGGTCTCGCATTCGGAGATGGAAGCGGCGATAGATAACACGCTGGCCTGCTTCGAAGACGCGGGTGTTGAGCCCAATCCGATTGAAGGAGAGGGGCAGCGCCATACGAAGCTCGGATTCAGCGTGCCGCCAAAGGACGGCGACCCGGAGAAGGGGCCTGATCCAGAAGCGATGGCCGCAGTCCAGGAGTGCAAGGAAGCCCATTACATGGACGAGGCACGCGCCTACGCGAGCCAGCAGACCAAGCCGAGTGACGCACAGCTGGAGACGGCAGCCGCAATGCTGGAAGCCTGCGTGGCAGAAGGTGGGCGCCCGGACGTGGATATCAATGGGTTCGGCTACGGTGGCTATGCCGAACGGCAGGGTATTCAACCGGAAATCTCCGAGGATGAATTCGAGGCTTACGCACAGTGCGCCGTAGCGCTGGAAACAGAGCAGGGTCTTTACACGCCGAAGCCCAAGATCGTCGATTAGCACAGACCGCCGCAAAGGCAACAGTGGTCACGGGCCCCGCAGGCTGAAGCGGGGCCCGTCGTCTGTGCGGGATTGAGCCGGGGGCGATTGCTTGCCACTATGTGGCTTCGCGACATGCGTGATGCGCTGGGAGGCTGCTGAATGTCCCGTCCACTGGAAGACCTGACGATCCTCGACCTGACGTGGGTGCTCTCGGGGCCTTACGCGAGCATGGTGCTCTCTGACCTGGGCGCCGATGTGATCAAGGTGGAGCGGCCGCCGTGGGGGGACATCGCGCGGACGACGGGGCCCTACCAGAACGGGTGGAGCGGGTACTTCTTCAGCATCAACCGCGGGAAGCGGTCGGTGAGCATCGACCTGCGAGAGGAGGAGGGGAAGCAGATCTTCCGGGACCTTGCGAGCAAGGTCGACATTGTGACGGAGAACTTCACGCCGGGGACGATGGACCGGCTCGGGATTGGCTACGAGACGCTTTCGGCGCAGAACCCGGCGTTGATCATGGCGAGCACCTCGGGATTCGGGCAGGGCGGGCCGTATGAGGACCGGCCGGCGCTGGACATCATCGTGCAGGGGATGGGCGGCATTATGTCGATTACCGGTGAGCCAGGCGGCCCGCCCATCCGGCCGGGGGCGTCGTACGGCGATATCGTGGCGGGGTTGTTCACGGCGATCGGCATCCTGTCGGCTGTGCACGAGCGGGGCAAGAGTGGCCAGGGGCAGCACATCGATATCAGCATGCTGGACTGCCAGGTATCGGCGCTGGAGAACGCGTTTATGCGCTACTTCGTGACGGGCAACGCGCCGGAACCGATCGGGACGCGGCACCCGTCTTCGACGCCGTTCCAGGCGTTCCCAACGAAGGACGGGTGGATCGTCGTGGCGCTCGGGTTCGGGGTGGAGAACCAGTGGGGACTGCTGTGCGGATTCCTGGGGCTGCCAGAGCTCATCGACGACGAGCGGTTCAACACCAGCCCGAAGCGGACGGCGAATCACGCAATCCTGGAGCCAATCCTGTTCGAGGCGTTCAAGCAGCGGACGACGCAGGAATGGCTGGATGACTTCCTCGGCGCCG
>SKSF01000132.1 GCA_007118095.1 Dehalococcoidia bacterium
AGTGACCCGCGCCCTCGATTTCGCGGACGTGTCCGTCGGCGACGTGTGTGGCCACGTGCCGGGCGCTGTCCCGGAACCACGGGTTCGACCGTTCGCCGTGGAGGATCAAAACCGGGGCTTCGATTGTGCGGAGGACCGCGGGGTCAGTCGGGCCAGGCTCCTCTGATTCGGCCTCCGCCATCTGCTCCTGGAAGAACACCGGGAGATTGGGCGCGGCTTCGTCCCAGAAGCTCGTAGCGGCATCGGCGGCGAAGTCTTCGTCGACGTAGATGAACTCGCTGTGCTGGATTAGCGCACGGGCAGCAGCCGGCAAATCGCCCCCGGCCACGATTTCGCCAACATGACCGATCACTTCTTCGAACTCGCCGGCCATCTCCGGGCTCATGACCTCGTTTGCGCCCGGCTCGTACATGGCCACCCCGGAAATGTGCCCGGGGACCTCGGCGGCGACGGCCAGCGCGAGCGTTGAGCCCCACCCCAGGAGCCCTGCGGGTTCGCCAATGCTCTCGGCGCAGGCGCGCACATCTTCACCAAGCCGGCGCGGGCTGTGGTCGGGATTATCCGCGCTCAGGCCGCGGCCCCGGGTATCGAGCAGGTAGCACGTGAACCTGTCACGGAGGTGCGGAACCACGTGACGCCAGCTTGCTTCGCTCGTCCCCGGCCCTGCCGGGAGGAAGATGAGCGGCGGCCCCTGGCCTTCTACTGCCGCCACCAGTTCGGTTCCGTCCGCGGACACCACTCGATGCTCCCGGTTAGCTGTCGACTCCGCCATACCCGGCTCCTTTCACTGCTGCGCCGCGAACTTCCGCAAGGCAGCCACAGGATGTTGCCGGCGCAGGCTATTTTCTCCCACTATCGCGCGTCAACGGCTCATCTATCTCTCCACCCGGCGCCTCGCATGCGGCTACGGTGACGACCTGCTACCGTCGGCGAATGTCCTTCGACGCGCAGATAGCGGCCGCCGTCGTCATGCTCGTGACCGGGATCGTCCTCTTCCTCTGGGGCGTGTACCAGGTGCGGACGCGGCAACCGGGCCCGCGCGGCCAGCTCATGATGTGGGGCGGCGTTGCCATCTTGCTCATCGGCGGCTTCGCGTCACCGACCGGCATCGGGTTTTTCATGGTCATCGGCGGGTTCGCGCTGCTGGGACAGGCGCTGGCAGAAGTGGTCCGGGCGCGCCGCGAACGGAACAGGCCGCCGCGCCGCTGAGCCTCTCAGTCGGACACTTCATGGTTTGTCCGCCGCTGCGCCTGTAACGTAGGAGTAGCGGTCACATCTTCGTACCGTTCGATCGGCCCGTAGCGGTGGCACGACCCCTTTGTTTCCGCGAGTTTCGCCCATGTCCCAGACCCCAACGGCCCCGGCCGGCGACGCGCTTCGCAGCGAAGTCGCAAAGCGCCGGACCTTTGCCATCATTTCCCACCCCGACGCGGGGAAGACCACGCTCACCGAAAAGTTCCTGCTCTATGGCGGCGCCGTCGAAGAGGCGGGCGCGGTGCGTGCACGGCGCGGCGGCAAGCAGACCACCTCGGACTGGATGTCAATGGAGCAGCAGCGCGGCATCTCCGTGTCCTCCACAGCGCTCCAGTTCGAAGCCTTCGACGCGACCTTCAACCTGCTCGATACGCCCGGTCACCAGGACTTTAGCGAGGACACCTACCGTACGCTCACCGCGGCCGACAGCGCTGTCATGGTGCTGGACGCGGCGCGCGGTGTGGAGCCGCAGACCCGCAAGCTCTTCGAGGTCTGCCGCGCGCGGGGCATCCCCATCGTCACCTTCGTGAACAAGATGGACCGGCCCGCGATGGACCCGCTGGAATTGCTCGACGAGATCGAACGGACGCTCGGCATGGCTGCCGTCCCGTTCACCTGGCCCATCGGCGACGGGCCTGACTTCCAGGGCGTCTACGACCTGCGCCACGCCACGATGATGGTCTTCGAACGCACCCAGGGCGGCCGCCACCGCGCACCCGTGCAGGTGGGCAGCCTCGAAAGCGACGACCTGCGTAACCTGATCGGTGGGCAGATGCACGACACCGTGCAGGAACAGGTCGAGATGGTGAGCGAAATGCAGCCCGAATTCGACCCGGCGGCATTCCTTCGCGGCGAAGTCTCGCCCGTGTTCTTCGGGAGCGCCCTCAACAACTTCGGCGTCGAACCCTTCCTGGCCGAGCTGCGCGACCTCCTGCCTCCACCAGGCGCCTACGATTCGACCCGCGGCGAGATCGACCCGGCGAGCGAGGACTTTACGGGCTTCGTCTTTAAGATCCAGGCGAACATGGACCCGCAGCACCGCGACACGATGTCGTTCCTGCGCATCTGTTCGGGCCGGTTCGAAAAAGGGATGAACGTGCTCCACTCCCGCACCGGCAAGAAAATCAAGTTGAGCCGCCCCATGCGCCTGTTCGCACGCGAACGCGAAACGGTCGAGGAAGCGTACCCCGGGGACGTGATCGGCCTGCTGAACCCGGGGATATTCGCCATTGGCGACACCGTGACGACCGGGAAGGCGCTGGAGTTCAACGCTATCCCGCGGTTCGAACCCGAGTGCTTCGCGATCATCGAAAACAAGGACGTCTCGCGGCTCAAGCAGTTCCAGCGCGGGCTCCAGCAGCTCGAAGAGGAAGGCGCGACCCAGGTGCTCTACCGGACGGGGATGTCGCGCAGCGAACCCATCCTGGGCGCGGTCGGCGAGCTGCAGTTCGAAGTGGTCCAGCAGCGGCTCCGCGACGAGTACAACGTGGAGACGAACGTGCGGCCGCTGGCGCACACAGTGATGCGCTCGGTCCACCTGGAAAGCGGTTCACCAGAAAAGGCATGGTGGCCGCAGTCAGCCAT
>SKSF01000018.1 GCA_007118095.1 Dehalococcoidia bacterium
GAGCCGCGCGTTTGGCACCCCGCCGCGTTTTTGCGGGCGTGCTGCGGCCTTTGCGGCTTCTCGCAGACCATCGAGCGCCGCATCGATGCCGATGACCAACTGGCCGGGCCCGGAGCGGGCCGTGTGCAGCGCCGCGCGCCCGTCTCCAGTGCCGAGGTCAATGGTCAGCCCCTCCGGGTGGGCCGCCAGGAGGTCCAGGATGGCTTAACGGTCGACAACGCGGATGCGCTTGCCCTCTACCATGCGCATGGTCAGACTCCTCGAGTAATCGAGGCGAAGTGTAGCGCGCCCGCGCACTGTTTGCCTCCATGTCTCGCCCATCACGTTGAATTGCGGGAGGAATGCCGGTCGCCAGATCGGCTGACCTGGTATGGCTGACGCCCTGGCCCCCGGTGTGTGGTGGTTGCACGGTACGCGCGGCTCGAACGTGTACGCGGTCGAAGCGAGCGACGGGCAGATCGCGCTCGTCGACACAGGGTTTGCGTCGAATGCCGGGCCGATTCTCCAGGAGCTGCGTTCGCTCGGCATCGCGGAACGCCTGACCGCCATCCTGGTTACGCACATGCATGCCGACCACACCGGGGCCGTCGCCGGGCTGCGCGACGCCACGGGCGCGCGGGTGGTCGCCGGGCGCGCTGATTGTGAGCGGGGGACCGATGCCTGGTATCTCCGCGCCAGGGTCGGGCGCACACATGTTGGACGGCTGGTGCTTGGCCGGGTGCTGCGGCGCCGGCCGCGTGCGGCCCGGGTCGATACCCTGCTTGATGGTGACGCGGAGGTGCTGCCCGGCGTCCGGGCGGTGCCCGTCCCGGGCCATACGCCAGGGTCGTATTGTTTCATCGTTGAGCGGGGCGGCGTGGCGCTGGTCGGTGACCTGGTCATTAGCCATGGCGGGCGGCTGACGCGCCCCATGCGGCTGGCGAACGACGACGATGAAGGCTATCTCGCCTCCCTGGCATCGTTCGCCGCAGTCGCGCCGGGCAAGGGCCTGCCGGGCCACGGCGCCCCGGTATTGGAGCGGTTTGGCGAGCAGTTGCGCGGGCTCGCAGCCATGCCGCGGCGTCGAACACGCGGCTGGAACCCGGCCCGGCGTTTCTGGCGTGTTGGCCGGTTTGTCCGCGGCATGCTCGCCCGGCGCGGGGCCCAATGACGCGCAGCGGCGTGCTGTCCCTCATTGCGCTCCGCTCGTAGACTCAGAAGAGACTCTGCCCGGGAGCACGCACATGGACTTCCACCTTTCACCCGAAACTGCCGCATGGCGCGAGGAACTGCGGACGTTCCTGGCGCAGGAGTTGCCGCCCGGGTTCGAAGGCGACGACGACTTCTTCGACAACGAAGAGCAGATGGCCTTCGCAAAGGAGTTCACGAAGAAGCTCGGCGCGCGGCGCTGGTTCGCCCCTGCCTGGCCGGAGGAATACGGCGGGATGGGCAAGACGCCGGTCGAGCAGATGGTGCTGAACGAAGAGCTTGCGTACCACCGCGCGCCCTCGGGCGGGCGGCTGTTCACGATCGGCATCACCGGCCCGACCCTGATGGTCCATGGGAACGAGGAACAGAAGCAGCGCTTCCTGCCCGGCATGGCCTCGGGCGAAGTGTGGTATTGCCAGGGCTTCTCCGAGCCGGAGTCCGGGTCGGACCTGGCTAGCATGCAGACACGCGCGGTCCGCGACGGCGACGACTACGTCATCAACGGGCAGAAAATCTGGACGTCGAACGCCCACGTAGCCGACATGATGATGCTGCTCGCCCGGACGAACCCGGATGTGCCGAAGCACAAGGGCATTTCGGCCTTCATGGTGGACATGACCGCGCCCGGGGTTTCGGTGCAGGGCATCGACAACATCGCTTCGCGGCATGACTTCAACCAGGTGTTCTTCGAAGACGTGCGGGTGCCCGCGGAGAACCTGGTGGGCGGCGTCGATCACGGCTGGTATGTGGCCACCACGACGCTCGACTTCGAGCGGTCGAATATCGCTGCCATCAGTGGCGCGCGCCGGACTGTGCATGACCTCATCCGCTGGGCGAAGGAGACGCACCCCGGCGGCCGCCCGTGGGACAAGCCCGGGGTCCGCCACAAGCTCGGCGACCTTGCGGTCGAGGCCGAGGTTGGCCGGCTCGTCGCCTACCGGACGGTCTGGCTCCAGTCGAAGGGCGAGATCCCGAACTACGAGGCGAGCCTTGGCAAGATCTGGATGGCGATGATGGGCATCAAAGTGGCGAACACCGGTCTGAACCTGCTGGGCGCTTACGGGCAGCTCGAGCCGGGCTCCAGGTGGGCCCAGCTCCAGGGCCGGCTGCGCACCGCCTACCTCCTGGCGATGTCCGGGCCGATCGGCGGTGGCACTTCGGAAGTGCAGAAGAACATCGTGGCGCAGCGGGGCCTGGGGCTGCCGCGCGGGACGTAGGAGCCGTCAGTTCGATGGCAGGGTCCGCACGGCACCCGCGAGTTCGGCGAGTTCCTCGTTGAGCTCGTCGATGTCCTCGATCCAGCGATCGTAGCCGGAGCGGTTCCGGCTGGCGACATAGCGCTCACCGTCGTCGAGCGCGTCCTGGTAGGCGATGGCGAACCCTTCGAGCGTGATATCGAAGTCTTCGAGTTCGGGCGGTGGGTCGAGGTCGATGAGCACGTCAGTTGTGCAGTGGCCCAGGTGTGCGTAGCGCGCGTAATCTTCGCGGAAGCGGTCGCGCTCGCGCAGCCGGCGCCCGTCCCATTCCTCCCGGAACGTCTCTTCGTAGGATTCGAGCTTCGAGAGGCCGATGTTCACTGCTCCCAGGTATTCGGCTGCTGTTTCGTCGGCGGTTTCCTCCGGGGCGGGCGGTTCGCATTCGCC
>SKSF01000008.1 GCA_007118095.1 Dehalococcoidia bacterium
AAGGAGTGCCTGCGGACTAAAGGTGTTCGCCGAGCACCTTTCGCAGGTTCGCCATCTCGATCGCGGTGAGCGCTGCTTCTTCGCCCTTGTGCCCGTCCTTGCCGCCCGTGCGTTCCAGCGCCTGCTCAATCGTATCCACCGTCAGGACACCGAACACCACGGGCACGCCCGTCTGGGCTGTCGCCGAGAGGATGCCCTGCTGCGCCGCGCCCGCGACGTATTCGAAATGGGCCGTCTCGCCCCGGATGACCGCCCCAAGGCAAATCACGGCGTCCACGCGCCCGGAGCTGGCGGCCCATTGGGCCGCCGCCGGGATCTCGAACGAACCCGGCACCCGGATGACGTGACACTCACCATCCGCGACGCCCTTTGCCTTGAGCGTCTCCCGCGCACCGTCCAGCAGTTTCTCTGTGACAAAGCTGTTCCACCGGGCCGCGACGATCGCCACGCGCAACCCGGTGCCATTGGTCGATCCTTCGAGTTCACCCATACCTACTTGCCGCTCCCCGCCGTCGCTTCCAGCCCCGCGAGGATATGGCCCATCCGGCGCCGCTTCGTGTCGAGGTAGCGGAGGTTGAACTGGTTTGGGGCCGTCTCGATTGGCATACGTTCGACCACTTCCAGCCCGTATCCTTCGAGCCCGGCACGCTTCATCGGATTGTTCGTCAGCAAACGCATCTTCTTCACGCCCAGGTCGACCAGGATCTGCATGCCGATGCCGTAATCCCGGCGGTCCTCTGGGAACCCGAGTGCCAGGTTGGCGTCAATGGTGTCCAGTCCCTGGTCCTGCAGCTCGTAGGCGCGCAGCTTGTTGTGCAGGCCAATGCCGCGCCCCTCCTGCCGCATATACAGGAATACGCCGCCATGCTCCGCGATCATCTTCAGCGACTCTTCCTTCTGCTCACCGCAGTCACAGCGCATCGAACCGAAGACGTCGCCCGTCAGGCATTCGCTGTGGACCCGCACCAGCGTCGGCTCCTCCGGGTCGATAGGGCCGTTCACGATGGCAATATGCTCATCCGGTTCATAATCGGACTTGTAGCCTAGGATGCGCATCTCGCCGAACGGCGTCGGCAACAGCGTATCGGCCACCCGGTGGACATGCCGCTCCGTCGCCAGTCGGTAGCTGATGAGGTCGTTGGTCGTCACGATTTTCAGGTCGTGACGACGCGCGAAATGCACCAGGTCCGGCATCCGCGCCATCTCGCCGTCTGCCTTCATGATTTCGCAGATCACCGCCGCCGGGTGGAGCCCTGCCAGCTTCGCCAGGTCCATGCTCGCCTCGGTCTGCCCGGCGCGCACCAGAACACCGCCGTCCCGCGCGCGCAGCGGGAACATGTGCCCCGGCCTCACCAGGTCGTCCGGCTTCGTGCTCGGGTCGATGAGCACCTGCACCGTCCGCGCACGGTCCGCTGCGCTGATTCCCGTTGAGACGCCAGTCCGCGCTTCAACCGAAACCGTGAACGGTGTCTCGAAATGCGAGTCATTGGCTGGCGCCATCATCGGCAGCTTGAGCTGTTCCACGCGCTCGTTCGTCAGCGAGATACAGATCAGCCCGCGCCCATACTTCGCCATGAAGTTGATGGTTTCGGGCGTCACGAACTGGGCCGCGATGCAGAGGTCTCCCTCGTTCTCGCGCCCCTCATCATCCGTGATGATGACGAACTTCCCGCGCCGGTATTCTTCGATGGCCTCAGGCACCGTTGCCCGGACCGACGCTTCCTCTGGCGTCATTGCGCTGCCTCCGTGACCTTTCCCGCGATTCCCGCCTCGCGCACGTACTGTTCGACATAGCGCGCGATGATGTCCGTCTCAAGGTTGATGCGGTCACCCGGTTTGCGGTTCACGAGGTTGGTGTGGTCTTGCGTGTACTGCACGAGCGAGACCGAAAAGCTCTCCTCGTCCTTGTCGATGATTGTGAGGCTGATCCCATCAATGCAGACCGGCCCCTTCACCACCATGTGCCGTAGCAGCTCCGGTGGCGTCAGGAAGCGCGCGATGATCGCCTCGCTCTCCGGCGTCAGGGAGGCCAGCTCTCCCACACCTTCCACCACGCCCCGGACGATGTGCCCGCTGAGCCGGTCGGTCGGCCGGACGCTGCGCTCCAGGTTCACCAGGTCACCCGCTTCGAGCTCGCCCAGGTTCGAACGGCGGTAGGTCTCGGGCATCAGGTGGGCGAAGAACGTTTCGCCCTCCATCTCCGCGACCGTCAGGTCAACGCCATTGATCGCGATAGAATCGCCAAGCTGCGCGTCGCTCAGGATCTGTGGCGCCCGGATGCGCAACCGGCCTGGAGCGGCCTCCACGACCGTCCCAACTTCTTCAACGATTCCAGTGAACATTCAGCCCGCCTCGCTCCTTCCATCAGATACGAAGCGCGCCGTCATCACTCTGCGAGGGTTGAGCCAGGCTCCCGCGTGCATGCGTATCCTCGTTCTTGATGCACCGGGCAATGAGGGGAAGCACAGCAGGGCCCACCGGCTCGGCCGGGGCGCCATGCGCGTGTTCTCTCCCATCCGGACTTTACCGTCGGCCCCGGGTTTCCACCGGGTCAGTCCGCCGTAGCGGAGTCGCGGGCTCTTACCGCCGGTGAGGAATTTCACCTCGCCCCGAGAACATCTACCCGTATCCTTTGTCACATGCTAATGGCCTGTCAAGTGTCACTTCCCGAAGCATTTGTTGCCCGCCCCATAAGCGCGACCAGCACGTCATAGGTCGCCAGCGCGTCTGGCAACGCCCCGTGCTCCCCGTCGCGCCCGATGCCAAGCCGGTCCGCCACATGCCCCAGGTTGAACCGGTCGACGTTCCCTGTCCCCTTCA
>SKSF01000031.1 GCA_007118095.1 Dehalococcoidia bacterium
ACAACGGCGCTGCCTATCGCAGCAGGCTGTTCGCCCAAACCTGTGCAGACCGCGGCATCCGGCATCGCCGCACGCGGCCCTACACACCACGGACCAACGGCAAGGTGGAGCGCTTCAACCGCACCCTCCTCGACGAGTGGGCCCACGTCCGCGCCTACGATTCCGAAGCCGCCCGCACGGCCGCCCTTGACCGCTGGCTCCACCACCACAACCATCACCGCTGCCACGCCGCACTCGGAGGCTTACCTCCCGTCAGCCGTGTCACCAATCTCCCTGCATCGCACACCTAGCGCAGGCGGTACTCGCGCAGGAGGAGCAGGCCGCAGAGTACAGGGCGCCGCTTCCACAACACGAGTGCGGAGGACAACGGCGGCGGTCGGTGCCAGGCGTGGTCTACTGATAGCACGACCCCGCCTTCGCCAAGTGCACCGGCTGCTGCCTGCAGGACTGCGCCCGCCCCGTCTCGCGGGAGGTGTCCGAACAGGTGGACTGCAACCGCCATATCGACATCGCGGACCGGGCTCCCGCCGCTAATCAGGTCGCGGTGTTCGAACCTGACATTGGGAAGCGACGCCACCCGGCCATTCGCACGTTCGAGCATGAAGGGCGACAGGTCGATTCCGGTAATCTCCGCTTCGGGAAGGCTCGCACCCAGTGACTCGACCAGGTTCCCCGGCCCACAGCCCAAATCCACAATGCGCCGCGTGCCCCGCCGCTGTGCTTCACGCGCGAGTGTCCGGTGTACCACCTTTGCCTGTCCGGCGTTATACAGGCGGTCGATGAGCAGGTCGTACCAGCGGGCGGCAGCGCGCGACAGGTAGCCGTCGCGGTGGAAATGCCACTGCTGCAGATACCAGTGTGGGAACTCGACGGAGCGGTGTGCCCACGGCATCTCGCGGGCCGAACGGAGGAGCCCCGGGAGGCGCGAATCCTTGATCGGTGGATATGACGGCACGCCGATAGCCTAGCCAGTGTCGAGCCCCGGCGCCACACAAGACGTTGCCCCGGGCGACCCGTACAATCGCGAACCACCCCTCATCAGGAGCGACGAATGATCACAATGGTTGCGAAACTCCAGGCCAAGCCCGGCCAGGAGGACGAGCTCAAGGCGATCCTCACCGACATGGTTGGCAAGGTGAAGCAGCACGAGGCAGACGGAGTGCCCGTCTATTCGTTGCACGTTTCCGACGAAGACCCCACCGTCTTCCTCTTCTATGAGCAGTACAACAGCCCTGACGCGCTCAAAGCACACGGACAAACCAGCCATATGCAGGAAATGAACCAGAAGCTCAAAGGTATGCTCGCCGGGCGCCCGGTGATCGAGCGCTACACTCATATCGCCGGCGTGTCCTGAGGCCAGTCGCCGCCGCAATGACGACGTTTATCAACGCGACATAACGGAGGTTCCGTGTTACAGGAATCACTTTCCCTTGAAGGCCCACCACGGCGCGTGGCTATCATCACCGGCGGCAGCCGTGGGCTAGGAAAGGAAATGGCACGCAGTCTTGCGCTCGCGGGTGCCGAGATCTGCATCGCCAGCCGGACTGAAACAGAGTTGGAGCGCACACGCACCGAACTCGAGGAAGCAAGCGGGCGGCAAGTTCTCGCTATCCCCACCAATGTGCAATCACGCGACCAGTGCGACGCGCTCATCGAAAAGACCGTCGAGCGGTTTGGCCGGCTCGATATCATGGTCAACAACGCCGGCATCGGAGACCGCCGCGGCGCCGGGGCAAAGCTCTGGGATCTCGAGGACGCCGACTGGCACGACACGATCGAAGTCAATCTCTACAGCACCTTCTATTGTTCCCGCCGTGCTTCGCGGCAGTTCCGGGACCAGGAGGAAGGCGGCGTCATCATCAACGTGGCGAGTGGGACCGCGCTGCGGTCATACCCCCCGGGGCTGGGCTATGGCGCTGCGAAGGCCGGCGTCATCTCGTTCACGAAGTCCACGGCAGCGATGCTCGTTGGTGATGAGGTACGCGTGAACTGCATCGTACCGGGATTTGTCATGCAGCAACCGCCTGGTTCCGACGAGGAGGTCGAGCGAGCGCAGCAACGCGGACGCTTCAACACGTCGGGCCGGCTGGGAGAAGCGTGGGAGCTCGGCCCGCTTGCCGTGTTCCTCGCCTCTGAGGCTTCCAGCTACATAACGGGCGAAGTGTTCGTCATCGATGGTGGCGGTTTGGCTGGCGGCATCGCGCCCACGGGCTGGGCGCCGGGTTCGGAGGAGGTGCGCAGTGGCTGAGTGGAACCGCAAGCCGGGATTTGACCTCTCGGGCAAGACCGCACTCGTCGTCGGCTTCTCAAACCCCTCCGGGCGCGCCATCGCATACGCGCTCGCCGAGGCCGGCGCCGACGTCGCGGCGGCCTCGGCAACCATGGACGGTGACGAAGTCATGGAGGCCAAGCGCGCGGCGAAGGACGCTGAAAAGCTGGGTCGCCACCAGGTCTCCCAAGGATGGGACGTGACGCTGCCGCGCAATGTGCAGGTTAGCTTCAAGCAGCTCGTGAAAGACTTCGGCCAGCCAGACATCCTGGTGTTCAACGCTGACCTGCCGCTGGCAAAGCCAATCGGCAGCATCACCGACTCCGAATTCGACCGCGTGCAGCAGACGAACCAGTCGGGTGCCTTCTACGCGACCCGGACGTTTCTGCGCGAGCTCCCGGAGGGCACACCGGGCCGCATCATCTACAACGTGAGCCTGCTCGGCGAACGCGGTATACCGAACATGAGCGCCTACGCCACTGCGAAGAGCGGTGTCATCGGGCTCATGCACGCCGTCAGCCAGGAAGCGGGCGCCCGTGGCGTCACGGCGAACGCGATCTCCTCGGGCTGGATGGACTGGACCCCCGGTCGCGGCCCGGACGGACCCGGCGAAAACCTCCTTCTCCGCTTCATTCCCATGCGCCGCTTCGGCAAGGGTGAAGACCTGTCCGCGCTCACAGTGCTCCTGTCATCGGACGCGGGTGGCTACCTGAATGGACAGGTCTTCCACGTCGATGGTGGCGTGGGCCAGCACCTCTAGTAGCAGCATCCTCGTGGCAAGCGAACCGCCCGCTGTGCGCATCCTGCGCCAGCGGCGGATCGCACACGAGCTTCACCACTTCCCCTCGTCCATACGCACTGCCGAGGACGCCGCGAACGCGCTCGGCGTGGCGCCGTCGGCCGTATATAAGACGCTCGTCGTGTCGACGGACGCGCCGGGCGACAAGCCCCTGCTGGTCATGCTTCCGGGCCCGAAAGACCTCGACCCCAGGCAACTGGCGCGGATGCTCGGGTTAAAGCGGCTCCGGATGGCCGGGAGAGCCAACGCCGAGCGCGCAACCGGGATGAGGACCGGCGGAATTAGCGCCATCCCGCTGGCCGGCCGGGGTTTCAGGTGTTTCTCGACCACGAGGCGCTTGCGCTCGAGACCATCTACGTGAGCGCTGGCGAACCGGGTGCCGATGTCAGCCTTTCTGTCCACGACCTGGTCGAGCTGACGGATGCCACGCTGGTCGACATTACCTAGCCCAGGAGTTCGAGATAGCGCGCCTTCATCCACTCACCTTTGGCGCGATATTCCTCCGGTGTCGAAAGGGCGCCCCGTTTCCCGGTCGCTTTCCCGTATTGCGCGTTGAGGTACTGGTAGTGATTCGTGGTGTTACCCATATGGCGCGCTCGCTCTCGTGCAGCGCGGTTCGTCCAGTCCGTACAGAAACGTATCGCCTCCCGTAGCTCCGCATCGATGTCGACGACTTCGTGCTCCTGTTCCTTGGACGCCGGAGGAGTGACTGGTGGCGGCTCGACGCCAAACATCGTGAGCTGCTGGCCGGCGACAAACCGTCCCTCGTGATCGACATACGCGTCGCCTACCTCGCTGACATCACGGATCTCGCGTGCTTCGATGTCTCCTTCGTCATCATCGTCACCGTCCAGCACGTGCTCGTCCATGACGAGCATCGTCTCGGGCTCCGGCGCCGTCCCTTCACTCCGGACGGCGCCGGCACGGGGGAGCTCCCGTTCCAGGAAATCGACAATGGCGCGCATGCGCGGGTCTCGCCCGACGAAGACGTTGAGGATGTTTTGTTGTTCAGGAAGGTTGTGATTGTACCGGAGCCCGCGGCCAAGCTGCTGGATGACCGGTTCCCGGCTATGCACAGCGTCGAGCTTCAGGATGACGCTGACGGTCGGCGCGTCGAATCCCTCACTTGCCTTCTTCACCTGGATGAGCACGTCATAGCGCTGTTCATGGAAATCAGCCATCCGCTGCGTGTTCTCTCCGTCTGCGATGTCGCCGCTATGGACGACGACGCACCGAAGGGACGGGTGATGCTTCCCGAACGCGCGGTACAGGTGATTCGCGTGTTCGGTCGTTGCTGCGAAAACGAGGCCCTGGTGCTCGCCCGGCGCCATTCGCTGTTTCGCGGTTAGTGCTTGCGCGAACTCCCGCACCAGTGGCGCTACATAATCCTCATTCCAGCGGAGCTGTTGCCGCACGCAGCGCTGGTCGAAGTCGGGGAGCTCGGCCATCTCGGAAGCGGTGAAGGTGACGACGCCGCCATCACCGTCCACCAGCTCCACCGAGTAATCCTTCATCTGCAGATTCAGGTGCTTCAGGATGCCTTTTTCCTTCCACGCCTGCCTCATGGAAACTTCGAGCAGCGGCTCAACCAGCCAGTATCCCTGGTCATCCTTGACGTAACGTGCTCCGGCAATCGCATCCCGGTCGAGCCGGACGGGCGTAGCCGACAGCAAAAGACGCGATGCGGGCGAGAGCTTGTTCAGTGCATCGGCCCAGCGGCCCCGTTCGCCAAGGTGGTGGGCTTCGTCGCAGACCAGGTGCACGCGCCGTCGCTCACACAACCGCTGATACGGCGCCGGCGAGGCCGCCACCTGCTGGTAGCTCGCGATGACAATATTCGCGTTGGTCGCCGAGATGCGGCCTGCGCTCGCATTGTCCGCGAGGATCTTCCGGACCGGGAAGTCGCCGCCCGCGAGCCACACCGCGTTTTCGAAACCTTTGTACACCTGGCGTCGCAGCACATCGGTCGGGGTGAGATAGAGCACTGTGTCGGCCGCGGCATGGTCGCGGGCGGCGACAAATGAGCCCGCGCCAATCACCGTTTTTCCATAACCGACAGGGACAACGACGAGTTCCGACCGGAGGCCATCGCGCAGCGCAGCCTCCCAGCGGTGAAGCGCCTCAGTCTGCCCGGGGCGCAATGCTCTGCCCCGGGGTGGTTCCGCCCGTGTCACATCCACCTCGTCTGCATTGGGCTCGTTTTCAGCCTAGGGCTCGCGCAGCCATCACGTCAGGTAAAACAACGCGACGATCCGTCATACCCGGCACATGCAGGGTCAGTCTGTCCGGGTAAGCCCGGGCACCACGCCCTGGGGTACGAGCCCCTCCCGGTCAATCTCGTCCGGCTTCTGGGTCGCTGTCGGTTCTGGCTCAGGTTCGGGGGTCGGGGTGGGCGTCGGTTCAGGGGTTGGTGTCGCTGTGGGCTCGTTTCCGCCGCTGCCAGCACCCGACCCGGACCCATCAACGGCTTCGACAAACTCATCGGCCACCCATCCCGTGGTGCCGTCCGAGAGCTGCACACTAATCCACGTGTAGCCATTGGCCTGGGCGGACCCATTCAGGACTTCCATCTCGGTCCCGTCCGGCACGCACCGCACGACCCCGGCACTCGTAGACGCGCGGGAACGGACATTCAGGCAATTCGCGCCCGTCACGGTTTCAACCGTGTCGCCTTCTTCAAAGGATGAGTTGCCGCCACCCGATGACGGCGGTTCAGTTGGTGACGAACCGCCACCCCCCGAACCGTCCGCAAACGTCTCGAAGCGGTAGGCACGAACCTCGAGGTTTGGATGCACATGGGCCCGGTTTGCCATGTACACGGGGTCGTAATTCTCGCGAATCCGGACAATCCCATTGAACTGCGAATTCGAATCCACGACCGTGAAGACACCGCCCCCATGGTTGGTGTGGACGATCGCCGTATGCATTCCCGGGTAGAAATTGTCGGGGTCTGAGGGGTTCACTATCTGGATGACGTCGCCCGTCCGCGCATTCGAGAGGGGAACCTGCTCAGCGCCGCCCGCGATAAGCCCGCTGTGGTAGCCAAAGCCCATGGGGTTACCCGTAGATTCTCGTACCACCTCGCGCACCCACGGCCAGCATTCACCCTGCCAGGTGAGGTGATCTTCGAGTGCCCTGTCGACGATGGCCTCGCCCGGTATCGCGGAGCCCTGCTGTGCCTGTGCGGTCTGGTAGGCAACGAGGCCAGCGGCGACCACCGCCAGCGCCAGGAGTCCAAGCATCCATGGCGTCCGCGCTCGTGCGCATGACGGTTCGCGCGTGTACGCAGCGTACATCCGTGCCGACGCTATCCCGCGGGCCGGATCCAAACAAGGCACAAACGGTATCACCCGCCACGTCTGTGTAATTTCCATGCAAATCCTGTTAAGCAACTCTCCGCGACCCGGGCAGTTGGCCCCGAAGCCACATGAGCTTGCAGTACAGGCGGTATCGCGTCACGATTTCCCGCATTGTGACGCCGCAGACCTCGTTGCCGCTCCACTTGTCGGGCTCATGGCACCTGCGGGTCTCTGTGCCCCATAATCGCCCCAGTCCGCTGCATAAGCTGTATAGTGCGAAGTTGAATCTATCGTCGGCCTGGTCGCTCACCTCGCACCGGGAGCGGCTATGACCGGTCTTCCGCGCGAGATGAAGCTCGCCGTGGTTCAGCGTCGCGATACGCTCCACACGCTCGAACTGCGGGACCAGCACATCGATACCGGCACGCGCCGCGGTCGCGGCCGGTGGCCCGCTTGGGCTCCCGGTGGAGCCCTTCTTTATTCCCGGTTCGAATCCCCTGCCGGCTCCAGCCCCCCAAAGGTCGTCGCCGCAACGAGCGCGGACGAGGAGCGCATCCTCTACCAACCCGCCACCGGTGATCCCCAGGCCATCGCTCCTCGAGTACCGCACTACTACCTCGCCTCGAACGGGGATGCGGTGGCGGTCGTCGCTGCGCGTGCAGGGGGACTGGCACTCTTCCTCGCAAGCCTCCGCGATCCCGGATCCGCTCGCAGCCAGCTTGCAGGGGCGCCGCTCTTTCCCGCCTGGAGTCCGGATGCGCGCTACCTGGCAGTACATGCCGGCACCGACCTTGTGGTGTTGGACACCCTTTCCGACGGCCGCGTCCAGCCGCTTTCCGGCAACGCCGCGGGCTTTCGCTCGCCCGCTTACTGCAGCGACGGTTCGCTGCTCGCCTATGCATCATCATCGGGCGCCGACGTGACAGTTACCTTTGCGGACCCCGACGGCCATGCGCTGGAAAGAGGCCCCGGCTTCCGCCGCGGCCTCGCGTTCGCCTTTCGGCCGGGCACCAGCGAACTCACCATCGCCACGACGCCCGACCCGACGAGCGGAACGTATGACGCGTTATGGAAAGCGGAAGCAGGAAGTGAGCCCCGTCGCCTCTACCACGGTTCCTTCACCGCATTTACCTGGGCACCGGGTGGTGACCGCGTGTGCCTTTTCTATCCCACGCAATCGGGCGACGGCACCGTGGGCCTCTACATTCTCGACCCGGACGGCTCCGTGATCGCAGCTTCTGAGCCGTTCCTCCCCTCCACCGACCAGCGCACCTGGCTCAACTTCTTCGACCAGTACGACAAATCGCACAGCCCGTGGCTCGCCGGTGGGGAAGCGCTCCTGGTCTCCGGGCGCGCAGGCACCGACCGCTTCGCCCCATCATTTGGTGACGCCCGCGGAAACGCGATTTACCTCTGGGACGGCCAGCGCAGGAGCGAGCTCCATGACATCGGCCCTGGCCAATTCGCCGTCCCCGCCTGACCAAAGCCGTTAACCGGGGATAACCGGGCTGCGTTGAAGCCTTTTTTGGCGCCCCTGTACACTCGAACTAAGCGTGGACCCCCACTACCCGAGAAAGAGCCCTGCGCATGCATTACCCAGAGCAACAGCCCCCTGGCGGCCCGGAACGCCTTGCGCGGCTCGCCGTCCCTATCTTTCTGATGCTCTCGATGGTAACCCTCGCATTTGGGCTGGGGTTCCTTGTCCACGACCTCACGACTGATAGTGGATCCTCCCCCGGTAGCATCACTGCCCCTGTTACCGATGACGGGCATGTAGACGAAGACTCGGTCGGTGCTGCCATCCTCAACGAGATTTACCAGATACTCAGCAGCCAGCACGTGGACCGTGATGACCTGTCCGAGGAAGGCTTCTTCCGCTCGGCCATCGAAGGCATCATCGACTCCCTCAACGACCCCCACACTGACTATCTCTCGCCCGAAGAGGTCGAAGCCGGCGCGCTCGACCTCAGCTCCAGCTACGAAGGCATCGGTGCGAGCGTCAGCGATGCCAGCGGTGAAGTGACCATTGTGGCGCCCTTCCGCGATTCCCCCGCTGAAGATGCCGGCGTCCGGGCAGGCGATGTCATTCGGGAAGTCGACGGCGAACCCACCGACGGTTGGACCGATCAGCAGGCTGTGCAGGAAATCCGCGGCCCGGCTGGTACCGAAGTCACCCTCACGCTCGAGCGGACCGACGGGACCATCGAAGAAGTCACCGTGGTCCGCGGGGATATCCTCATCCAGAGCATCTTCACCGACCCGCCGCTCGAGCTCATTCCCGGCGAAAGCGGCGATGCCGTCGTCGACCGGGATGGCAACGCTGTAGACGATGTTGCGTACCTGAACATCGCCCAGTTCCACGACCAGACGCTGGAAGAGCTTCATGAGGCGCTCGACGGCGTCGAGGATGGCGATTATGTCGGATTAATTCTCGACGTCCGCAGCAATCCCGGGGGACTTCTCAGTTCCACGGTGGACGTGGTGAACGAGTTCCTCGAAGAGGGAGAGATCCTCTCGGAAGTGAGCGGAGAGAACGAGCGTACCTGGACGGCAGAATCGGGTGGAATGGCCACCAACATCCCGATCGTGGTCCTGCAGGACGAGGGCAGCGCCAGCGGCGCCGAAGTCCTCGCGGCCGCACTGCGCGATAACGATCGCGCCACCGTCATTGGCACACAGAGCTTCGGCAAGGGCACCGTGAACCAGGTCCGCCACCTTGAGAACTGCGGCGATCCCGAAGGCTGCGGTGCACTGTACCTTTCTGTCGGGCGCTGGCTCACACCGGGCGGCAAGCAGATCGAAGGAACCGGCGTCGGCCCCGATATCGAAGTGCCAATGGAAGAGCAGGACTACCTCGAACAGGGCGACATCCAGGTCTTCGAAGCGATCGACTTCCTGCGCGAAAACCAGTAGCTCCCTACACTGGAAATGCTGCGTCAGCCCCGGGTGGACCCGGCCCATCATTCACCGCAGCCGAAAGACCATGAGCGATAAGAACAATCACGTCGTCGCCGTTAACCGGCGCGCCCGCTTCGAATACGAGATTCTCGCTGAGTTCGAAGCAGGGGTCGCGCTCACCGGCTCCGAAATCAAGTCGGTGCGACACCACCATGTCCAGCTCCAGGGAGCTTACGCGCGGTTCAAGGACGGTGAGCTCTGGCTCCAGGACGCTCACATTGCCCCCTATCCCCAGGCTGGCTATCAACAACACGACCCCACTCGTGACCGTAAGCTGCTGCTCCACAAGAAAGAGCTCAACAAGATCGCCGAGCTGCTCTCCGAGAAGGGTCGCACCGCGGTGCCCCTTTCCCTCTATCTCAAGCGCGGAAAAGCAAAGGTCGAGCTTGGCATCGTCCGAGGCCGCAAGAAGTATGACAAGCGCCAGGCCATCCGCGAACGTGAAACCAAACGCGACATGGAACGCGCCGTTCGCGCCCGTGCCTAGCCTCATTGCGAACGGATGTGCTACCCTAGACTCAGGAAAAGGGGACGAAGGGATTCGACAGGAGTGTAGGTAGCCGGACAGCAGGCCGAGGATTGGTCGCCAATCTCGTTAAACTGGTGACCGTTAAAGATAATTGGCAACCGCCAACCTCAAGCTCTCGCGGCTTAGTCCGTGAGCGTCCTTCGTAACCCTCACCCTGGCGGGGTTTAGGAGGGCGTCATAGAAGCCAGGGTGCCGCAGCCCGACGCCGATAACGGTTGCGAAAGATTATCGGCTGGCCGTAGGCCTGGGGCTCACCACCAAAGCCTACCGGCGAGAACCAATCGGTGAGTAAGCCTGTAGGATAGTCCGGAGCTAAAGCTCACTGGACCGGGAGTTCAACTCTCCCGCGTCTCCACCAACGACGACACTAATCGGGGCCCTCCGGGGCCCCATTTTCGATCGGTTCGGCCACCGAGCCGCCTGGCGCTCCACCGCCCATCAACACGGCAGGCAGACGATCTGGGTGGCTCCCGGGCGTCCCGTCTTCATTCTTTTGCCTGGGGCACGAGGCGATGAGATGACCACGACCACCCGCACCCAGGACTCCCTAACGCCCGGGGAGGTTGCTACCGCAACCGAAGTCGCGCGCAACATGCTCCTTCGCCATGACGGTACATGTCCCGGGTGTCAGCCAGCAGCAAAGGCGAAGCCTGCATCCGAATCTGCCGGGGTAGCTGCCTGAATCCGCCTGCGGAGCGGCCATGTGCCGTCTGAGTGCTCGGCCTAGCTGTGACATCCAGAGACGTTGGTGACAGGGGTCGGTGACTGAAGAGGACCTCCGGGAGAAGGTGTGGTTTGCAGAAACGCACCGATCCCAGGAGGTCCTCTTGCACCCTAACGCGAAACTGA
>SKSF01000202.1 GCA_007118095.1 Dehalococcoidia bacterium
ACCGCCACGACAACGAGCACGGATGAAAGGAAGAACAGCGAGATTCCTACCGCGAAGGCGATGAAGGCCTCGCGCGGGCCCCATGGCGGGCGCCCGGCAAACGGCCGGTTGCGCACCACCGGCTGCTCGTTCAGAGAGTGACCCCCAGCGCCTCGGCGACGGTATGCATGTCCTTGTCGCCGCGCCCGCTCAGCCCGATCAGGATGTCCTTCCCGGGCCCGATCTCGCGGGCGACGTCCAGCGCGTGGTAGATCGCGTGCGATGGCTCCAGCGCCGGGATGATGCCTTCCGCGGCAGTCAGCGCCTTGAAACCTTCCAGCGCCTGCTGGTCGTCAACGCTCACGTACTCGGCACGTTCCGTTGTCTTCAGCCACGAGTGCTCTGGCCCGACACCAGGGTAATCGAGCCCGGCTGAGATGCTGTGCGTCGGGAGAATCTGGCCGTGGCTGTCTTGCAACAGGTACGTCCGCGTCCCGTGGAGCACGCCCGGCCGGCCCGCAACCAGCGTCGCGGAGTGACGCTCGGTTGAAACACCTTCGCCCGCAGCCTCCACACCGATCAGCCGCACCTCCGCATCATCAACGAACGGGTGGAAAAGGCCGATCGCATTGCTCCCGCCGCCAACGCACGCGATGGCGACGTCTGGCAGCTTCCCCGCCTGCTCCATCATCTGCGTCCGCGCTTCGCGCCCGATGACCGCCTGGAAGTCGCGCACCATCGTCGGGAACGGGTGTGGCCCGATTGCCGAACCGATGAGGTAGTGCGTCGTCTGCACGTTCGTCACCCAGTCCCGCATCGCCTCGTTGATGGCGTCCTTCAGCGTCTTGCTTCCGCTGTCCACTGGGACGACCGTCGCGCCCAGCATCTTCATCCGGAAGACATTCAACGACTGCCGCCGGATGTCTTCGCTCCCCATGTACACGACGCACTCCAGCCCCATCATCGCGCAGACGGTCGCGGTAGCGACGCCGTGCTGCCCGGCGCCTGTCTCGGCGATGATCCGCGGCTTCCCCAGCCGCTTCGCGAGCAACGCCTGCCCGAGCGCGTTGTTGATCTTGTGAGCCCCTGTGTGAGCGAGGTCTTCACGCTTCAGCCAGAGCCGAGCCCCGCCCGTTTGCTCGGTAAGCCGCTCGGCCAGGTACAGCGGCGTTGGCCGGCCGACGTACTGCCGCTGCAGCTCGGCCAGCTCTGCGTGGAACGCCGGGTCCTGCCGGGCCTCGTTATACGCCTGTTCCAGCTCCTCGTGCGCACCCGCGAGCGTCTCCGGAATGTATCGCCCGCCAAACTCACCGAATCGTGGCGAAAGCCCTGTCTCAACTCCCACGGTCCGCCTCCTTCACTGCTGCGACGAAGGCGCGCACCTTCGCCGGGTCCTTTTGTCCATCGGTTTCCACACCGCTCGATACGTCCACCGCCCACGGCTCAACCGCCGCCACCGCCTCGCCTACGTTATCCGGGTCAAGTCCCCCGGCCAGCATGATCGGGAGCCGCTCCGCTACTTCCGCCGCCACGCTATGGTCGAACGCCTCCCCGGTACCGCCCCGCGCATTCGCCGACGCCGTGTCCAGCATGATCGCCCGCGCATGCCCCGGCGAAGCCGCGTCCTGGACATCGAACGCCGACATCCCGTCGCTCACGTGGATGGCGCGAAGCACCGGCCACTCGATTTCGTCGATGAACGCGTCGTCCTCACCGCCCGAGAGCTGCACCAGGTCGAGCTTCGCTGCGTCGGCGATGTTGTTCACTTCTTCTGCGGTCATGTCCGCGAACACCCCGACAACGAGGGGCCGCGTACGGAACAGCGTCTCCTCGATCGCATCGTTCCACGCGCCAAACCAGCTCGCTCCGCGCACTTCACCACGTCCCGGCCCCGCAAACTGCACCGCCCCCTCATGTCCGCGCAGCTCGTGCAGCGCAGTCATAACGTCGAAACACTCCTGGGGCGTCACCTTCCGGCGCGACTCCGCGAACACGAGCCCGATCATGTCGGCGCCCGCTTTCGCAGCGTCGACCGCGGTTTCAACGTCGCGCAACCCGCAGATCTTTACGCGCGTCATGAGCGGCCCGCCAGCTCCCGCAGCTTCTTCCCGGCGTCCTCGGCGCGCATCAGCGACTCGCCCACCAGGACTGCCGTTGCGCCTGCGCTGGCGAACCGTTCGACGTCGCTTCGCTCCTGGATGCCGCTGAGCGCCGCAATGATGACCCCGTCACTGCGGCCCAGCGCCGCCAGCCGGTCGGTTGTGCCCAGGTCGACCGAGAAGTCCCGCAGGTCGCGGTTGTTGATGCCGATGACCTGTGCCCCGGCCTTCAGCGCGCGCTCCATCTCCTCCTCGTTGTTCACCTCCACGAGCGGCTCCATGCCCATCGCCCGCGAAAACTCCAGCAGCCCCTGCAGAGACGCGTCCGACAGGGACGCCACGATCAGCAACACCGTGTCGGCGCCCCACGCCCGGGCCTCGACCACCTGGTATTCGTCGATCAGGAAGTCTTTGCGCAGCACCGCCGGGCGCCCTTCGCCGAGTGCGTCCACGCAGTTTCGCGCGTCGTGCATGTCCTGCAGCGTGCCCTTGAACCAGGTCGGCTCGGTCAGGACGGAGATGCTCGCCGCGCCCGCTTCCGCATACGAAAGCGCCTGTGCCCCGGCCTCGATGCACGGCGCGATGTCACCCTTGCTCGGCGACGCCCGCTTTATCTCGGCGATTACGGCCATCGGCGCGTCCCGGCGCAGCCGCTCGGCAAAATCTACCACCGGCGGCGCCTCGTCCAGTATTGCCTTCAGCTCCGGGAATGGGACCCGTTGCTTCGCATCCAGCAC
>SKSF01000166.1 GCA_007118095.1 Dehalococcoidia bacterium
AGCGCCGTCATCACGTGGTCCCGGCAGCGGAACACGGTCTGCTCGACGGTGGATATCTCGTGCGTCATGTGGGGGGCTTCGCAGCCCGGCCCATGTTGCGCCTGCATGGGGTCGATTCGCCCCGGATCTGTATGGTGATTGCGCTTGTGGACCTGGACGTCCCAGGACGATTGGCTTGTTTGCGTGAACGGCGCCGGTTCCTCCGGCTGGCCATCCCAGTTGTACGTATATGTCCCGCCGGCAGACGGCCGGGGGTCAGGCGCGGAGGGCGTTTCTTCGCCGGACTCTTCCGCGGACGCAATGCCCGGGACTACGGTGCGCGCTTCTGCGGATGATGTGCTCTCGGCATCGACCGCCGGTGTCGCGGGAGGAGAATCGCCGGACGAACCGCAAGCGGCCAGGACAAAGCAGAAGACGAACGAGAGCACCACGGCGACAATACTACGCCAGGTTGTGCGCCCATGGCGCCCGGGCCTTCCCTGATTATGTGAATCGCTGGCACCCCTTGGGCCGTGACCTCTCCGGTCCATACACCCTCCTCATCGCATCCGCCGCCTCGAGTGGACTGAATGATGGTGGAGTAACCGTTGAGCGTTGTTCCTTCCTGGAGGGGGGCTCACCTGGCAGCGTCGGCCGGGCCGATGTCGTCGTGATGGTCGGCGAAGGTTGCCGAGGCTGCCAAGTCTATCGCCATGCCATCTTCAGTGCGCCCGGGGAAGAGCGACCATGGCCAGGCGCCTGCATAGCCACGCTCACGAAATCCTTCGTACCGTTCGAGTGCGTCTACGCTCTCGCCTCCGAAGTACTCACCGACGACAACCGGCTCGTCCACGCCGTAACGATCCCGGATGTCGCCGGCGGTGGCACACCAGGCGCACCAGTCCCCTGAATCCATGTGGTCGTACCAGTGCGGCTGGTAGTAGTCGAGGCCGGCATCTTTCCATATGGGGATGCCGTCGGTGGTAGCGGAGCCCACCGTTACGTAACCGCTGCCCTTTTCGCGAACCTCGCCGACTACCCGGCGCACAAGGTCCTGGAGCGGCTCGCGCTCGACCTGACCGTCCCAGATTTCCCACTCGGGTTCGTTGATGACGTCCCAGCTAAAGATGTGATCGTGGCCGTGATACCGTGCGAACAGTTCGTTGCCGAGCACTTCGGCGAGGGCCGCGCGCTGACGTTCGTCGCTCAGCCAGGTACCGGGCATGTTGTCTGCACCGGCGAAGATGACCAACGTGAGGTAGAAGTCGTACTCGCGGGCGAGGTCGAGCGCCGCATCGAGGTCCTGGAATACGGTCGAGTGAATGCCCACGGGTGTGCCATCGTCCGCAGTGTCGATCTGCCATGGTTCGCCGGGAAAGAGCCACCAGCGCAGGTTCTTGATACCCGCCGCTTCAGCCTCCTGGAAGCGTTCATGCAGGAGAGCCTGCGATGCCGTCGAGCTGACACCGTCCTCGTCGCCACATCCAAAGTCGCAAGCCCAGTTCAGCCACGCGACGTTTGCGCCGTGGAGGTACCACCGCTCACCCAGCCACTCAAGCCGCCCGGGGTCCTGGTTATTCGCCCGGGATCGACCGGGCGTGGCGTCTGACACAGACGCGGATCCCGGAGTCGGCGTGGAGGCGGCAGGGGAACTTGTAGCCGCAGCGCCGGGGTCGGCCGGCGTCACTGTGGCGGGGGCTTCCAGGCTGGCCGGCTCGTCCGTCCCGGAGCACGCCGCAAGCATCCCGGCGACGATCGCCATCGAAACGAATGCCGAGAAGGATAGCCGACCGATCCGCGGATCCAGCACGCGGGACATGGTGTCTCTCCGGGTGTGCATATGCGACGCACCCAGAACGGGGCACGCTATCGCATTTCACCGTGGCACCGTCCAGTGCAAGTTGACCTTCGGGTGGCCTGGGAGTCACGGGGATAAAGAAACGGCCGGTGATGCCCGGGGGCACCACCGGCCGCGTGATTCGTGCGGGAAGCGACGGTTGGCTACGGGAGCACGAACTCGCCAGCGCCCTCGTGTCGGTGCAGGACGTCCGAGCCA
Organism: Dehalococcoidia bacterium; assembly: GCA_007118095.1. Lineage (GTDB taxonomy): Bacteria > Chloroflexota > Dehalococcoidia > Tepidiformales > Tepidiformaceae > SLAK01. The sequence goes on from SKSF01000166.1 coordinate 2,036, forward strand.
CCCCCGCTTTCCTTGATGACGACGTCGATGCGGTACTCGCCGCTTGGGGCGTTCGACGGGACGGTCCAGTCGAAGTCGTAGGTCCGGGTGCGACCGCTATTGATGCGTTCGCGGTCCCATGCCTCACTCTCGAGGGCTTCGCCCGACGGGTCGACGATGTGGAGTTCGACCCGGTAGTGGCCGGACTCGGTGGCGGTAACCGGCGCTTCGATGTGGACCAGGGAAATCTCGCCATCGGCGGAGGTCTCGAAGCGGGACGGTTCCGGTGTGGCCGTAGGCTCTGGCTCGGGCGTCGCCGTGGGCTCGGGCTCAGGAGTGGCCGTTGGTTCGGGTTCGGGTGTCGGAGTGGGTTCCGGTTCTGACCCGCCGCCACTCTCGACATTGCTGGGCCCGATGTCGTTGTGGTTGTCAGCGAAGGTGGCCGAGTCGGGCAGGTTTATCGCCATGCCATCGTCGGTGCGCTCGGGGAAGAGCGACCAGGGCCAGGCACCGGCGTAGCCACGGTCGCGGAAGCCTTCGAACCGCCCAAGGGCGTCCACACTACCGCCGCCGTAGTACTCGCCAATGACGATCGGCTTATCGATACCATAGCGATCGCGGATCTCGTCGGCGGTGGTGCACCATGCGCACCAGTCGCCGGATTCCATGTAGTCGTACCAGTGGGGCTGGTAGTAATCGAGGTCGGCTTCTTCCCACATGGGGATGCCATCGATCATGGCCGAACCGACAGTTACGTAGCCGCTGCCCTTTTCACGGACCTGGTCGGCCACGCGACTGACGATGTCCTGGACGGGCTCCCGGTCGACTCGGCCGTCCCAGATCTCCCACTCCGGCTCGTTGAAGACTTCCCAGCTGAAGATGTGTTCGTGGCCTTCGTAGCGCGCGAACAGCTCGTCGCCGAGCACTTCGGCCAGGGCCGCGCGCTGGCTCCCGCTGTTCACCCAGGGAAGGTTGTCGGCGCCGGCAAACAGGACGAACGTGAAGTAGAAGTCGTACTCCTCGGCAAGTTCGAGTGCCGCGTCGAGGTCCTGGAACACGGTCGAGTGGATGCCGACGGGTGTGCCGTCGGAAGCGGTTTGGATTTGCCACGGGTCACCAGGGAAGATCCACCAGCGGAGGTTCTTGATCCCTGCGGCCTCGGCCTGTTCGAACCGCTCGTGCAATGCGGCCTGGGAAGAATCGGAGCTGACACCGCCGCTGCTGCCGCAGCCGAAGTCGCAACCCCAGTTCAGCCATGCAACGTTTGCGCCGTGGAGGTACCAGTCGTCGTCGCCCCAGGCCATGCGGTCGAGCCTGTCGCTGGAGAGATTGTCGTCGCCGTCACCGGGATCCGGTTCCTGCGTTGGTTCGTCCTCTTCCGGCGGCTCGGTTGGTTCGGGAGTTGGTTCGGGGGTCTCTTCGACCGGTGTTGGATCAGGTTCCTGTGTGGGTTCCGGATCTGATGGCGATGAGCTCCCCGAGGTGTCCTGGCTCCAGATGGCGAAGCCCTGTGCGGTCTGTGGGCCGGTGAACCAGCTGTCGTCGCTCCAGCGGATGTCGACTGCCTGCGTGCCTTCCGGGATTGGTACCCAGAAGCTACGGGCATGTTCGCGGTTACGCTGCTGGAGGGCGTCGACGCTGAACCAACCGTCTCCGTAGTTGAGCTCAACATTTCCCCAAGAGGCGAAGCGGAGATGGGCATCTTCGGGAGCCGGTTCCTGGAAGGTGACCGTGTGCGAATCCGCCTCGCGGCTGTTGTACCAGAGCCGATCGGCCTTAATCATTGTGAACGGGACCGCGGGACTGATCTCCACGTCCGACCAATGCCACGTGTTCGCACCACAGTCGCCCTGGTGTGGATCCGAGCAGCCCTGGTCCTTTGCCGGCGTGTAGCTGTGGTGGCCGAGCTGCACGATGCCCTGGTCCCAATCGAGACCGCCAGGAATATCGATCGAACACAACTCCTGGTCGTATCCCGGCATCGAGAATGTGACGTTATCCGACGTCACCCGCATTTCGAAGGTGTCACGGCGGGACTTGTCGGGCTCGAGCCAGTCGTCCCAGTCGTTGCGGGTGCACTCACCGGTGTCGCGGACGCGGTCACCGTCCTGGTGCAGCCGGTGTTTCCACCCATCCTGGTCAAGGCGAACGGACACTGCATCGTCCGGCATTCCCTGGAGATCGGGGAAGGAACCTTCGAGTGGGAGGGCGTGATTGTCTTCGAATGGCTGGATGTTGACGCTGATCCAGTCCCGGGTCGAGGTGCGGAACGTGCTCATGTCGAACCGGATGACGGCTTCACCGTCGGACCAGTCCGCCATGTGGTCGGGCGTGAGGTAGATCAACCCGTAGTCGCTTGCGTTGATCGCGGTCATGATGTGATCGCGGCAGAGGAACACCGTTTCTTCGACGGTCGATATTTCGTGGGTCATGTGGGGGCCTTCGCACCCGGACCCGTGTTGTGCCTGCATCGGTTCGATTTGCCCCGGATGCGTGTGGTGGTTGCGCTTGTGGACCTGGACATCCCAGGACGATTGGCCCGTTTGGGTGAACGGCGCCGGTTCCTCCGGCTGGCCGTCCCAGTTGTAAGTGTAGTCATCGGCGGCGCCCCCCTGCGCCACCGAATAGGCGGTTATGACGCCAAACGTCATAAATGCGAGGGCGCCCAGCATGGCTAGGCGTACTGCGCTGGCATGAGTCATGCACACTCTCTCCTTTCCTCTGCCGGGATATCGCGGACGCATAACACAGGCCAGCGAACGGAGTTAAAAGCCTGTAACAGGTCCGCAATTTCTTGCAAGACAGTGGATTTTTCACGTAGTTGGTCGTATGTGTCACACAGTGGTCATGTGTTCAAGACGCTTTTCTACGCATTTCGTGAGCAGCCGACCGCGGCCGCTGTCCGCCCACCACCGGAGCGGATGTGGAATGCGAGGGCGCCCGGGGGACAATCCCAACGAAGAAACGTGCGGGAGCGGGGTGACGGGCGGAGGGAGATTTGAACGGTGCAACGGGGTGTACATGCGGGCACCCGGGCAGGCATTAGATTTCCATGAGAGGAAGCCTCGTGAGATGCATCGCCACCAGGCCCCGCCACGCGCAGGGCGTGCCACGACGCGGTAACCGGTGGTCACCGTTTCGATCGACGGAGACAACGCCGTGACTGCGATGTTGCTACACAGCGATTACAGAACTGTTGGTGGTGTAGTGGGGAGCGTTAGCGAGTGGCGATGCGGACTGTCTCGACCACGGCTTCAGCGGATCGACCGGGTACGACGCCACGTGGGGCGGCCCGGCCATAGTCGTCGGCGAGGCGCACCACATCGTCGAGCTGCGGGGTGCTTGCTTCGAGGACATCGGAGGTAATCAGCGCCGAGAGCCGGTGTGTCACGCCGGCGGGGATATGGAAGCTCTCACCGGGATTGAGCACTGTCCGCGATTCGTGCCCGTCCACGTGGATTTCGAGTTCGACCATTCCGCTTAACACACACATGGTCTCGTGCTTTTCCGTGTGAACCTGGAGGGAGAGCGCATGATTCGCCATAACATGCAGGATTTTCGCTGCATAGTGTGTGTTGTGTGCCCAGAGAAGTTCGTAGCCCCATGGTTTGTCCGTCTTTTGCACGTCGAACTTGGTGGGCCGTGGGAGCGCATCCATGGTGTGAAGGTTGCGGATCGCGGTTGAGCGCCGGTCAATGGCGCGTCCCGCCGGTCCGAGAATGGCCAATGGGGCGCAAGCATCTCGTACGCTTCGCAGGGTGGTCTCCGAGTTCGCCAACAGCGATGGCTTCCGCGTCGTCCTCTATCTTGTGACGATCGCGGCGTGTGCGGTGGCGTGGTACCGGGAGCGAGGTGCAGCAGGCGCCGGCAGTCCGGCATTCTGGGCGCTCTCGGCAGTCGTCTTGTTCAGCGTATTCGCGGTGCGGATGACTGGCGGGCTGGAGGCGCTGGGCGACCTTGGCCGCGAGCACGCACACGCAGCGGGCTGGTACGCGGACCGGCGCCCGTACCAGGCGGTTGCAGTGGTGGCGCTGGGGGGGACGTGGCTATTGACCACGTTCGTGACGATATGGCGCATTCCTGAGCGACGGCGGCGGTACCTCCCGTTCATCCTCGTGATGCTTGCCATCCTCTTCTTCGGAGCGGCCCGGGCGGTGAGCCTGCACCATATTGACTCGGTCCTGTACCGGACCGATATCGCCGAGGTACGCGTTGTTGTGTGGATTGACGGTAGCCTCTGGCTCGCGGCCGCGATGCTCGCCGGGGTGCTTGCAGCAGGGGCGGCCCGTGGACAGCGGGAACCGTCAGACGGAAGCGCCAGCCCTGGAGAAGCGCGAGCCGAACATCGCCCTGCCGAAGGTGGTCACATCGCTCACGCGATAGGCGCGCAGGAGAAGGACCCCGGCACAATATGCCGCGACGGCGAGCAGTCCTGAGATGAAGGAACCCAACGGCGCCCAGCCGACAACGAGGATAACGGCGGCCGCGGCCAGGGAAGCGCCGACCTTGAGGTAGAAATGAAGCGCGTCCGCTGAAAAGGTGCCCCGCGGGGCAAAGCGCAACATCACGGCCGCGGTCGCTATTTCCATGGTGATGAGCCCCACGACAGCTCCCAGTGCGGGGTTCCCGAAGCGGGATGCGAACAGGAGGATGAGCCCGATGGAGACCCCAACCCGGGCAACGAGCGCGACGACTCCAATGGCCGCCACGGCCTTCTGACGGTTGGTGGCGAAGGCCATGCGGGCGAGTACAGCGCCGACGCCCGTGGGCACCAGTGACAGGGCCATGACGACGATCACGGGCCCGGCTTCGACGAACTCGCTGCCCAGTATGCCAATGAGGATGTCATCGCTGAGAGCGATCGCGCCCAGGGTGACGGCAATGCTGGCGGTGACGGTTATGCGCAGGACCTGGTCAGCCAGGGTAACGAGGTCGCCAGGATTTTCGTGGAAGATGGACGCGAAACGCGGGAAGGTGACGACCGCGATGGTAGTGGGGATGAAGAGGAGGGTCCCAAAGACACGGGCAGGGGCTGAATAGAAACCGACGTCAGCTTCGGTTGCGAGCAATGAGAGGGCAAAGACATCGACGGCGTGATACACGGCCCAGGAAATCGTCACAATGAAGAAGGGGATGCTGACGACGGAAAGGCGTTTGGCTGCAGCCCGCGAGAAGCTGAACAGGCGGAAGGGAAAGAGCTTCCGAAGCACGAACAATTGCAGCACGGCGACGAACATCGGCACGGCATTTGTGAGGATGATGACGCCGAGGATGCCCATGTCGCCGGCGATGGCGACGACAGCGCCGACCAGGATGCCCAGCTTCAACGTGACGTTGAAGATCGCCGCGTGCCGCATGATCTCGAGGCCCTGGAAAACGGCGACCCCTGTACTGCTCACAAGGATGGCGGGAATGAGCAGTGCGTGGAACGCAACCGACAGGACCGTGAGCGTCGGGTATCCGACAGCGATCGCAAGGAGAATACTTATGGTGGCGGCGATGCCACCGCCCGCGATCTTCATCCAGATGGCTGTGGCGATCCACGTGCGGGCTTCGCTTGCATCGCGAGCGACTTCACGGGTGATGAGCGAGGACATTCCCAGCCCGGCGGCTGTCGCTGCAAGACCTGCGACGACCCAGCCAATTCCCATGATCCCGGTACCTTCCGGTCCGAGGTACCTGGGAATGAGCAGGAACGTGACGGCCGTGATCACCCAGGTGCCGAGCTGGCCAGAGAACACAGCAAGCACATTGCTGGCGATACTTGCGCGCATCGGGATGGTGCTGTTCAAGGAGCTCAATGTCACAAGGACGTGTTGATAGGTGGTGAAGCGCCGGTCCTCGGAGCGTCTAGGCAGGCGCGGGATGGTGCAGGAGTTGCCCGCGGAGTGCAGATGGCATTGATCCCGCGGACGGGACCGTGGCTAGATAGCAATGCGTAGCAGCCGCCACCGGGCGGGCGCGCTGGAGGCTCGACATCTTGGCTGCTCAACCTCATGTGCTTTTCCTTGGCTCGGGATACGCTGGACACCGGACGCGTTTTAGCAACCTTGTGGAGCATTCGCAGCACGATGGCCGTATCAACCCGAGCTACCGCCTCGTCAGCGGATGGCGGGACGACGGCGTCATTGAGCGTGCAGGGTTTGTCCCGCGGAGCATGCGGGGGCGCATCCGAGCAGCGACGGAAGCGAGCAATCTCCTGCGGGTGCCGCGCCCCGAGGTGGTATGGACGGCTGCGCTGACGGCGATACGCCCCTGGATCCCCTGGTACAGCGGGCCGATGCGGCGGCCACTGATTATCGACCGGGACTGCACGTCGGAAGCCCGGGATGCCTGGTCCTATGTCTACTGGAACCGGCCGCCGCACCGCGGAACTCGGCGCCGCGTGCACGAGTGGCTGGACAAGGCGCTGGCCGACCGCGTGACATTCTGGACGCCGTGGTCACAGTGGGCGGCGGATTCGTTACTGGCCGCGGGTATCCCCGAGGAGCGTGTCCGAGTGTTGCCACCCGGCGTGGACCTTACACACTGGCGGGCGCCAGAGGGGGGCCGGCCGGCACCGCGTGAGCGGGTGCGGCTCTTGTTTGTGGGCGGCGACTTCGCTCGGAAGGGCGGCGAGATGTTGCTCGACGTGTTAGAGGCGTGGGGCGAATGTGGTTTTGAGCTGGATATCGTGACGCGGGAAGCCGTCCGAGAACGCCCGGGGGTACGGGTCCACCGCGCGGAGCCGAACTCACCGCTCCTGCGGTGTCTCTACGAACGTGCGGATGCTTTCATCATGCCGTCAGTGGCGGAGTGCTTTGGGATTGCAACGGTGGAGGCGATGGCGAGCGGCCTGCCTGTCATCGTGGGCGACACGGGGGCAGGACCGGAGATCGTGGGACCGGAAGCTGGCTGGGTCATTCAGCCAACGCGTGAGGGGATCGCCGAAGCGCTGAGGGGCGCCTGGGCACTCCGAGAAGACCTGCCAGCCATGGGGGCAGCGGCACGGAACCGGGCGGAGACTCGCTTTGACGGTGTAGCGAACGACCGCGCGGTGGTCGACCTGGTGCTGGAAGCGTCCGAACACGGTCGCAGATAAGCTGGCGCTGTCCCTCCAGGCGATACGCGCGGTCAACGCGATGTCGACACGCATTTGGCCTGATTGTCCCGGCGTTCGTACACGCCGGGGGAGGGTATGACACAGCGAATTCTCGTGACCGGGCACCGTGGGTACATTGGAGCGGTCCTGGTCCCGATGCTCGAAGAACGCGGTTACCAGGTGGCGGGAGTGGATGCCGACTTCTTTCGCGGTTGCGACCTGGTCCCGGACCCGGTAGCCAGCGACACCATCGAGGTCGTGGCCGCGGACGTGCGCGATCTGACCGTCGACCATCTGCGTGGATTCGATGCCGTACTTCACCTGGCCGCCCTTTCGAATGATCCGCTTGGGAAGCTCGATGCCGCGCTCACTGACGAGATCAACCATCGTGCGAGCGTGGAAGCCGGGCGCCTCGCGAAGGAGGCTGGCGTGCGACGCTTCGTTTTTTCGTCGTCCTGCAGCCTCTACGGTGCGAGCACGAGCGATGTGCCACTCGGCGAAGAAGCGGCGTTTAACCCGGTGACGGCATACGGGCGTTCGAAGGTGGACGCGGAGCACGGATTGGCAGAGCTGGCCGACGGGGATTTCACACCCGTCTACCTGCGGAACGCGACAGCATACGGGCTATCACCGCGCCTGCGCGGGGACCTCGTGGTGCAAGACCTGGTGGCTTCGGCGCTGTTCACCGGGAAGATCGAGATACTCAGCGACGGGACCCCCTGGCGTCCGCTGGTGCATGTGGAAGACATTGCCCGCGCGTTTGTTGCGGTGCTCGAAGCACCAGCGGCGGCCGTCCACAACCGTGCGTTTAACGTGGGACGGAGCGAAGAAAACTTCACCATCGCGCAGGTCGCGGAAATGGTGCGCGAAGGGATCCCGGGCAGCGAGATCCACTACGCTCCCGGGGGCGGCCCGGACGCCCGGAGTTACCGCGTCAATTTCGACACGCTTCCTCGCGTGGTGCCGGGTTTCCGTCCGGAGTGGACTGTGCGGAAGGGCATCACGCAACTTGCCGAGGCCTACCAGGCGTATGGACTCGGGCTCGAAGACCTGCGGGGCGAGCGCTTCACGCGGCTCGCACGACTGCAGCGATTGCTCGACAGCAGTGAGGTCGATGCGTCACTCCGATGGGCAGGCGAGCCACTGGCCACCGTGGGGGCCTGAGCATTCGGGACGAGGGCAAGGCCGAGTGGCAAGGAGCTGGATATGATCATCGACGCCCGGGGCAGGGTGGCCCGAGTGGAATGCGACGTCGCGATAGCGGGTGCCGGGCCCGCGGGCATCAGCCTTGCGCTGATTGGCTGTCGCGAGCCAGACCCCGTGCTGGCCGGAGAACACGGCGAGGCCATTCCCGGCAGTGGCGGCGTGCCCGGGGTGAGCGTGACAAGGAGCCCACTGTCACAACGGCGTGTTGATGGAGTGTGAAGGTGCCGTCCGCGCGGGAGCCCGTCAGTGCAGGAATCGCCGGATGTGTGCAGCGGGTATTGCCGAGGAAACACTGGCCATGGCTAGATGTCAGCATGTCGCAATCGCAAGCACCGTCCGAATCCCGGGCTAACAACCCAGTGGCACCGAGGCCGCATGTGCTGTTCCTTG
>SKSF01000104.1 GCA_007118095.1 Dehalococcoidia bacterium
GGCACCCTCATGCAGGCCCACTTCATGAAGGCGCTCGAAGTCCTCGACCTCTTCGATATCCTCACCATGGACGGCATCGACGGCGAGTTCAGCAACATCCTCCTGCCCGAGAACGGCCCGCGTGTCATCGAACGCCTCGACGCCCGTTTTGCCGAGAAGCCCCGCCAGGAATGGCTCGATCTGCTTCACGAAGCCGGCGTCCCCCGCGGCCCTGCCTCCACCCGCGAAGAATGGTTCTGGGGCGACCAGGTCGCCGCGAACGGCATGCGTGCGTCCTTCGACCACCCGGACCTCGGCCGCGTCGATATCCCCGGCGCCCCGGTGACCCTGCACGACACCCCGGCATCCGTCAGGGGCCTCGTCGCGGACACGACACTCGACGCCGCGCTGGAGGCAGCCCCCCCGGCGGAGACCCCGGCCCAACCGCCCGCGCAGGCCACCTCCCGTGGCCCGCTCGAAGGCGTCCGCGTGCTCGACCTGGGGATGATCATCGCGGGCACCCACGCAGGGACCGTGCTCGCAAACTTCGGCGCCGACGTCATCAAAGTCGAACCGCTCGACGGCGACTCCTTCCGCCCCTATGGCCTCGGTTTCGTCGGCTTCAACCAGGGCAAACGCAGTGTTGCCATCGACCTCAAGAGCAGCGAAGGCCGCGACGCGTTCTATGATCTGGTGCGCGAGGCGGACGTCGTCTGCGACAACTTCCGCCTCGGCGTCCTCGAACGGCTTGAAATCGACCACAAGAAGCTCAACGCACTGAATCCCCGCATTATCACGTGCTCGGTCACTGGCTACGGTACGGAAGGCCCCCTCGCGACCGACCCCGGGTTCGACCCCCTCCTGCAGGCCCGCAGTGGCCTCATGGCCGCTCAGGGCGGTGACGATGAACCCGTTTTCCACCAGATCCCCGTCAACGACACCGCCAGCGCCATGATGGCCGCATTCGGTATCGTCACTGCCCTCAGCGCACGCGAACGTACCGGGCGCGGGCAGCGCGTCGAAACGAGCCTCGCGAACCAGAGCGTCATCTGCCAGTCCGGCGAGATGACCTGGTACGAAGGCCGCCCGCCGGCGCCCCTCGGCGGCCGCGACTGCCCCGGCGAGACTGCCCTCCGCCGCCTCTATCGCTGCGACGACGGCTGGGTCATGCTCTGGTGCACCGAACCGGAGCACTACCAGTCGCTCGCCGTCGCTCTTGGACACCCCGAATGGGTCGCCCGCATCGTTGCCGAACAGGCGCTCCAGGAACCCCTCGAATCCGAGACCAGCGAACGCCTGGCTGGCGCCTTCGCGGGGCTGACCCAGGAGGACGCCATCGACCGTCTCCACACGCATGGTGTGCCCGCCGCCCCCGTTGCTACATTGGAAGGGATGTTCACCAGCGCCTGGCACAGCGCCAACAGCTTCTTCTGGGAGACCGAACATCCCCAGTTCGGCCCCATGACCACCGTCAACACCTTTGCCGAGTGGGCCGGGAAGCCCTGCACCTTCCCTCGCCGGGCGCCCCTGCTGGGAGAACACACCACCGAAGTCCTCCAGGAAGCCGGCCTCGACCAGCAACGCATCGAATCCCTGCTCCAGGCCGGCGCCGTGCGCCGCTATGACGGCTGACACATCGGGCATCCCCGCACGACTGGTCGAGTTCTGCCGCCTGCTCCGTGAGCGCGAGCTCGTCGTCACCCCCGGCGCAGCGCTCGATGCCGCACGTAGCCTGGAATACGTCGACGTCACCGACGTCCCCGCGTTCCACGCCGCGCTGCGCGCCAACCTGGCGAACTCGGTCGACGACTATCCGGTCTTCGACGCCGCCTTCCTGGAGTTCTGGGGAGAACTGCTGCGAGGTCCGGCGTGGCCATCCCACACCGGCCCGGCGGTCACACCCGACATTGAAGGCCCTGGCCGCCCGCCCGAAGTCGAGTACGTCCCCATGCCCGTCGATATCGAAGGCTTCGACCCCGAGGCCGACACCCGCCTGCCGGGTGGCGAAGGCTCCGCGAGCGATGTCGACCTCGTCACCCACAAGGACTTCGCCGACTACACCGGAGCCGACATCGCTCGCGCCAGGCGCATCATCCGCCAGGCCGCGCCATCGCTCGCGACCGTGCCCAGCCGCCGGACGCAGCCCTCCTGGCGGCGTGGACAGGTTGATGTCCGCCGTACCATCCGCGAGGCTCGCCGCCACGGCGGGGATATCGTCCGGCTCGCCCGTAAGCGCCGGAAGCTGCGCAAGCTCCGCGTCGTCGCACTCTGCGACGTCTCCGGCTCGATGGACACCTACAGCGCCTACATGCTGCAGTTCCTCTACGCGCTGCAAAACGAAGTCGGCGGCGTTCGCAGCTACGCCTTCAGCACCCGCCTCTACGACCTCACGCCGCTCCTGCGCCGCAAGAAGTTCGCCGATATGCTCCGCGGCCTCGAACAGACCATCGAAACCTGGAGCGGCGGCACCTCCATCGGCGCCTGCCTCGCCGAGTTCAATGCAGGCTATGCGCCATCGGTCGTTTCGCCCCGCACGGTCGTCATCATCATCAGCGACGGCTGGGAGCGCGGCGACGTCGAGACCCTCCGCCGCGAGATGCTCGCACTCTCCCGGCGCGCCTACCGCATCATCTGGATGAACCCGCTCAAAGGGCACACCGGCTATCAGCCGCTCGCAAGTGGCATGGCTGCCGCACTGCCCTTCGTCGACCACTTCCTGCCCGCGAATACCATCGAAAGCTTCGAACGGCTCAAGCGCACCCTGGTCGGCCTCGGCTAACCCC
>SKSF01000156.1 GCA_007118095.1 Dehalococcoidia bacterium
CGGGTGCGGAAAGAGTGCCACCGCGAAGACCGTCATGGGCATACTCCCCATGCCGCCGGGGCGCATCCGGCGGGGATCCGTGCGCTTCCAGGATCGCGAGCTGACGACAATGAGCCGCGATCAGCGTCGCCGCATGATGGGCAACGAGTTGGCATGGATCCCGCAAGATCCCCTGAGCGCCCTGAATCCCGTGTTCCGGATCGGGTGGCAGCTGATCGAAGCCATCCGGACCCACACCGACATGAACAAGGCCGATGCATGGGAGCGCGGCGTTGAACTGCTGGAACAGGTCGAACTGCCACGGCCACGTGAGTTGATGGATCGCTATCCCCATGAACTGTCCGGCGGGATGCAGCAGCGGGTCCTGATCGCGATGGCTATCGCGCCTCGCCCCAAGCTGCTGATCGCCGATGAGCCAACCACCGCATTGGACGTGACGGTCCAAGCGGAGATCATGTTGCTGCTGCGGCAGATCCAGTCGGAGAACCAGATGGGGGTGATGATGATCACCCACGACTGCGGCCTGGCTTCCGCGGTCGCCGACCGGATCGCGGTGATGTACGCCGGCCGCGTCATCGAGACCGGGCCCGTTGGGCCGGTCCTCACCCAGCCCGCGCACCCCTACACGCGCGGCCTCCTGCAGTCTTCCCCGTCACTGGCCATCCAGACCCGCTTGGCGCCGATCCCCGGCACGCCGCCGAAGCTGATGGACCCCCCCGCTTCCTGTTCGTTCGCGCCAAGGTGTCGCTTCCGGGTGGACCGATGCGATCAGGAGGTGCCGCCGCTGTATCAGTTCGCCGAAGGTCGAGCTTCTGCTTGCTTCGAACGTGCTGACGTCATCGAGGAACCCAATCTGATCCAGCGCCGACTCGAGCACCTCTCCGAGGTCGTTGCCAGCGCGCCCCAGGAGGAGCCGGAAGGTCCCTTGATGGTGGGCCGGGGCCTCGTGAAGATCTTCGGTGGCGGAGGTGGACGCTCCAAGGGAAGCGAGGTCCGGGCCGTCGATGGTGTCGACTTCGAACTCCACGTGGGTGACAGTCTCTGCATCGTCGGCGAATCCGGGTCCGGCAAGTCCACGTTGGCCCGCATCATCATGGGGCTCGAGGAGCCGACCGATGGCTCCGTGACCTATCAGCAGGAGATCATCGTCTCGCCTGAACGATCACTGCCGCGGCGGCTCCGTCGCGAGATCCAGTTCGTCGCACAAGACCCCTACTCGAACCTCGACCCCCGGATGACCCTCGGCGAGATTATCGCGGAAGGGTGGCGGGTTCACAAGGGCATGGTCAAGCGCAAGGACCAGGACGATGAAGCGCTTCGCCTCTTGGACAGCGTGGGAATCCATGGCGAGGACATCCTCAAGCGTTATCCGCATGAGTTCTCCGGCGGGCAACGGCAACGTATCGCCATCGCTCGAGCTCTGGCCCTGCAGCCGTCAGTCTTGGTGCTCGACGAACCGGTCTCATCACTGGATGTCTCCGTCCAAGCCCAGGTGATCAGGCTGTTGCAGGACCTCCAGGATGAGCGCAACCTCGCCTACATCTTCATCGCCCACGACCTGTCGGTCGTGGAGTATCTGGCTACGTCGATCATGGTCATGTACCAGGGGAAGGTCGTCGAACACGGGCGCGGCAACCGCGTGTTCCACGAGCCGGAGCACTGGTACACCAAGCGCCTGCTCGGCAGCAACCCAGAATGGCAGGAGTCGGGGAAGGCCATCATCAAGGCCCCCGAACCCCACGAGACTGCTAGCTGAACATGGCCATGGTGCGCTGAAGTGCGAGGAGGGCAACGCTATGAGGTATCGACGTCTCGGCGGCACGGGCCTGGAGGTCTCGCAGATCTGCCTCGGGATGCTCAGCTACGGCGATCCGTCGTGGCGCGATTGGGTACTGGACGAGGAGTCCAGCCGGCCCTTCGTGGAGCGCGCGGCGGAATCGGGCGTCAACTTCTTCGATACTGCCGATGTGTACTCCGTCGGTGCGAGCGAAGTGGTCACTGGGCGGCTCCTCCGCGATGTGTTCATGGATCGTGGTGAGTATGTCGTTGCGACCAAGGTCGGTCTCCCTATGGGAGCCGCCCGCCCGAACAACGGTGGCCTGAGTCGTTCACACATCCTGTCGTCCTGCGATGCGTCGCTCAGGCGCCTGGACCTCGACCACATCGACCTTCTCCAGATACATCGATTGGACCGCCAGACCCCCATCGAGGAGACGATGGAGGCTCTCAACGACCTGGTCCGCTGGGGGAAGGTTCGCTACATCGGCGCATGCTCGATGTGGGCCTGGCAGCTGGCCAAGGCCCAGTACATCGCGCAGATCCACGGCTGGACCCGGTTCGTCTCCATGCAGTGCCATTACAACCTCCTCTACCGCGAGCAGGAACGGGAGATGATGGCCCTGCTGGCGGACCAGAACATGGCCTGCGTCCCGTGGGGACCCCTGGCCCGCGGTCGGCTGGGTCGAGCTGACCAGCCGGATCCGACCCGAGGGACCGACCGTGCCCAGAACGACGCGTACGCGGACCGTCTGTACGAGGGCGGGTCACAGGAGGTGCTGCGCCGTGTCGCAGAACTAGCTGCGAGGGACGATGCCCCGCCGGCCCAAATCGCCCTGGCATGGTTGCTGCATCAGCCCGGTGTCACCGCCCCCGTGGTCGGCGTGCGGCAGTTGTCCCACTTCGACGCCGTCCGGGCTTCCGTGGACCACTCCCTCTCGGAGGGTGATCTGGCGTATCTCGCGGAG
>SKSF01000138.1 GCA_007118095.1 Dehalococcoidia bacterium
AACCTCACGGACACCAGGCAATAACGCGCTGTGCTAGACGTCCCGCGCTGCCGCAACGGCCTCCGTGACGCTGTTCGCCCTGATGCGGCCGTGGGAGGCGTTCCACGTGGGCACACCCTTGCGGAGCACGATCGCCTGCGGGGACTCGTGCTTGATGCCGGAACGGCGTTCGACGGCGCGCTTCACCGCGTCCTGCGTCGTCACGTCGACCAGCTCGACCTCGCCTTCGACATCGAGGATCTCGTCGTAGGCCATCGAGCTCAGCGGGCAGGTCTCGTCGTGAAGGAAGAGCAGCACAGGCTTGTCGTGCGACGCTTCGAACAGGGATTCGAGGGCGTCTTCATCCGGTACCTTGTTGAATTTTGGCATGGCTCTATCGTTCCATCATGGTGCCGCGAATGCCAGTGCCTGCGTGAGCCAGGCCACGGTCAGCAGCGCCGGGCGCCCACTTTTGACGCATCCGCTACGCAAAGGAACATAACCGCCGATATGTTCTTGGAACCGGATGCGCGATCATGTGACGTCCGGCCATACAGGAACGCCCCCCGGGGCCGGGATACGTTCACGGGAGACACCTATGACTGAAACGCCAGCGCCGGGCCCGGCAGCCCACACGCCACCCGTGGCCTACTTCAGCATGGAAATCGGGCTCGAAGGCGACATCCCTACCTATAGCGGCGGCCTCGGTGTGCTCGCCGGTGACACGCTCCGTGCGGCGGCCGACATGGGCCTGCCCATGGTCGCTGTCACGCTGGCCCACCGGAAAGGCTACTTCAAGCAGTGGATCGACGCCGACGGGCAACAGCACGAACAGGACGAAGAATGGGACCCGGAAGCACGCATGGAGCGTGTCGGCCCAACGGTGACGGTTGAGCTGCAGGGGACCCCTGTGACTGTAGGCGCCTGGTGCACGGAAGTGCGGGGCAGCACTGGTCACCCGGTCCGGGTGTTCCTGCTCGACACGCGGCAACCGGGCAACACGCCAGAACACCAGGCGCTCACCGACCACCTCTATGGAGGCGACCTGCGCTACCGCCTGGCACAGGAACTTGTGCTGGGTGTGGGCGGCATTCGGCTGCTTCGCGCGCTCGGGATTCACAACGTCCAGGCGTTCCACATGAACGAGGGCCACTCGGCATTGCTTACCCTGGCGCTGCTCGAAGAGACGCTCGCCGTCGAAGGGACCACGGAGGTCAACCAGACTGCAATCGAACGGGTGCGACAGCAGTGCGTCTTCACCACGCACACACCGGTGCCGGCAGGACACGACAAGTTCGACACGAACCTGGTGCGGGAGCAGCTCGGCGACCGGACGGTTCAGCTCCTCGAGGCGTGCCACGTTATCGAGGAAGGCACGCTCAACATGACGCGGCTGGCGCTGCTGCTTTCGCGTTCCTCCAATGCTGTGGCGTTCCGGCACGGGCAGGTGTCGCGGGAGATGTTCCCCGGCTTTCGCATCGGCCAGATCACCAACGGCGCGCACGCCCCCACCTGGGTGGCGCCGCCCATGCAGGAACTGTTCGACCACCACATCCCCGGATGGCGGCTGGTGCCGGCCACATTCCGGCACGCCATCGGCCTCCCGCTGGCGGAGCTGCGCCGGGCGCACAGCGCATCGAAGCAGCTCATGATCGACTACATCCGGGAACGGACGGGCGTCGCGCTCGACCCGGCGATCCTCACCGTGGGCTTTGCCCGGCGCGTTGCGCGCTACAAGCGGCCGGAACTGCTGTTCCGCGACGTCGAGCGGCTCAAGACCATCGCGCGCAGTTCGGGGCCGCTCCAGGTCGTCATTTCCGGCAAAGCGCACCCGGCAGACGAATGGGCGAAGTCGCTCATCCGGCAGGTGCGGGAGGCTGCGCGGACGCTCGATGGGGCGCTGCAGGTGGTCTGGGTGGAAGACTACAACATGGACGTCGCGAAGCTGCTGGTGTCGGGCGTGGACCTGTGGCTGAACAACCCGCAGCGGCCGCTGGAAGCGTCCGGTACGAGCGGGATGAAGGCCGCCATGAACGGCATCCCGAGCCTGAGCACGCTGGACGGCTGGTGGGTGGAGGGCCACGTGGAGGGGATCACCGGCTGGGCCATCGGCCGGGACTGGGAGCCGGCCGCGGATGCGGCAGACGCTGACGCGCTCTACAACAAGCTGGAGCTCACCGTCGTCCCGACGTTCTATCGCCAGCCCGAGGTGTATTCGGAGATCATGCGGGCGTCCATCTCCCTCAACGGCTCGTTCTTCAACGCGCAGCGGATGGTGATGCAATACCAGCGGGAGATGTACGAAGCGCGCGACCGGGCCTGACGGGCGGCGGCAGGGTCAGAAGACCAGCCGCGGCCCTTCTGGCTGCGGGGGGACGATGTGCCCGCCACCATCGCCGGGCGGGTGGTCATCATCGCCGGGCGCGGCGACCCAGCGGCGCAGTTCCTCGGCCGGGAACGGGTGAATCGCGGCAATTTCGTCATGCGGGAGGAGCACCGGTTGCCGGTTCTCGTCTCCAGCGGGCGGGTCGGTAAGCTCTGCGCGAAACACGATAGCCAGCTCTTCGCTGCCCTCCTGGCGGTGACCGCCGATGGCATCGGCGAGCTTCAGCGACGAGACCATCACCTGGCACCAGTCGTCCACGAGCAGGGACGCATCGGCATAGGGATTGCCGCCGAAGGCGAGCACGGTCCAGGGGAGGAACCGCCCTTTGACGCCAGGCGCATCGACGTCGTACGCGACGAGCTGCTGTTGGTAGACAGCAACGAGATAGACGGCGACGTGTGCTCCGCCCCGCTGAAACGACTTCGCGGGCGGGCCGAAGAAAGAGAGCCGTTCCATCAGATCAGCCCACGAAAAACGGAGTCGTCCTCAAATGGGCCCACCGCGGCCAGGATGGCGTTCGAGGGCTGGAGGTAGTCTCGCCCGGCGCGCCGGACGTCGTCGAGGGTCACGCCCGCGAACCGATCAGCGACCTGGTCGACAGTGAGGACGTTATCCAGGAGCAGCTCCTGCGCGCCCTGCCAGCCTGCGACCGCCCGGGTGTCCTCCATGCGGAGCTGGATGCGTCCGCACGCCATATGCCGGGCCCGATCGAGCTCTTCGACGGTGATATCCCGGAGCGCAAGCTCAATCTCTTCGAGCGCGGCCTCCGTGGTTATACGGGCGTACTCCGGGTCGCAGCCGGCATAGATGGTGAGCGAGCCGGCGTCGCGGTATTCGCTCGGGTACGAGTGGACGTCGTAGACGAGCGCGCGCTCTTCGCGGAGTTCAAGGAACAGGCGGCTCGACATGCCTTCGCCGAGGAGCGTGCTGAGGAGGTCGATAGCATACCGGTCCGGGTGGTCCAGGGGGACGGTGGGGAACGCGATGCAGAGGTGCGCCTGCTCGGTCTCCTTGCTACGGAATGCAACCCTCGGCTGCCCGTCGCGTGCGACGGCCGGGTACCACGGCCCGGCCTGGCGCGCGGGCATGTCGCCCAGCCACTGCTCCACCGACTCGATGACCGCGTCGGCATCGATATTCCCCGCAACGGAGACCACGACGTTGCCCGGGACGTGCTGCGCCGCCAGGTACTCGATGACGGCATCGCGGGAGATGGCGCGGACGCTCTCGGGGGTACCGCCGATGTTGCGACCGAGCGGCTGGCCCGGCCACAGCGTCTCATCCGACAGGATGCCCGCGATTTCCTCGGGGCTGTCTTCGATGCCCGCGAGCTCTTCGAGGATGACGTGCCGTTCCTTCTCGAGCTCGGCCCCGTCCATGATCGGGTCGCGGACCATGTCGCAGAGGATATCCAGCACATCCAGCGTCGCGGAGCTGGGCACCTTCGCATAATAGACGGTCACTTCGCGGTCGGTCGCCGCGTTGTGGGTGCCACCGTGGGCTTCGATGGCCTCCGAGATCTCGCGCGCGGTCGACCGGCGGGACGCGCCCTTGAAGAGCATGTGCTCCAGGAAGTGGGAGAGGCCGGCCGCTTCATCGGGTTCGTACCGGCTCCCAGCGCCGACGTAGATGCTGATGGTCGCTGACCGTGTCTGCGGCAGTTCAGCGGTGACGACGCGCAATCCGTTGGAAAGATGAGAAACGCGATGCATAGGCAAGTGAGAAATGTCCGGACCCTTTCAGTCATCTTGGCCCCACAGGCGCGATGACTCAACCACCGGGGCGGGGCCACGGCAGGATCACTGCGGCCGCGCGTTCACACAAGCGCCGTTCAGTGATTGATGATGGCATCCGCCTCGACTTCGATGACCATGTCGGGGTGGATGAGGGCAGAGACCGCGACCAGCGTCGTGGCCGGGCGGACGCTCTGGAAGCGCTCGGAGTGTGCCTTGCCGGCTTCCTGCCACTGGCTGATGTCCGTCACGTATATGCGCGTCCGGACGACATCGAGCATCGTCGCCCCTGCTGACTGGAGGGCCCGGTCGATAAGTTCGAAGCAGCGCTGTGCCTGGGCGTACATATCCCCCGGGGCGTAGACCGAGCCGTCGGGCTGGACGGCGGCAGTGCCGGAAACCGATACCTGGTTCCCCACCTTTACGGCACGGCTGTAGCCGACTTCGTCCTCCCACTGCCCACCGCTGAAGACATTCTGGCGCATCCCGTTCATTCGTCACACTCCTCGCCCCCGGGCGCCTCCCAGAGGGTTGCCTGGCTGGCGGAGACGGACCGGGGCGCTTCATACCCGAGGTGAGCATATGCGTTGAGCGTGGCGACCCGGCCGCGCGGCGTCCGCTGGAGGAACCCGCACTGCAGGAGGAAGGGTTCGTAAACATCCATGACGGTATCGGCCTCCTCGCTGATGGATGCGGCGATGGTATCGAGGCCGACCGGCCCGCCGTTGAACTTGTCGATGATGCATCGCATCACCGCGCGGTCCGTGTCATCGAGCCCGAGGTCGTCGACATCGAGCATCGCCAGGGCCTCGCGTGCGGCATCGAGGGTGAGCACTCCCTCTCCATGGACTTCGGCATAATCGCGGACGCGGCGCAGGAGGCGGTTTGCAATTCGTGGTGTCCCGCGTGAGCGCCGGGCCACTTCGAGCGAGGCGTCTTCGTGGATTTCCACACCCAGGATGCTGGCCGAGCGTTCGAGGATCCGCGCCAGCGTTTCCGGCTCATAGAACTCGAGGCGGAAGACCGAGCCAAAACGATCGCGAAGCGGCGGGCTCACCATTGCGTAGCGTGTCGTGGCGCCGATGAGGGTGAAGTGCGGCATGGAAAGCCGGACAGAGCGCGCGCCAGCGCCCTTGCCGATGACCAGGTCCAGCGCGAAGTCCTCCATCGCCGGGTACAGGATCTCTTCGACGGGGCGCGAAAGACGGTGGATCTCGTCGATGAACAGGATGTCATGCTCGCGGAGGTTGGTGAGGATCGCCGCGAGGTCGCCGGGCCGTTCGATTGCGGGGCCGCTGGTGACGCGAATGGAGACACCCGTTTCGTTGGCGATGATGTTCGCCAGGGTGGTCTTGCCCAGCCCTGGCGGGCCATAGAGAAGCAGGTGGTCGAGTGCTTCGCCGCGGCGCCGGGCCGCTTCAACGGCGACCTCCAGGTTCCGTTTGACGCGGTCCTGGCCGGGGAACTCGTACAGCGCCCGGGGCCGGAGACTGTTTTCGCCTGCATCTTCCTCCCCGGAGTCGGGCGCGACGATGCGCTGCTCGGTGGACATGCCGGGAGTATAACGCACGAATGTTCTATGCCGGTTTCGGACCTTCGAGCGCGCGTTGCATGGCGTCGCGCAGGGTTGCGAGGTCGAACGGCTTTTGCACGAACAGCGGATCGGCTGCTGCCGAGGCCTCGCGGACCGCGTCCTGTTCGTGAAAGCCGCTCATGAACACGACGGGCAGTGTTGGCGCGATGGCGCGGACCCGTTCGAACAGGGCGTGTCCGCTCATGCGGGGCATGGTCACGTCGATCAACGCGGCTACAATGGACTCGCGGTGGGCCTCGAATTGCTCCAGTCCCTCGACGCCGTCCCCCGCGGCAATCACATCGAACCCGAACGACCGCAGGGCGCGCTCGGCAACCATGCGCACCGACTGCTCATCATCGACCACGAGCACGGTACCGGCGCCGCGCCATCGGGCCGCCTCCACCGGCGCCTCATCCGTACCGCCACCGGCATCCGCGGCGATGGGCAGCAGCAGGCGGAACGTTGTCCCTTCGCCGGGCGTGCTATCGACGCGGATGGCGCCATGGTGGCCGCGAACGATCCCGAGTACGGCGGCCAGGCCAAGGCCCTTTCCGGTGAACTTGGTCGTGAAGAAGGGGTCAAAGATGCGGCTCATCGTCTCTGTGGTCATGCCTTCCCCAGTATCGGCGACTTCGAGGTAGACGTACTTACCGGATCGTTGCCCTTCGTGAAGGTAGGTGGACGCCAGGTATCCCTCGGTTGCGTGCATCAACCCGGTCCGGACGGCGATGACCCCGTCCGCTTCTCCGATGGCGTCGGCGGCGTTGATGACCAGGTTCATCACGACCTGCCGTATCTGTGTGGTATCGGCGTCCACCGGGGGCAGGTCCCCCGCGAGCTCGAACCGCATGGTCGCGCGGTGGGTGTACGACCGCAGGAGGTGGTTCATCTCCTGGACGAGCGCCGACATATCGACCGGTTGTACGACGAACCGCCCTTTCCCTGAGTAGGCAAGCATCTGCCGTGCCAGCTCCGCCGCGCGGCGCCCGGCGACCTCTATGTCCTGGATCGTTTCCCGCGCGGGCGAACCAGGTGAAAGCTCCTCCAGCGCCAGCCCGGCGTTACCCAGGATGCCCACGAGCAAGTTGTTGAAGTCGTGCGCGATCCCGCCGGCGAGGACCGCGAGGCTTTCGAGCTTTTGCGCCTGCACGAGCGCCTCTTCCGCCTGGATCCGGTCGGTAATGTCGACGATGACGCTAACGAGCGCCGGGCCATTCCCCGACGGTTCCGGGGCCGTCAGGTGGACCGCATAGTTCCTTCCATGCCGTTTGGTCTCGATGACTTTCGATTCCCCCGGCGCGACGTCCAGCAGGGACTCGATATCTCCACCCGGGATGTCCATGTCTGATGTGCGCTGACCGGTGAGGCTTTCCGCGTCGAATCCCAGGGTCTCGATGGCATTGCCCCGGGCAAGCATGATCCGGCCCTCTGCGTCGAATGCCACCAGGCCGACGGGCGCGTTTGCCGCGATGTTCTGCAGGAGCGCCTCGGCCCGCAACCGGGCACGCTCGGCCTCGATCTGGCCGGTAACGTCGAGACAGGCGCCGATCGCCCCGCGAACCTCGCCATCGGCATCACGCCACGGGATGAACGACGTCTCGAAGGTGTGGCCGTTAAATTCGACCGGCGTCGCCGCCGTCTCCCCTCGCAGGGCACGACGCATGCAATTGGTGACGTCGCTATCGTGACCCATCACCTCGCCCATGGAACGCCCGACCAGGTATTCGGAACTGAGCCCGACCTGCGCAAGCGGCCCGCCTTCGGCGAGCACGTACCGTTCGTCACGGTCGAACGCGAGCATGACCATCGGCATGTTGTCGGTGACATTCCGCAGAAGCGTTTCCGCTTCGCGGCGGGCCTCTTCGGCCTGGTAACGCTCGGTTACATCGACAGAGACCCCAAAGAAGCCGGCGACTTCGCCTTCGTCATTCCACGACGGCGTATGGTAGGTCTCAAACACACGCCCGCCGACGTGGTCGACGGAAACGAATGTCTCGCCGGAGAGGGCCCGCCGGGCGTGGTCCTCGATATCTGGCAGTACCCGGGCGAGCGCCGACACGTGCTGTCCGACAAATGGCGAGGCATCGAGCTTCGGGAGCCCAACACCCGACCCGTCGAAGAACGTGAGGATGCCATCGGCGTCCACCGCGAAGAGTGCCAGGGGTGCGCTGCGCGCAATGGCCCTGATGCGCTCCTGGGCTTCACGCAGTGCGGCCTCGGCCGCCCGCTGCTCACGGATATCCCGCGCAATCGCGCCGAGGCCAATGACATCGCCGGTCTCGTTCCGCACGGGGAACCACGACAGCGACACTTCGATGCGCGTCCCGTCGCGGTGAAGCCGGACCGTCTCCCGCGACGCGGTGCGGACACCTTCCATGGTGCTCGCGAGGGTCTCGCGCGTAAGTTCTGCATCGTCGTCCGGGACGAGTTGCCATATGTCGAAGTGGCGCGCATCTTCGGGCGTGTAGCCGAAGAGGTTCTCGGCGGCCTGGTTCCAGACGATGATCTTCCCGTCGCGCACCACGTAAATGGCATCGTCGGACGATTCGACCACGGCGGCGAGCAACGCGATTTGCGCCTCGTGCTGCTTGCGCAGGGTGATGTCGCGGGCAATAGTCGCAATGCCCATGACCTCCCCGGCGGCATCCCTAACGGGAAAGGTGTTGACGGTGACGTCGATGAGGGTGCCATCTTTGCGAATCCAGGCGGTATCACGCGGAATGAGCGGCTCGCCCTGGAGCAGTTGTTCATGTCTCGATGTTCTTGCCGCTTCCCGCTCTTCCTCGGGGAAGAGGCACAGCGGGGAGTGTCCGACCATCTCTTCCGCGGTGTAGCCGAAAACCTCCTCGGCGCCGTGATTCCATGAGGTCACCCGGCCGTCCAGGTCGTACGTGATGATGGCAGCGTTCGAAGACGCCACTACGGCGGCGAGCAGACGGATCTCGCGCTCGGCTCGCTTCTGCTCACGGATATCGCGGGCAATGGTCGCCACACCGACCTTCTGGCCTTCATCGTCGTGTATTGGGAAGGTCGTCGCCGACACGTCGATGGGCGTCCCCTGGCGGTGAAGACGGACCACGTCGCGTGGGCCGATCACGGCGTCTGTGAAGACCATCGAAGGCGCCTCGTTTCGTTGCGCAGGTGGAAGCAGGCCGACAGCGGAGTCGCCAACCATCTCTTCTGCGGTATAGCCGAACAACGCTTCCGCACCGGCATTCCACGAATGCACCAGGCCATCAAGGTCGTAGGTGATGATTGCGTCGCTCGATGACTGGACGACAGACGACAGGCGGGCCATCTCCGCCTCGTATAGTTTCCGCTCGGAAATGTCCCGGGCGATGGACGCCAGTCCGATGATTTCTCCGCTGCCATCGCGTACCGGGAACGTCGTGACCGAGACATCCACCTGGTAGCCATCTTTCGTCATGCGCATTGCATCACGGGGGCCAAGTGTCCCGCCCTGAAAGATATGGTCTTCAATGACGCCGGGTGCGAGGTGCGCCTCCCATTCGGTCAGCAGCATTTGTCCTGGTTGGCCGACCGCTTCATCCGCTGAGTAGCCGAAGAGGGCTTCCGCGCCGGGGTTCCATGTGACGATCCGGCCTTCGCGGTCGTAGGTCACAATCGCATCGCTGGAGGACTGGACTACCGCCGAGAGGCGCGCCATCTCGGCCTCGTGCCGCTTGCGTTCACTGATATCGCGCGAGATGGACCCGGTGCCGACGACCTCGCCCGCGGCGTTCCTGATAGGGAACAGCGAGACCGCGACATCGATGAGGTGGCCGTCGGCATGATAGCGCCGGGTTTCGAGTGAAACCGGGCGGCCCTCTTCAATGACTTCCCGGCGGGTGGCCGCCGCTTCCTCTCGCAGGTCGGCAGGCTGAACCGTGGTTATGGGCTGCCCGATGATGTCCGCCGGCTCGTAGCCGTAAACCGACCGCACCGCGGCGTTTGCCGAGATGATGGTCCCGTCGGGGTCGGTGGCGATAATCGCGTCCTCGGCGAAGTCCACGATGGCAGCAAGACGGGCACGTTCAGCCTCCGCACGCTTGCGATTGGTTATGTCGCGAGCGATACAGGCAAGGCCGGTGATGGCTCCGTCATCGCCTCGCGTCGGAAAGACGGAGAGCGAGATGCTCCGGCGTTCGCCGCGCTTCGTCAGCAGATCTGCTTCGGACCATGCGGCGCGGCCTTCGACGATGGCCTCCCGGAGCAAGGCAAAGCCGGTATCGAGACTGTCCGGCGGATACACAATGTTCGCAGGCCGACCGACCATCTCTTCCGGAGCGTAGCCGAGCACTTCGCGGACAGCCTCGTTCGCGAACTGTATGTACCCGTGGGCATCCGTCGCGAAAATCATGTCCTCGGCCGATTCGACGATGAGGGCGAGGCGCGCGAGCTCTTCTTCCTGGCGCTTGCGCTCCGTGATGTCGCGCGCAATGGCGGCGTAGGAGAGCAGGTTCCCGTCCGCGTCATGCACGGGGAACATCGACAGGAGCACCTTGATGCGGGTCCCGTCAGCACGGACGCGCACGGTTTCCCGGGTGATCCACTCGCCGTTCAGCGCCGCCAGGTGAATGTCCCGGTCGATCTCGCGGTTCTCGGGCGGGAGGAGTGTCCGGACCGGCCTCCCGATGAGCTCGCCCGGTTCGTATCCATAGATGGTCCGGGTTGCCGCGTTGGCACTGAGGATGAGCCCATCCGGTGTTGCGCTGACAATTGCAGCGTCGGTGGATTCGAC
>SKSF01000110.1 GCA_007118095.1 Dehalococcoidia bacterium
CAAGAATTGCTCACGCATCGCACGCCTCCTTTTGTCGCGAAGCCTACCGCGTCCGCCGGGGGCCGTCGCGGTGACGACATTTCACCCTCCTTGCTCGGTCCCGGCCCTCAGATGCTGCATCCACAACCGCAGAAGGAGGGCGCAATGTCGCTCGCATCCACCACCCACGCTAACAGCACTGGAAACGCTCTCGGCCGCTGCATCGCCGTCCTCGTCCTCGCCGGCCGGCTCTTTGTCGAAGGGCTCCGCTACCCGTTCGCGAACCCCCGCGAAACAGGAGGCGGCCATGACCACTGACCTCGACCTCAACCCCCTGCTCGGACGAATCATCAGCGTCCTTGCCTTCGCCCTGCTCGGTGGACTCGTCGGGCTCGTCGCCATCGGCGTCGCAGGCGGCGACGCCGGCGTCCGCATGACGCTCACCCACGTCGTCGAAACCATCATGGGCGTCTTCCTGGGCATCGCCATCGCCCGCATCGGCGACCCGCCGCGCGAGGAGTAGGCCACCGCACCCCTTCCCGCCACACCCCGCCTGCCGTGTACACTCTGCACCCGAGGGAAGGAGGACTCCGATGCAGACGTTCGAAGACGGAAACCTGCGGATCGTCATGGACGGCCCCGCGGGAGACTTTGGCAACAACATCTTCATCGCTATCGACAAAGAGACGAACGAGGCCGTCTTCATCGACGCGCCCGGCGAACCCGAAAAGAGCATCGCTGCCGCCGAAGCCGCCGGCGTCCAGCCGTCGGCCATCTTCCTCACCCATTCACACCCCGACCACACCGCTGGCATCGACGCGCTCAAAGAACGCTTTGGCTGCCACCTCGTCGCCGACGCCCGCGAACCCTGGCTCACCGAAGGCCAGCCCGACCAGGCTATTGAACACGGCCAGGAGCTCAAGGTCGGCTCCCTCTCCTTCAAAGTGGTGAGCGTCCCGGGGCACACGCCCGGCAGCACGACCTACCTCCACAACAAGAGCGCCTTCGTCGGCGACACCCTGTTCCCCGGCGGCCCGGGCCGCACGAAGACCAACGCCGACCTCCAGCAGGAGATCGCCTCGATCACATCCGAGCTCTACGCGCTCCCGGGCGACACCGCCGTCTACCCGGGACACGGCGACACCACCACCATCGAAAAGAGCAAGGAGGAATACGCCGTCTTCGCCGCGAAAGAGCACGACCCGGACCTTCACGGCGACGTGCAGTGGCTGACATCCTGAGTACGAATGCGGGGGCAAACGTGCCCCCGCCGCTGCAAACTGGCACGATACACCTGTGACTATCGAACAAGACTCGGAAATTGCCAACGGGCGGCGCCTCTCGCTCCAGGAGCGCAAAGCACAGACGCGCGCCGCCATCGTCGACGCCGCAAGCCAGCTCTTCCGCGAACAGGGCGTCGATGAGACCTCTATGGCCCAGATCGCACGCCTCGCCGATACCGGCGTCGGCACCCTCTATGGCTACTTTCCTTCCAAGGACGACCTCCTCCGCGAAGTGCTCCAGTCCGTCTCGCGGCCGCATGTCGAACGCTACACCGCCAGCGTCACCCCCGAGACCGACGCGCTCAGCCGCATCCAGATGGCGCTCGACGCCTACGCCGACTTCCTGCGCGAAAACCGCGTCATCATGCGCTCCGCCTTCATGGCGGGCGCCCGGCACGAAATCGCAAGCGAGCTCAGCAGCCCCACGCACCAGGCGTTCGCGAAGGTCCTGCGCACGGGCATCGACAACGGCGAACTCGAACCTGTCCCGGTCGAGTCGGCCGTGAGTATGCTCATGACCGCGTACACCATGGCGTTCCTGGGACTCGGCTCCTGGGTCGGCAAGGCCGACGACGAACAGACGCGCGCCGACCTCGCCGCCATCGTCACCGCCATGCTCCGCCGCCGCTAACCCACGCCACGCCCCCGGGCCTGCTACCATCCCCGCACCTCACCGGGGGTGCCGCCCATGGGCGCTTCGCCGCAGAACATCGACTTTGCCGCCGCCATCCCCGAGCTCGATGGCGCGCGTGACGTCGCCGGGCTCGACCACGGCGTCACCATCCGCCGCGACTCCTACGGCATCGCGCACATTACTGCTTCCACCGAAGCCGACGCCTGGTTCGCCCAGGGCTACGCCGCCGCCCAGGACCGCTCCTGGCAGATGGAATGCGACCGCCGCCGTGCGCTTGGCACCTGGGCTGAAGCCGCCGGCGCCGACGCGCGCTTCGCCGGTACCCGCGCTGTCGCCGCCGACATCCTCGCCCGCCGCCTCCGGCTCCACGAAGCAGCGCAGGCCGACTGGCGCGCCATGTCTCACGACACCCGCGCCATGTTCGAAGCCTACGCCCACGGCATCAACGCCTTCCTCCAGGGCGGCGACCCGCTCCCGGTCGAATTCCAGCTCTGCGGCATCGAACCGGCGCCATGGGAGCCGTGGCACTCCCTCGCCCTGTTCAAAGTCCGCCACGTGCTCATGGGCCAGTGGGAGCTCAAGCTCGCCTATGCACAGCTCGCCCTCCGCGCGGGCGTCGATAGCATCCAGCCCTTCGAAGCGGACTCGCCGCCGGGCAGCACCGTCATCCTGCCGCCCGGCGCGAAGGTATCAGCCCTCGTTGACCAGGCCGGCGCCGACATCCGCGCGGCCGCAGAAAGCCTCGGCTTCCTCGGCGAGGTGCAGGCTGGCTCCAACTCCTGGGCGGTCCACGGCTCCCGTACCACCACCGGCAAACCCATCATCTGCAACGACTCCCACCGCGCGCTCGATGTCCCCAGCGTTTATTGGCAGGTGCACGTGTCGTGCCCCGCCTTCGATGTGTCCGGCGCAACCTTCCCCGGCGTCCCCGCATTCCCCCACTTCGGCTACAACGGCCATGTCGCCTGGAACATCACCCACACCCAGGCCGACTACCAGGACCTCTATATCGAACACTTCCACGGCAACGACGCCCCGCGCTACCAGGCGCCGGACGGCTGGCACGCACCCGAATACCGGCCCGAACGTATCAACGTGCGAGACGGCGAACCGGTCGATATCGAGATCTGGGGCACCGAGCACGGCCCCATCGTCCACGGCGACCCCCGGCAGGGCTACGCGATCGCCCTCCGGTATACCGCCACCGACCGCCCCGGCCGCCAGTGGGAATGCCTTCGCCCCATGCTGCACGCCCGCACCGTCGAAGAACTCCACGAAACCCAGCGCGAATGGGTCGACCCCGTCAACAGCCTCGTCTCCGCAGACACCCGCGGGAACATCGGGTTCCTCTGCCGCGGCCGCCTTCCCGTCCGTACTTCGCGCGCTGCCCGGCGGATGCCCGTCCCCGGGTGGACCGGTGAACATGAATGGGGCGGGGACGTCCCCTTCGAATCTCATCCGCAGTCCATCAACCCGCCCGAAGGCTTCGTGGCGACCGCCAACCAGCGCGTGATCGATAGCGACGAACCTTATATCTCCAGCTTCTGGGCGCCGCCATCGCGCGCCGACCGGCTGGGCGAACTGCTCGGCAACGGCGACACGCTGGACCCCTCCGCGGTCGCCGCCATGCAGGGCGACACAACGTCCGTCCCCGCAAAACGCTGGATCGCCCACCTCCAGCGGTTCGGCCCCTATAGCGACGACGCCGAGCGCGCCCGCGCAATGCTCGTCGGATGGGATGGCGACCTCCACCCCGCAAGCGCCGAGCCCCTGCTCTATGCGTACTTCCGGCGCGGCGTCATGCGTTCGGTCGTCACTGCCGCGCTCGGCGCGGAAACCTGGGACTGGCTCAGCTCCGAAACGATGCCCTCCACCGGCCGCATCCTCGCACACTGGCTCGCCAACATCGTCGCCGGTCTCCAGGGGCGCTTCATCGAAAAAACCCCGGCCAGTCAGCCCTGGGCCGACGTACTGCCCACCGTGCTCACCGAAGCATGGCAGGCCGCCGCCACGAAGGCCGGCCCCGACTCCGCCGCCTGGCGGTGGGCCGACCACCATGCCACGGCCGCCCGCCATCCACTGAGCTTCGCCTTCCCCGGCCTCGACGGGGCGCTCGACCCGCCGCCCGCAGCCGTCGGCGGCGACAGCGACACACTCCAGTGCGCCGGCACGAGCTGGAGCGGCGCCAACGACTTCGCAATCACCCTGCTCTCCGTCTACCGCCAGGTGGTCGACTTCGCCGACGCCGACCACCCCGGCTATGTCATCCCTGGCGGCGTCTCCGGCCTGCCCAGTACACACCACTTCAGCGACCAGCTCGGCCACTGGCAGCGCCACGAACGCATCCCCATGCACCGCCTCCCCGCCGACGTCGCCGGCGACACGCGCCACACCCTGGCGCTCCACCCGCGCGGCGATTGACCCCCGGCACCTCAATCCCTGCTCCTGCGCTGTCGACACTTACCGCACAGGTGAACCACTTTCCGCATTAGGCTACGCTTCACCTATCACCCACGGAGAACACTGTGCGCCGCTTACCCATCCTCCTCGCCATTCTTGCGCTACCCCTCCTCCTCGTCGCCTGCCGCGATAATGGCGGCAACGGCGTCTTCGCCGACCCGGCTGAAGCCATCGAGCTCGCCGGCCAGCGCGTCGCCGAACAGGACAGCTTCAAGTTCGAATTCAACGCCTCCTTCGATGTCGACGAATCCAGCGATGACTTCATGGGCGCCCTCATCGGCGACGGAGTCAACATGGAAGGCAAAGGCCAGTTCGACCTCGCCAACAACCGCAGCCACATCCGCATGAACGTCATCTTCTTCGACATGGAGATGATCCAGGATGGCGACGAATGCTATACCCGCTCAGCCTGGACCGGGGACCTCTGGCAGCGTGAGGACTGCGACGACGACGAGTTCGACACCGACGACTTCTTCTTCGGCGACGACCCCACCTCCATCCTTGATGCCTTTAGCGAAAACGTCGAAGACATCGAAGACCTCGGCGAAGATGAAGTCCGCGGAGTCACCGCGCGCCACTATCGCGTGATGGCCACCGACCCCGAGCTCGCCGAAGAAATGGGCTCCATGGACGCCATTCCCTTCGACATCTGGATCGACGAAGAGGGCCGGCCGGTCAAGGTCCGCATGGAATTCGACGTCGAAGACGATGGCATGCTCGGCGGCGACTCCGGCGAGACGATGACCATGGCCATGGAATTCTCGTTCTTCGACTGGGGCGAACCGGTCGATATCCAGGTGCCGTCCGAAGACGAAATCGGCGATGGCGCCGGCCTCTTCGACGACTGGGAAGATGACCTCGACTGGGATGACGGCGACGACTTCGACTGGCCCTTCGACGACGATGACATGTCCTGACGCCCGCCGCGCGACCGGGCCTATGTGCCCGGTTGCGTCCCGCGTTCCGCTTCCATCACGCTCCGAACCTTCTCCACCAGGTCTGCGTAGCGGAACGGCTTCTGGATGAACCCGGCCAACCCCTTGCCCAACAGCGCGCTCGTTGCTTCCTGCTCGTTGTAGCCGCTCGTGAGGATCACGCGGACGTCCGGACGGATGCGCCGGAACTGCTGGAATACCTCGCCCCCGTCCAGCCCCGGCATCGTGAGGTCCACGATCGCGAGCGTGATGCTGGCCGCGCGCTCCGCGAAGAGCGTGACAGCCTCCTCGCCACTCGCCACTGCAATCACGTCGAAACCCATGTTCTGGAGCATCCGACCCGCCACACCGCGCACCGTGGCATCATCATCGACCAGGAGCACCGTCCCCATGCCCGACCACGCCGCGGCCGCCGTCCCCGTCGTTTCGGTACGCTCCTGCCGTGGCGCAGGCGCAGGGGGCAGCAACACCTTGAAGGTCGAACCGCGCCCCCGCTCGCTGTAGACCTTGATGGCCCCGCGATGACCCCGCACGATGCCCAGCACCGCCGCCAGCCCGAGCCCGCGCCCCGTGAACTTCGTCGTGTAAAACGGGTCGAAAATGCGCTCCCGCGTCTCCCGGTCCATCCCCTTGCCCGTGTCTGAAACCTCAAGGTGGACGTAGTCCCCCTCCGGCAGCTCATCATCCAGGTATGTCTCGGTCAGGTACGCCGTGTCGCAGTGCGTAACGCCGGTCGACACCGTAATCACGCCCCGCTCGTCTTCCAGTGCGTCCGAGGCATTGATGATCAGGTTCATCACCACCTGCTGGAGCTGCGCTGCGTCTGCTTCGACATCCGGCAGCTGTGGCGCGAAGTCGAACCGGAGTGTTGCCTTGCGCGAGATAGACGAGTCGAGCAGGTGCGCCACCTCTTCCACCACCCGCTCCAGGCTCAGCGACTGGATGACGAACCGGCCCTTGCCCGAATACGCCAGCATCTGCCGGGTGAGGTCCGCCGCCCGCTGCGCGGCCACCATGACATCACCCACCGTCTCTCGCGCCGGGGACTCCGGGGACAACTGCGAAAGCGCCAGGTCCGCGTTCCCGAGCATGCCCACCAGCAGGTTGTTGAAATCGTGCGCGATGCCGCCTGCCAGCAGCCCCAGGCTCTCCAGCTTCTGCGCATGTTGCAACCGCGTCTCGATCATCCGCCGTTCTTCCTCGGCCCGCTGCCGTTCGCTCAAGTCCACCGCGACCACCAGGCTGGCCGGATTCCCACGCAACGTGATCAGCGACGCGTGAATCTCCGCCGGGACGACGGTCCCGTCCGCCCGCACGATCCGCACTTCATAGGTCGAAGGCACCCGCTCGCCGCGGACCCGTGCCGCCCCCATCTCCCACATCCGGTCCCGGTCGTCCGGGTGGATGGCCTTTCCGTACATATAGCCCGGGCTCATGAGCTGTTCGAGGGTGTGCCCCGTGAGCTCCGCCGCTGCCGGGTTCGCATAGATAACCTCGGCGCCATCAGTGATCCAGACCGAGACCGGGAGGCCGCTCAACATCTCCCTGAGCTGCCGGGCCGACTCCTCCAGCCGCTGCTGCGCCAGCTCCTGCTCCGTCACATCGAACGCAACCACCAGGTTCACCGGCTGTTCGCGATACGTCGTCCGTGAACCATGGAGCTCAATCCACAGTTCCGTCCCGTCTTTCCGGATGGCCGGCACCCGGTAGGGCGACGGGGCACTCTCCCCGCGCATCCGCGCATCTCCCCGCTGGCGCACCACATCGGCGTAGTCTGCCCGGACAAAGCGCCCCAGGAACCCGGGCGTGAGGATCTCCTCCATCGCATAGCCGCTGAGATCCACCATCCCGGAGTTCGCCATCAATGGCCGCGTCCCGTCCGAAAGCCACACTCCGCCCGGGAGCGTTTCGACCACTGTCCGGAAGCGCTCCTCCGACTCCCGGATAGCCGCCTCGGCGATGCGCCGGTCCTGGATGTCACGGGCGACACCATGGATCACCATCTGCCCATCGGAGCTTTCCACGAAACGCGACACGATCTCGAGCCAGCGGGGCGAACCCTCTCGCGTCACCACCTCCAACTCATACCGGTATGGCTCCCGGTCACCGCTGCGGCGCTGTTCCAACGACTGCTCCACCTGCTCCCGGGCCTGGTCTGAGAGCAGTGACCGGACATCCGCGCCGACGATCTCGTCTTCCGTATAGCCCAGCAGTGGCGTCACCGCCCCGCTCACCGAGAGGAACGTGCCTTCCAGGTCCATCGTGTAGATGATGTCGTTCGCATTGGCCGCGAGTTCACGGTAGCGCCGCTCGCTTTCCTCGCGCTCTCGCTCCAACCGCCGCCGCCGCGTGATGTCGCGCAGGATTGAAACGTGCACCCCTGGCGCGATGTTCGGCACGGCGGAATACTCCACCGCCACCTCGGCCCCGTCCGCCCGGCGCAACGTGAATTCCCCCGATGGTGAATCACCCCGCAGGAACCGTTTCCAGTGCTCCGCGTTCTCCCGTGGCATCGCGTCGAAATCGGCAATCCGCCGCCCGATGAGCTCTTCGCGGGAGAGGCCAAGGAGCCCGGCTGCCGCTTCGTTGGCGTCTGTATACACCCCATCGTCATCCGCAACCACGATCGGCATGCTGCTATGCTCGAATATCGCGCGGTAAAGCTCCGGCGCGGACCAGGGACGATCACCAGGAGCCATTGGGTCTGATCCACAAGGAAATTGATCCTGTTGGCACTATACTGACAGAGAAAACTTGCCGCATACAGGGATGCCATCCGGATGCCCCCCGGCGGTCACGCGCTCGCACCACAGTTGCCACCGCCGTTGTCCGCCGTTTCGCGCCGCTGTTACGCTGAGTCGGCGTCGCGAGACAGATCCGGAGGCCCGGACGTCAGCGAAAAGGTATGCCGTGACCCATACGCTCAAGACAAACGGATCAATCGACATGGAGCGCCTCCAGGGCGCCGTCACCGAAATGCTCCACGCCATCGGTGACGACCCCGGCCGCGAAGGCCTCGCCGAAACACCCCGGCGCATCGCCGAAATGTACGCCGAGATCTTCGAAGGCCTCCACATCGACCCCCGCGACTACCTCACCGTCGGGTTCGAAGTCGCCCACGACGAGATGGTTCTCCTCCGCGACATCCCCTTCTATAGCATGTGCGAACACCACTTTCTGCCCTTTCATGGCGTCGCGCATGTTGGCTACCTGCCAGAAGGTCGCGTCGTTGGCATCAGCAAGCTTGCCCGCGTGCTCGAAGGCTATGCCCGCCGCCCCCAGATCCAGGAACAGCTCACCAGCCAGGTCGCGGAGGCCATCATGGAAACGCTCGAGCCCGATGGCGTCGCCGTCGTCATCGAAGCCGAACACCTCTGTATGACCATGCGCGGCGTCAAGAAGCCCGGCAGCCGCATGGTCACCAGTGCGATGCGCGGCATGTTCAAACGCTCCAGCGTCACCCGCGCCGAGCTCCTCTCGCTCGTCCATGGCCGCCACTATCACTAGGCACGGGAGGCACAACCCGTGAGCAGCCAACGCCGATCCTCGCCCGGCGCCGCAGGCGCCGGCAGCCTCCCGCTCACCACGTCCGAAGAGCTCGATGTGCTGCGCCCCGAGTGGGAAGCCCTCCATGCGAGCGTGCGGGACGCGACCGTCTTTACCCACCCCGCTTGGCTCGAAACATGGCTCCAGCATTGCGGCGGACAGGCCATGCCCATCTTCCTCTCCGTCCGCCGCGACGAGGAGCTGGCTGGCATCATCGCGCTCGATATGGACCCGGCCAACCCCGGCCTGCTTGGCGAGCCGGGTGTCAGTGACCTGGGACCCATCCTCGCGGCCCCCGGCGAGGAATACGCCGTCGCGCGCGGCCTCCTCGAATGGCTCAACGAAGATATGGCGCCCGCCGCAAGCACCTGGGGCCTCCCGGAACGCTCTCCCCTGGTCATGGCCATCCAGGAGCTTGCGGACGACTTCGGCTGGAATTGCCACGTCGACGAAGAAGCCGTCACCCCAGTCCGCGAACTCGCCTCCACCTTCGAGGACTACCTCGACACGCTTTCCAAGAAAGACCGGCACGAACTCCGCCGCAAGCTCCGCCAGGCCGACGACGCCGGCGCCCTGGCCTTCGAGGAATACACCACCCCGGACGCCATCGCACCGCACATCGACCAGTTCCTCGACTTCATGCGGCAGAGCCACGCGGGAAAGGCGGCGTTCCTCGATGACGCGACCGCAGCGTTCTTCCGCAACGCTCTCCAGGTAACCGCCGCGCTCGGCGTGACCCGCCTTGGCGTGCTCACGGTCGATGACGCGCCGATCGCCATGACCTGGTGCTTCGACAATGCCGAGGAGACGCTCCTCTACAACAGCGGTTACGACGCCGCCCACGCCGCCATCGCACCCGGCATCGTTTCGAAGGCGCGCGCGCTCGAATCCGCTATCCTGCGCGGCAAGCGCCGCTTCAATTTCCTCCGCGGCGAAGAGGAGTATAAATTCCGCATGGGCGGCCAGCGCCGCATCCTTGCCCGCCTCGACCTCCGCCATCGCTGACCATTTCACGCCCCGGTGCGGCACAATAGGGACTTCATGAAGCGCATCGCGCAAATCAGCTATCACACCAGCCCCGTCGCAGCCCTGGGCGGCCGCGTATCCGGCGGCATGAATGTCTATGTGCTCGAGCTCTCCCGCGAACTCGCCCGCATGGGCCACGAGGTCGACATCTTCACCCGCCGCGAAGGCGATACCGAGCCTGTCCAGGAGCTCGGCCCCCGCCTGCGACTGGTCCAGGTCGATGCCGGCCCCGCGCAGCCTGTGGAAAAAGAGGATCTCCCCGCGCACATGGGAGACTTCGTCCGCAACGCCCGGGAATTCGCCACCCGCGAGCAGCACGGCTACGACATCGTCCACAGCCACTACTGGCAGAGTGCCCGCGCCGGCGTCCACCTCGCCCGCGGTCTTGGCGCACCGCACGTCACGATGTTTCACACCCTGGGCGAAGTGAAGAACCGCGCGCGCATCTCCGAACATGAACCCCGCAGCCGTATTGTCCACGAGCGCAACGCCGCCCGCCGCGCCGACGCCATCATCACCGCCAGCGAACACGAGCGCACCATCCTCACCCGCCACTACGGCGCCGACGAAACCCGCATGCACACCATCCCCTGCGGCATCGACCTCGAGCTCTTCCACCCGCGCGACCGGGACACCGCGCGCGCCACCATCGGCGTCGCCGCCGGGACCCCGCTGCTCCTCTGGGTCGGCCGCCTCGAGAAGCTCAAGGGTGTCGACATCCTCATCCAGGCCCTGGCCGAAGTAGAGACGCCTGGCGCCTCTCTCCTCATCGTCGGCGGCGACGCCGGCGCGGCCGGGCTCAAGGAAGAGCTGCTCCAGCAGGCCCACGATGCCGGCGTCGCGGACCGTGTCCGCTTCGAAGGCGCCGTCCCGCACGACCGGCTCCCCACCTACTACGCCGCCGCCGATGTCTGCGTCGTGCCCAGTTACTACGAAAGCTTCGGGCTCGTGGCCGTCGAATCGCTCGCGTGCGGCACCCCCGTCGTCGCGTCCCGCGTCGGCGGGCTCATCTCCACCGTCACCGACGGCGTCAACGGCTACCTCATCCCGTGGCGCTGCCCCGGTCCCTTCGCCGAAAAGCTCGACGTGCTGCTCAACAACGCCGAGCTTCGCGCCAATTTCAGCCGCGCCGGGCGCCGTTCCGTCGAACGCTTCCGCTGGCGCAATGTCGCCGTCGCCGTGAGCAACCTCTACGACCGCATCGAAGTCAGTCGCCGGGCGGACGAAAACGAAGCCGCCTACGACGCCTTTGGCAAAGAAGCACTCGAATCGGCCCTCCTGGCCGGGGGATCTGCATGACCCAACAACAGTCCAGCGACAAAGAGAACGAACAGAAACAGACCACCGTCCAGACGCCCCTCGGCGCCATGCCCGCAGAGGCCCCGCCGCCCATCACCGGCCCCGGCCGCGCGATGGTCGTCATGGCCCACCCCGATGACGCCGAGTTCCTCTGCGGCGGCACTGTCGCCCGCTGGGCCGCCGAAGGCTGGGATATCTGTTATGTCGTGATCACGAACGGCGACAAGGGCAGTCACGACGCCACCATGCACCCCGAAAAGCTCGCCGCCATCCGCGAAGAAGAGCAGCGCGCAGCCTGCCGCATCCTCGGCGTGAAGGAGTGCATCTTCCTCGGCTACCCGGACGGTTACACCATCGACGACCACGAGCTACGCGACCACATCGTGCGGCTGCTCCGCCGCTACCGGCCGGACGTCGTCATCACCTGGGACGGCTACCGCGGCACCTTCAACCACCGCGACCACCGCATCGTCGGCACTCTGGTCGCCGACGCCATCTATCCGCTCGTCCGCGACCGCCTCTTCTACCCCCACCACGAAGAAGAGGGCCTCGAAGCCCACGAAGTCGACGAAGTGCTGCTCGCCGGCGCGACCCAGCCCGACTACAACGTCGACATCACGGACCACTGGGAAACGAAGGTCGAGGCCATCCTCGCCCACACAAGCCAGATGGGCGGCCGCACCCGCGAGGACTTCGTCAAGATGCGCCAGGAGCAAATCGAACGCGACGGCCCCGGAGCACCCATCGAAGAGCGCTTCCGCCGCTGGACCGTCGGCCGGCCGCGACGCCAGGCGCCCGCCGAAAGCGAGCGCACCGCGGACTCGGACGAAGCCGAAGACACCGGCGACACCGAAGGCCCCGCGAGCGACCACGCAACCGCCCGCGCGCGGTAGCCACTACTCGCGCTCCATCTGCGCCGCGAACACGCTCGTCACGAGTTCGTCCGTGTGGCGTTCAAATGCCGCGACCGGAACAACCCGCGATGCAGACGACGAATGCACCCACGGCGATGCCTGCAAGGGCCGTGCCCTGTACCTGGCTACTCTTCATGCAGCTTCGAACGCAGCACGCCCAGCAAGAGTTCCATCGGCTCGTCGTCGAACCCGTCTTTGTAATACGCCAGCGTGTAGTTCCATGTCGGGGCGGCCTCCGGGTCCTCCGGTGAAGCCTGGAGCCCGCTCATCATCACATCATTGCCCGTCCCCGCCCCTTCGGAGCCGTACACGGAATAGGGCATACCGTCCGCGGCCTCGATCTCCTCCACCAGCTCCATATCACCCGGCGGGGCAACCCCGGCTGTCCCCGCTGCCCACTGGAGCACCTCTAACGCCACAAGGCCGTCGCCATTCGGGTCAGACGCCGTGTAAATCAGCTCCACCCTTGCCTGGTCCCATTCGCGGCCAGAGTCCTCAAATCCCCCGGGGGCCGTGTGCAGCCTCATCGAACTGAGCTCCAGGTCACCGGGCACCCCGGCCGGCACCACAACCTCCATCCCCAGCTCATCGTCCGCCAGATCAACCGCCTCGCCCGGCGACATCACCTCCACCTCGTTCTCGCCCGTAAGTACCACATCCACCTGCTGGCCGAGCCCGGCCGCTTCGCCGTCGTCGTCATTCCCGCACGCGGCCATCAGCGCTATTGCTATCCCCGCGGCCGCGAGCACCGGCCAGCGTCCCCGCATGTCGGCCTCCTTTTTGTCCTTTTTCACCAGCATTTCAGTGGCGCGGAACCTACCAGCCATGCAATGCCGGGAGCAAGAAAAAGTCCCGCCAGTGACTTGGCGGGACTACCGGGAGGGAAAACACACATCGTGCGGCCACTGCATCTTCCCCGGGCGCGGCCGCCTGTGCCCGGCGACAGGGAAGTCAGCCACCCCGCCGTACGGGGCGGCCAGCTCCTATGTGCGTTTGAGCACCGGGTGATTGATCTTGAACACGCAGCGCTGGTCGCCGCGCGGCCGGTGCTCTACCAGTTCCACTTCCGATTCGGGGAACGCACGGCGGACCATTGCCATCTCCACGTCGCAGACGTCCGAAATCGTCTCGACCGCGGCGTAGACCGGGCAATGGTTCGTGCACAGCATCGGCGCCCCGTCCTCGTCTTCCTCCACCGACGGGTAGAAGTAGCGGTCCTCGTAGAGGCGCACCACTTCCTCCAGCCGCTCGTCGGGGTCTTCCGACTGGACCGCGAACGCCGCGGCCTGGCCCATCTCATCCATCTCCGCTTTCAATGCGTCCTGGACCGCCTGCTGGTCGTTCCGTCGCACCCGGTTGAGCAACCGCAGTGCCAGGTCCGCCGAAGTCGATGGGAAGAGATCGTCGCCCTTCCGCGTGAGCTGGTAGTCACGCGGGCGCCGGCCGCGGCCGTCGCGCGGTACGCCTTCGTAGCGCACGTAGCCTTCCGCCGCCAGCAGGGCAAGCTGGTGACGCACCGCGCCCGGTGAGAGGTGCAGGTGTTCCGCGAGGTCCTCTACCGTACCGCCCTGGTGCATCTTGAGATCGTTCAAAATGTCGCGCCGCGTTGGCGCCATGCCTTCGAGCAAGTTCCTACTCCCTGAAGATGAGGTGTACGCCATGTCACCCTCCTTGGCTGGAAACACTATAAGGGACTTTGCGCGTCCTACAACCCGCTGCGGAATTAGATCGCCGCAAACCAGCAATCAGATACAAATTTGACGAGGTATGAATGGCGTTCTACCGGCGGGGCGCTTTCGCTCGCAGGAGCTACATCCTTCCGAAGGGTGCAGGATCGTGTTCTGGGGGCGCCAAAGACTGCTTCCTAATTGAAGCAGATTTGGATTCATTTGTCTCAGGTGCTGCAGCCGTTCTTTTCGCTACTCATCACAAAACGCCCCGGCCCCCTACGGCGCCGCCCGCGCCAGGAACCCTTCCACCGACTCATTGAACGCCGCAGGCTGATGGATGTTCGCCGCATGCCCGGCGTCCGCAATCACCACATGCTCCGCGCCCGGGATCTTGCGCGCCATGTAGTCCGTTGCCCCCAGGTACGGCTTGTCGTCCGACCCCACCAGCACCAGGGCCGGCACCGTGATCCCGGGCAGCGACTCGATGACACGCGCGTCGAACTGCCGCAGCATCCCGCGCGCCGCGCGCGCCAGCCCGTCCGCGCTCCGGTGCGCGCTCGCCCGCACCTCGTCACTCGTCCCGGCCGCGTCCAGCCCTTTCTCTTCAAACGCACGGGCGCGCGCTTCCGCCGTCTCGTTCCACGCGTCTCGCGCCTGGTCGTTCTTGTACCCCGGCCCGGTGTCGAACAACATCAGCGCCTC
Source organism: Dehalococcoidia bacterium (assembly GCA_007118095.1). Lineage (GTDB taxonomy): Bacteria > Chloroflexota > Dehalococcoidia > Tepidiformales > Tepidiformaceae > SLAK01. The sequence goes on from SKSF01000110.1 coordinate 14,449, forward strand.
CACCATCTCCGGGTGCGCCAGGTTGAACGCCATCGACATGTAGCCGCCGAGCGAAAGTCCACCGATCACCGCCCGGTCGATACCGCACTCCCGCAGGATCGCCGCCATATCCTCCACCGTGTGCGCCTCGGAATAGAGCGATTCGTCCTCCGGGCTATCCGTGCGTCCGTGGCCGCGCATATCCCATGTGACCACCCGATAGCGATCGCGCAGGGCCTCCACCTGCCCCTTCCACATGTCTGCGGTCGCCGCGAAGCCGTGCGTCAGCAAAATGGCCGGACCACTGCCGTGATCCTCGTAGTAGATCCGTACCCCGTCACGATCAAGCTCCGGCATCTTCGCAACCCCCACGCGTGCTGCGCCGCGATTCTACCCGGCGGCGCGCACATTGACGAACCCACACGAACGCGGGGGCGTAATGCCCCCGCTTCGACCCGACTGCGACCGGTCCTAGCCGAAGAACCCGTCGATGATGCCCTGGCATTCCTGGATGCCCGCGCCGGCCGCGTAGAGGCGCTCCTGCACATCCGGTTCGAGCTGCATGGTCGGCAGCGGCGAATCGAGCACCGTTCCCGGCTCATCTTCCTCAACGATGGCATTCAGCTCGTTCACCATCGCATTGTGACCCTCTTCGGCATCCGCCGGCGGGCTCGTGTCGTCCAGGTCGGCGGTGAAGTCGGCGAGGATTACGAGCCACGCTTCGCCCAGCTCCTCGTCATCGAAGTCGTCCTCTTCAGATTCCGTGAGGACCACGTTCATGTCCTGCAGAAAAGCATCCACGGACTGGCAGACGTCCTGCACATACGCTTCGTCTTCGGGGTCAGCAGCCTGGTCGGCGTCGGCCGGTTCGTCCGCGCCGTTACCCTGGTCGGGGTCAACTGCGTCGTCCATGGGGGCCCCATCGTCCAGCTCGGGCGGCGGCTCCATGTCCGGCACACCGAAGAACCCATCGATGACGCCCTGGCACTCGGGGATGCCCTCGGCCACGCCATAAAGGCGGTCCTGGACGTCGTCATCGAGCTCCATTGGCGGAAGCTGCGCGGTCATGAGCGCCTCGGGGCCTTCGTCCTCGACCAGCTCGATGATGTCGCGCATGCCTTCGACCATCTGGTTGTGCGCTTCGTCGACATCGGCCGGCGGATTTGCATCGTCGAGCTCATCGGCGAAGTCTTCCAACAGCGACATCGACTCCTCGACCATCGCCTCTTCGTCCGCCGGGTCAGCCTCCATCGCCAGCTCTTCCTGGGCTTCGACGAAGCCGGTGATCGAATCGCACACCTGCTGGACGTATTCCTCGTCGGAACCATCACCGTTCGCGTCATCCGCGCCGTCGCCGTTATCGTCCCCGTTTCCGCACGCCGCAAGCAATACAACGAGCGAAACCAGGGCCACCCCCGGGAAGAGAACACGCAGCATTCGCCGTGCCCGGGCCGGCGGGCCAGTGCCAGTTTCAGTCATTCCGTCGGTCTCCAATCAGTCAGAAAAGGTCGAGCTCGCACGCGTCAATATCGGCCGCAGCAGCCTCGAGCCGTTCCCGGGTGTCCCCGGGCAACGTGAAGTCAGCGTCGATCGTGTCGAGCGCTCCGAAATCGCCCTCGTCCAGGCGCTCCACAGCACGTGCATACGCCTCGACGAGTTGATCGTGATAGGGGCGGACGTCCTCCGGGGTGTCCATGGTGCGCAGCTCCTGCACGAATCCATCGAACACCCGCCGCGCCGCCTCCAGCGCGTCCCGTTCGGCCGCCTCCTGGTCTGCCTGCATCATGGCCGGGAGCACGCTCTCGTAGACGTCGTCCAAGAACGCCACCGTCGATTCGCACATGTCGCGCATGTACTCCTCGTCCGTCGCAATCCCACCCGTCGTCCCCCCGTCGCCGTTCGCATCACCAGCGTCCTCGTCCCCGAAGGGGTTGCACGCCGAGAGCATGAGCGTGGTCAGCAACAGCGCCGGTACAATACCGGCCCGCCGGGCGCGATAACGTCCTGTGCGCAAGCAGCCCTCCTGCCCGTGCCGGGCCGTTCCCGGCTATCGGAACAATCCCATTATCACCGTCAGCGTCTTTGTCGTAACCCGGCGTCCTTCCCCGGCCTTCACCCCCGCTGAATCGCTCCGCTTCGCTCAGAACACCTCGACCTCCGCACATGCCTCCACCTCTCCCGCGGCCACCCGGAGACGCTCCCGGATCTCGGCCGGGTAGACCAGCTCCCCTTCAACCGCGGCGAGCGCGTCGAAGTCGCCGTCTTCGAGCCGGTCAGCGGCATCTGAATACATTTCCACCATCTCATCGTGATAAGGCCGCACATCCTCGGGTACACCCATGGTCCGCATCTCATCCACGAGCTCAGAGAAAATGTCGTCGGCCAACCTCGCCGCTTCCGCCTCCGCCGCCGCCTGGTCGTCCTGCATCATCGCCGGGAGCACCGAGTCGAACAGGTCATCCACAAACGCGCTCGCCGCCTGGCACATCGAGCTCGCATACTCTTCGTCCGTCGCGGTCCCTCCGGTTGCCCCGGGGCCTCCCTCGTCATCGTTCCCACACGCGGCCAGCGCCAACACTCCAAAGAGCATCCCGGGGAACAGCGCTATCCACCGGAACGTCAGCGAACGTGTCATTTGCAGTCCTCCCTTCTGTCCCGGCGGAGTCGGCCGCAGTCCGCCGTCAATGCTGTGGCGCAAGCCACCACCGTCGCCACAGCCTGTCTATTCGTACCCCCGCTGAAGCGCCGGCACAACACCCCGCTGCTCCACCGGCGTCCCACCGCTGCCCGGAGCGGGCGTCGGGTCCGGGGAAGGCGTGGGCTCCGCGCCGGGCGCCGGGGTAGCTGGCGGCTCATCATCCTCGCCGTATATCGCCAGCAGCCCGGCGATGTCGTCCGGGTGCAAATCACGTTTCACCGAACCGTGCGCATAGCTCCAGTACATCACCGCGTCCCGGTATTCCGAGTGATCCAGCCCCAGCGCGTGCCCGAATTCGTGCAGGGCCACGCTCTCGAAGTCCACCTCCACCGCTGCCTCGTCGAACGTCCACGGGCGGTCACGGTCGAACACGATGTCAAATTCTTTCGCCGTCGTCCCGCCGACCATGCACGTCATCGCCAGCGTCCCCCCTCCGAGCTCGTCCCAACCCACCGTATTCTGCCCATCCGGCGAACCATTGCAGATCCCCGGTCCCGCGCTCGTCACGCCACCCCCGGTGAAGGAGAAGGCAGCGCCGCCGGCGTTCCAGGTTTCCGCCGCCGCCGTCAGCGCAGCGTGGTCGGCGCCATCCGTGTGTGAGGGCCGGCCCGCCGGGTTGTAGCTCCAGCTCGCTGTGTTCCCGTCCCAGCGGATACCGATCAGCTCGAATTGCGCCGTGACCCCGGGCCGCACCTCCACCCCGCCCGGGAAGCGGTCCAGCGCACGGTCACGCGCATCCGCCGCCACATCCTCGAAGGGCTCCGAGCCGTCCAGGTAGAGCAACAGGTGGATATCAGCCTGTTGCCACTCACCATCGGCAGGGAAGGCAACGCGCAGGTGCGTCCCCCGCACTTCGCTTTCCGCCGAAGCTCCCGGCGAGGGCGCAAACAATAGTCCGAAGACAACAGCCCAGGTCAGGAGGGAAGCAGTGGCAAGCATGGCCAGCCCGGAAGGCCACGATCTGCGCACACGAGCCCGGGGCTCCCCCTCGCCCATCGGTGCCTGCTCCATCGCTTATGTGCTCCTACAGTGGTGACGCCGCACCCTCTATGCAAGCCTCGGGAAACCCCCGTTTCACCATTCCGATCCCTTTGCGCCGCCAACCTCTTCCCCTTTGCGGGAATCCTGTCCACGCTTCCACTGATGCACATCGTCGCCAAGCTCGGCACAAGCATCCTCACCGCCGGCTCGGACCGGCTCGACCTCGAAGCCATGTCGCGGGTCGTCGGCCAGGTTGTGCGCCTCCGCGCCCAGGGGCACCAGGTCGCCATCGTCTCCAGCGGCGCCCTCGCGGCGGGCCGCCACCGCCTGGGCCGCCATCTTCGCCCCGGCTACGAGCCCGGCCGCCAGGCCTTCGCCAGCGTCGGCCAGAGCCACCTCATGCAAAGCTGGGACGAGCTCTTCGACTGGAACGATGTCGTCGTCGCCCAGGTGCTCCTCACCCGCCGCGACCTCAGCGATCGCCTGGGCTACCTCAATGCCCGCAACACCCTCCGCGACCTGCTCGATGCCGGCACGGTCCCCATCATCAACGAAAACGACGCCGTCGCCCTCGACGAACTCCTCGCGGCCCGCATCGGCGAAAACGATTCCCTCTCCGCCTACGTCGCCAACCTCATCGACGCCGACCTCCTGGTGATGCTCACCGATGTTGACGGCCTGTACGACCGCGACCCTCACGGCGACCCCGACGCCCAGGTCATCCCCCGCATCGACCGCATCGACCGCGCGATCGAAATGGCAGCGGGCGGCGCGCGCGGCCCTGGCACCGGCGGCATGATCACCAAGCTCACCGCCGCGCGCATCGCCATGCACGGCGGCAGCGATGTCATCATCACGAATGGCCGCGAACCCAACGCGCTCATCAATGCCGCCATCCACCGCCAGGGCGGCACGTATTTCCCGGCAGCCGAATCCCGTCTCGAAAGCCGCAAGCGCTGGATCCTGGGCAGCATGACGAGCAGCGGCGCAATCACCGTCGACTCCGGCGCCGCAACCGCCCTGCGCCGCCAGGGCCGCAGTCTCCTTCCCGCGGGCATCTCGTCCGTCTCCGGCGCCTTCGATCGCGGCGAATCCGTCGAAGTCCGCGACCCGCTGGGTGAACGCCTCGCCGTCGGCATCAGCAACTACAACAGCACCGAGCTCGCCCGTATCCGCGGGCTCCGCAGCGATCGCATCGGCGACGAACTCGGCTACTCCTACGGCGACGAAGCCATCCACCGCGACAACCTGGTCCTCCTGTAGGCCAAAATGGCCGCCATGCGCATCGTGGCCTGGAACATCCGCGCCGGGGGCGGGCGACGCGTGGACACCATCGCCGAACAGCTCGCCGCCTGGGATGCAGATATCGCCGTACTCACCGAGTTCCGCGACACACCGCCCAGCCGCGCACTGGCCGCCAGCCTCGCGGAGCTCGGCCTCCCCCACCAGCGCTCTACCGCCACAACCACCGCGCCCGGCGCAAACGAAGTCCTGGTCGCCTCCCGCTGGCCGTTCCGGCGGACCCGGCGGCCCTGTGAGCCGCCTTCCGCCAGCCGGTGGCTCCACGCCACCATCGACTCCCCCTCGCCACTGGCACTCGTCGGACTCCACATCCCCATCGGCCGCCCGCGCCAGCAGCCCTATTACAACGCAGTGCTCGAAACCATGCGCCGCTGGCGCCGCCGCCCCGCAATCATCACCGGCGATACCAACTCCGGCCGTCCCGGCGCCGACGAAGAATCCCCCACCTTCGGTCCGCGCCACACCGCCTGGTTCGATGCTATCGAAGCGCTCGGCTGGCGCGATACCTTCCGCCACCTCCACCCAGGCGGTCGCGACTACACCTGGTACTCCCCCAACGCCAGCAACGGCTTCCGGCTCGACCAGGCATTCGTGAGCCCGGCCCTCCTCCCGGCCGTGCGAGCCATGCGCCACGAATGGGCCCGAGACCCCGCCGCCGACGGCCGCCGCGACGCCGTCAGCGACCACGCCGCCCTCCTGCTCGACCTCGATATTCCCGGCAACGACGGGTCAACCCACGAATTCGCCGCCCGTTAGACTGGAAACGTGACAGGCTCCGACGAAGCTCTCTTTACCCGCCTCCACGACTACGGCGGTCGAGCTCGCCTATGTCTCCGGAAGCTTCGCCAAAGAAAACCCGCGGGATGAATGCGATATCGACATCGCGATCGCCACCGGCCCCGGGGTTCGAACCGTGCCGCCTCCTCTTCATGGCGGATGATCTCGAAAAGCTCCTGGGGCGCGAAGTCGATCTCCTCAATTTGGAAACGCTCCCCATCGACTTCCAGTGCAGCATCCTCGCGCAGCGCTGCGTCTTCGAACGCAGCCGCAAGGCACGCATCGATTTCGAGGCCAGGGCAATGAGCCTGTACGCTGATGCCGAGCCCCGGCTCCGCGCGCAGCGCGAACAACTCCTGGCAGGTCCCGGCAGTGAACCCAACCAACGGCGCACTCAAGCACTTGCTGACGTTCATCGACGAGCAAGTCGTGCAGGTGACGAGCCTGTCGCAGCTCAGTCGCGGCGACTTCAGCGAGAGCGAGACGCTTCGACTGCAGACGGAACGCCGCCTGGAGACGACGGCACAGGCCTGCTGCACGACGACGCGCCCGCGACGACGCGCGACCCGACAAGCCCTCAATAACCTCACCGCGCCCCTGCGCGTTTCCGCCCGTAAGATGGGCTTGGAACCCCAATGACAGAAGACGCTGAATCACTCCCCGCAAAAGAGCGACGACCCCGCTCCGTCGACCTCATGGACCTGAAGTTCAATTACGGGGTCGCCCAGGGCGGCTTCCCCGTCCTCGTCTTCTGGATCGCGAACAACATGGGGCCCACCGAGCTCGCGCTCGTGCTGGCCTTCGTGACCGCCGTCGCCGTCATCGTCCGCAACAGGCAGAGCGGCGTCATCCGCGCACTCAGCATCCTCGGCTTTGTCGTCGTCGCCGCTTCCGCCGTGGCCGGGCTCATCCTCGCCAGCGACAAGGCCTTTGCCGCGCAAAACATCGTCAGCGACCTGGCGCTCGTCGTCATCGGGCTGGGGAGCGTGGTCCTCGGACGGCCCATCATCGGCATGATCACGCGGGAGCTCATCCCCGGTCTCCGCCAGATGCTGCCCGAAGCCGACCGCACCTTTGTCATCCTCACGCTCGGCTTCGTGGCATTGAACCTCGTCCAGGCCATCGTCCGCATCTACATGCTCGAAGCGATGTCCGCGAACACCTACATCATTGTGAGCCGTGTGTTCGCGGTCCCGCTCAACCTGGCGTTCTTCGTCGCCGCATGGATGCTCGTGTCCCGGCGCGTGCGCGACGTCAGCCCGCGGCGCCCGCCCGAAGCCGCCGAGGTCGTCAGCTAACCCTGCGGCTTCCCTTTCGGCGCGCGGATGAGCCCTTCCTGGACCACCGACGCCGCGCGTATGCCATCGCGCCGGAACAGCTCGCCGTAGATGAGCGCCCGGGCAGCGTGCGAAACGGGACTCCGGCTCGTATACAGCAGCCAGTCATCGAACCGCGGCGGATGGTGAAACCACACCGAGTGGTCCAGGCTCGCCGATGTCCGCCGCCCCGGCGCGATAACGCCGCGCGCCGTGCTCAGCAGCCCCGTATCGCTCGCGTAGGCGATCATCGCGGCATGGACGACCTCGTCCTCTGGCAGTGGCCCGCGCATGCGCAGCCACACATGCCGCTCCGGCGTCTCCCCATCGCGCAGGTTATAGCCTGGCGCCGCGTCCAGCACCGTAATCGGCCGCTTCCGGTGCCACCGCTCGCGCTCCTTCTCGGTCGCCCGGTCCATCCCGGGAAACTGCCAGGGCCGGCAGTCTTCCGGCGGCGAGATGTGGCCCGGCATCGGCTCCTGGTGGTCATCGACGCCCTCTTCGGGCATCGTGAAGCTCAGCGATACCTGGAAGATAGCCTCCCCCGACTGGTACGCGATCACGTCCCGCGTCGTGAACGTGCGGCCGTCACGAATGCGCTGCACGAGGAACCGGATCGGCGTCTCGTGGCTGCCAGGCCGCAGGAAGTAGGCGTGGAACGAATGGATGGTGCGGTCTTCAACCGTCCAGTAGGCCGCCACCACCGACTGGGCAAGCACCATGCCGCCGAACAGGCGTCCCTCCCCCTTCCCGGGATCGCCGAGGAACATGTCCTGGTCGAGTTGTTCAAGCTGAAGTTGCTCAAGGAGCTGTTCGAGCTCCGGGCTCATCTGCGTCGTCGTCGTCATGACCATCGATTCTAGGAGTCAGCAGGCGTAATCGCTGCGCCCTGCTTCACACGCTCGTCACAGGCCGGGTGATCGGGCGGCGCCCCCCGTGCGTAATACCTGTGGAACCTGCAACAGCCGGGGCACCGGCCAACAAGTCCCGGCGGACCGTCCGAGCGCGTTGTCGAAACGCAGGCTCCTGCCCCTTCTTCTCTCGCTGCATCGCAGCGCACGAAGCCCCCGGCATGCCGGGGGCTTCGTGCGTCCGCTCTGGCTATTCCGCGCCGCGGAAGAAATTCCCTGCGATCGTCGCGACACCGGAGGGGTCTTCCAGGTTCACCAGGTGCCCGCCTTCCATCGTCACCGCGCTCGACGTCGGAATCTGTTGCGCCCACAGGTCCCCGTAGCCCGTCGGCACCACCCGGTCGTCCTTCGATGTCACGACCAGTGTGGGCGACTGCACCAGCGGCAGCCGGCGCATGATCCCGGTATCCGGGACCGGCCACAGGAACCGCGCCGACGCCTTCAGGTCCTTCATCTCCTGGACATAGTTCTCCTGCGCGTCGACCTCGCCGTTCCGCAGGATGAGCTCGTCCCGCCGCCCCGGGTCGGCCAGCAGGACGGCGGTCGCCTTCATCGGTGCCTGCGCATATGGGTCTTCGCCCTGGAGCTCTTCCTCCCAGGCGCCCATCGGGTTGAGCAGCACCATCCGCTTCACGCGATCCGGGTAGACGGCGGCAAACTCCGCGCCGATCCACGCCCCGATCGAATGGCCGAGGATATGCACCCGCGCCACCCCGAGCTCGTCGAGCAACGCCCGGTAGTGCAACACCAGGTCCATCGCGTCGCGGTACTCGTCCGCGTCCGCCGTCGGCCCGGCGCCCGGGAGATACGGCGCTATCACGTCGAAGCTCTGCGAGAGCTCCTCGTGCAGCGGTTCCCAGCCCTGCATCCCCGCGATGTGGTGCAGGTACAGGAGTGCTTCGCCACTGCCTCCACGGTGGTAGACCGTCGCATTGGTCTCGGTTGGCAACTGTGTGGTCATCGCTTCCATCTCGTGCCTCCCTACACCTTCGCCGGCTGCCGGACCGGCCGGGGTTCCGCGCGCTGTTCCGGCGGCAGCGGGTTCGGCGACCAACGGTCTTCGTACTTGTCTTCCCAGTGATGGCGCAGCCGCGGCATCACCTGCTCGGCGAAGAGCTTCGTGCTGTCCATGCACTTGTCCTGCGGCAGATTGCCGAAGTGCAGCAGGCAGAACAGGTGTCCCACCTGCAGCGAGCTGATCAGGTGCTCCATCTGCTCCGTCACTTCGTCCGGCGAACCGGCCACCAGGAACCCTTCGTCCACCAGCTCCTTGAAGCTCTTGCCATAGGCCGTCGCGGAACCGCCCACCTGTGCCCGCAGGCCCGCGCGGATTGTCGCCTCCGTCCGGTAGCCGGGCGCATCGGCAAAGCCCGGGTACACGTGCAGGCACCGCTCGAAGAAGTACCGTGCGTGCTCGAAGTAGCGGTCCTCGGCTTCCTGCATCGAATTCGCCACGATGATCTGCTGCGCGAACGCCGCCTGGAACGGGTTGAACGGCTTGCCCAGCTCCGCCAGCCGGTCGTGGAAGCCCTTCATGAGCTGTTCGCCACGCTTGTAGCCGGAGAAGCTCAGGTAGCTGTAGTTGTAGTCCATGTCGGCGCAGAAATCCCACGTCTCGATAGACCCCCCGCCGGGGACCCAGATGGGCGGGTGCGGCTTCTGCACCGGCCGCGGCCAGATGTTTACGTAGCGCAGCTTGTTGTACTTGCCGTTCCACGCGAACATCTCCGGCTCGGTCCACGCCTTGATGATGAGGTCGTGGTTCTCCCGGTAGCGGTCGCGCAGCGTCGCCGGGTTCGAACCCATGGCGTAGTTCGTGTCCATCGAGGTCCCCACCGGGAACCCGGCGATCAACCGCCCGCCCGAAACAGCGTCGATCATCGCCATCTCTTCCGCCACCCGCGTCGGCGGGTTATAGAGCGCGATCGACTGCCCCATGAGCACGATGTTCACGTCCCGCGTCCGCCGCGCCAGGCTCGCCGCCCAGAGCTGCGGCGAGGGCATCATCCCGTAGGCGTTCTGGTGGTGTTCGTTCACCCCAATGCCGTCGAACCCGACTTCCGCCGCGTACTCCAGCGTGTCGAGGTATTCGTTGTACATGTGGTGCCCCTTGACGGGGTCATAGAGCCGCGAATCCGGGTCGACCCACACGCTCCGGTGCGCTTGCCGGAAATCGTCCGGCAAGTCCGGGTAGGGCATCAAGTGAAACCAGTGAAACTTCATTCGGCACCTCGGCCATTCATCTTTTGCTTGAGGCTAATTTACCGGGCGGTATCCGTCACGACCATGCGACCCATATGCGCCACCCCCATCGACGCACCTTGCCCGCACCGTGCCTGCACAGGCGCCCACTTCAATCTGCCTGCTATACCTGCCATTCGCAATGTTGATAGAATGTCTCCCACCGGCCGGGAGGAGCCCCATGCCAGCCTACGTCGTCCTTTACCGTTTCACCGACGACGGTCGCAAAGACCTCAAGGAAACCGTCCGCCGCGCCGCCGAGGTCCGCAAGACCAACGAAGAACGCGGGTTCAAGGTGCTCGGCCACTACTGGACCCAGGGCCGCTTCGACCTCGTCACCATCGTCGAAGCCCCCGACGAAGACGCCATGATGGCCGGCCTCTTCAATATCGCCGAAGCAGGGAACGTCCACAGCGAAACGCTCCGCGCCTTCAGCGACGAGGACATGGACCGCATCCTTTCGCGCACCTGAGCGCGTTCCGCACACGAACAGGAGGCTTTCCATGACAACGCCAACCCGCGTCACTATCCGTCCCGCCGCGATGTCCGACCGCGACGCCATCCAGTCGCTCTGGGAAGAGGCCGGGCTCGGCCGAGCTGCCCCCGACGAATGGGACGCGCTGATGTCGGGCGATACTGCCGTCGTCCTCGTCGCCGACGACAACGGCGCCATCGCGGGCACGGGCGTCGCCTCGTTCGATGGCTGGCGCGCGTACATCTATCACGTCGCCGTCGACAGCCGGTACCGCCGCCAGGGCATCGGTCACCAGCTCATCCAGGACGCCGAACGCTACCTCATGAGCTGTGGCGCGCGCTACGTGTTCGTCGCTGTCAACCAGGACAACCCCGAAGCCCTCGCGCTCGTTGCCTCCGAGGGATACCTGCCCGAAAACGAGATCGTGCTCGCAAAGCGCATGGCTACGCGCGTCACGTAACAGCCGCCACCGGCCTGTGCGAAACTGTGCCCATGCAGCACGCCCCGGTGCCCGCTCCCTCCCGCGCCCGCGGGCTCATGCTCGGCGCGGCAATAGGCGACGCCCTCGGCGCGCCCTTCGAAGGCGGCCCGTCGGCGTCGACCGGCCACGTCGCCGCCGAGCTCGACCGCCGGCCGAACTACCGCTTCACCGATGACGCCCACATGCTCATCGGCCTCGCCGAATCGCTACTCGCACGCGGCGGCTTCGACGGAGACCACATGGCCCACCACTTCGCCCGGCGGTACGACGCCGAACCCTGGCGCGGCTATGGGTCTGGCCCACCGCAGATCTTCCGCATGGTCCAGTCGGGCACGCCGTGGGACCAGGCCCCCGCGAGCCTCTTCGGCGGCTCCGGCTCATTCGGAAACGGCGGCGCCATGCGCGTCGCGCCCGTTGCAATTGCCACCGGTGGCGACCCTGCCACCACCGCGGACCTCGCCGCCTGGACCGCCCGCATCACCCACACCCACCCGCTCGGGGTCGAAGGCGCCGTCATCCAGGCCGTCGCCGCCGCATTCCTCCTCCACGAAGACTCGGCCACGCTCGACCCTGCCCGGCTCCTCCGTGACCTGCAGGGCCACGCATACGACGAGACCTTCCGCGCAAAGCTCGCCGCCGTGGAAGAGCTCCTGCAAGAAGCCGCCGATGCCCGGGCTGGCGCCGTCCTGGGCAACGGCATCGCCGCCCACGAGTCCGTCCCGGCCGCCATCTATGCCGCGCTCCGCCACCCGGGCTCGTTCCAGGACGCAGTCACCTTCGCCATCAGCCTCGGCGGGGACGCCGATACCATCGCCTGCATGGCCGGGGCGCTCAGCGGCGCGCTCCTCGGCGAAGACGCCATCCCGCCCGCATGGCGCGACAACGTCGAAGATGCCGAACACCTCCGGTCCCTCGCCGAACGTCTCGGGCAACTCCCGGCTGCCTGAAACACAATCGGCGCCGGGCTCCTCGATACCCCCCGCGCGACACCCCGTGACACGCGCCTGCTGGAGACGCACCCGCTCACAGCTATGCTCGGCCCCGCGGTCTGACGATAGTCAGATCAGCGCCTGCCGGGAGAACGTGCGCCGATGCGTCGTAGCTGGGAAGAGTTCTTTGGTGTCCGCTGGGTCGCGGTGGCACCCTTCGCTGGCGCGGTCGTCCTCGTACTGCTCATCGCCTTTTCTTTCGCCGGCGGAGACGGTAACGCCGATAACGGTGAGACGAGCGCACAGCCCCCGGCAACGCCCGAGGCTCCCGCGGGAGAGCCATCCCCTGCGCCCACCGCTCCGGGCGATCCTTCAACATCGCCAGCCGCCACCCTTACCACCACCGCGCGCGTGGAGGAACCAGGGTTCACCGCTCACTTCATCGACGTCGGCCAGGCTGACGCGACCCTGCTCGAAGGGCCGGACTTCGCCATATTGATCGACGCTGGCCACTGGCAACGCGACGACGTCATCCCCTACCTGGAGTCTGTTCCGGTCGAAGAGATCGACCTCCTGGTCGGCACCCATCCGCACGCCGACCACATCGGCCAGTTCCCGCAGGTCCTCGGCGCCGTCGAAGTCGAAGAAGTCTGGATGCCGGGATACGAACACGACAGCCAGACCTACGAAAACACGATGGAGGCCATCGACGCGTCCGGCGCCACCTACACCGAACCACGGACCGGCGACACCCGGGAAATCGGCGACGCCACCCTCACCGTGCTCAACCCGCCGGGAGACGACGGCGATATCCACGAAACCTCAATCTCGGTCCGCATCGACCGGGGCGACGTCTCGTTCATGTTTACCGGCGACGCCGAAGAGCAGACCGAGCGCTGGATGGTGGAAAGCGGGCTCGACCTCGACGTGGATATCTACCAGGTGGGCCACCACGGCTCGTACACGTCCTCCACGCAGGCCTTCCTCGACGCCATGACCCCCGCGGTCGCCATCTACTCGGCCGGCGAGGACAACCAGTACGACCACCCCCACGACGTCGTCATCGACCGCCTCCACGAGAGCGGCATCCAAATCTACGGCACAGACCTCCACGGCACGGTGACCGTCACGACCGGCGGCGAAAGCTATACGGTCGAGACCGAAACGGGCGAGGGGCCCCTGCGCCCGGGCGGCCGCTGAGCCCGGACAGGCCACCAAAGCGCCACGACGGTCGCCACCGCGTCCGTGCCGGTGGGACATCCTGTGACACAAATGCAACTCCCGCCCGGCCGTCCGTTAGCATGTCTTATGTGGAGCACCCTACCGTGATGCGTAACAAACAACGGGCGCCCCGCACAGGGGGCAAACCGCTAACCCGGCACGAGGCTCCATGAAGACTGAACAGCTCCACGAACTCCTCTACCAGGCACTCGAAACCGAGATGGGCGGACAGCAGATCTACCAGGCCGCTATCCAGTGCGCGACCAACGACGAACTGCGCGAAGAATGGCAGAAGTACCTCGAAGAGACGCAGAACCACGAACGCATCCTGCGGGACGTCTTCGAAACGATGGGGCTCGACGCGTCGAAGGAAACGCCGGGGCGCAAGGTCGTCCGCCACAAGGGCGAATCCCTGGTCAAAGCCATGGAGATGGCCCGCAAGGAAGGCCCGCCGGAAGCCGCTGAGCTCGTCGCCGCCGAGTCCGTCGTCGAAGCCGAGACCAAGGACCACCAGAACTGGAAGCTCATCGGCGCCGCCGCACAGGAAGCGAACGGCAAGGTCGCCACCGCCCTCTCAGAGGCGCACGGGCAGGTGGAGGACGAAGAAGACGAACACCTCTATCACACCATGGGGTGGGCGCGGGAACTCTGGATGCAGTCCCTGGGCATGCCCGCCGTCATCCCGCCCCCCGAGGAAGAAAAGGATGTCGCCACCGCGATAGGCCAGGCCCGGGCCGAAAAGGCGCGCGGCGATATGCTTTAGCAGTAGCGCGCTCTCTCCCGCTGCTGCGCCCATTGGAGCCCGGGCCCCCTCCCGGGCTCCAATTTATGTCACGCCGGGTGAGGCTCCAGGAGCCGCCCGCGCAGCTCACGCACCACCGCCGGCGCGACGCCCACCTCGTCCAGGTAACCGTCGACCGAGCCGTAGTCCTGCCGGATGTACTCGAACAGTTCCCGCATCGGCTCCCGGCTCGTTGAGATCAACCGTTCGAACCGGCGCTCATCGAGCTGCAGGTCTTCCGACTGCTGCCCAAACTTGGGCACGTGTGGCCGCAGCAGCTCGCCAGTTCGCGCATAGTCATCCGCAATCGTGTCCTCGTCCACGCCCAGCGTCGCAAGCAGCAACGCCGCGCTCACGCCGGTCCGGTCGCGCCCGCCCGTGCAATGGAACACCAGGGAAAGCGACTCCGCGTCCACCACCAGCTCGAAGAACGACCGGAAGGCATCGACGCTCGTCGCCAGGTAGTCGCGATAGGCCTGCCCCCACGTCATCTCACCGTCCATCAGCGCCCGCATCCGTTCCTGGCGCTTG